>CAXBMX010000025.1:0-78369 GCA_963977055.1 uncultured Verrucomicrobiales bacterium
CCTTCCGTGGGACCGGCCTTCCGTGGGACCGGCCTTCCGTGGGACCGGCCTTCCGTGGGACCGGCCTTCCGGGTCAACTGCCCCGATCAGCGACAAAGGAGCAGATTCGCTAATAGCGAGCGCAGCGAGTTACCCCGTCGGACTGGAGCGAAGCGAAAGACAATCCCTTACGGGTCACCAAATGATACCAAGGAATTGGCAACGCGTGCAGCCGCCCGAGGACGCCGGCTTTTCCCCCTTCTCGCCGGGGCCAGCGACACAGTGCAAACAAATCAAAGACGCGACAGCTTGGGTCACGCAAATCTTTTTCTTCTCCGAGCAAATGGTAGGCTATTCTATTGACCGTATCGCCGCTCAATAAAACGATGTTCTTCGATTCCTCTCAGGCACCGCTCACCCGTCGCCAAGTATTCACCGCACTCGGCGGATCCAGTGCCGCAGTTTTCTTGAGCCATTGCAAAACGATCCCGACCGGAACCTCGGGCTCATTCGGCAAACCTCGCCTTCCATGGTCGACCGTCTTCAGAGGCGAAGCCAAATTCGACCGGCTCTGCGCCGAAGCGAAAAGGAAAAACTGGGCCAACCAGCCTCTCAGCCAACGCACCGTGACCGTCGGCAAAAGCATCTGCGGCACCCCTTACGGCAACTACACCCTCGAGATACACGACCACATCGAGTCGCCCTCTGTCAATTTCGAAACCCTCGACTGCTGGACCTTCTACGAGACATCCCTCGCATTCTCCCGCATGATCAAAAACCCGACGCCCGTTTGGTCGCGTGAGGCCCTTCTTTATTACATCGAGCTCGAACGCTACCGCGACGGCAAATGCAACGGTAACTACCTCAGCCGCATGCACCACCTCGAAGAGGTCTTCGCCAACAACGAAAAACGTGGCCTCGGAACTAACGTCACCAAATCCCTCGGCGGTATCCCCGTCCGCCGCAACGTACGCGAGATGCAATCCGCGTGGCGCTCCTACCGCTATCTAAAAAGCGACCAAAGCCTTATCCCCGGCATCGCCAAAGTCGAGGCTCACGTGTCGGCCCTGCCCGTGACCTATATTCCCAGCACCCGCGTCGCCGGGATCGAGTCGCGCTTGCGAGACGGAGACGTCATCGCTATCGCATCGCAAGACCCCTCCGGCTACACCTCCCACGTCGGGCTCGCCGCCCGGGATGGGTCCAACTGCCGCTTCATGCATGCCACCTCCGTCAACAGCAAAGGTCGTCAGTGCGTCGTCGACTCCCGCATTTCCGAGTACCTGCGGCAAAAGAGAAGTAACATGGGCATCATCGTATTTCGACCAGCGGAAGCGCCGCTGATCGGCTGATCCAGCTTTTCTCAGTTAGCTTTCGAGCAATCCCAATCACTGATTGGAATTTGCTCTATCAAGGAGTTTTTATCGGCGCGTCGGTCCTGCCGGGATTCAGGGGGGGCCCTATTTTTTATCAAACTCCAATGAGCCGTTGGCACGCCAACCCATGCGTTACCGGGAATACTCCAGTAAATGAGCTTCATCTTCACCGACGGAGAAAGGGATTGCGATTCAGAAACCTTTCAGGTTGGCGAGTGCACCAAAGTAGCTTTTACAGCTTGCTTTTTCGACACCGAAGAGCTTAAAATCTTTGCCATGAAAAATCTAGGAGTGTCGCTAGTTACGATTGCTGCAGTCTTGATCCTATTGGTGGAAAACGCTCCAGCCGCTCCGCCGGATATTACTAATAGTACCTATGTGATTTTCGACTACTGGACGGGGGTCTTCGGTGCGGATGCTGCGGGAGGATGGGGTAAGACCGATGGTATTTCCATTGAACAGAGTGAAGTCAGTTTTGACGGGTCAGCTAACTTCACCCGTTCATCTTCGGATTTCATCATTGAGCGAAAGACAGATGAATTGGAAGTCGACTACAGTGGTGACGATAATGATTTTCGTTATGAACTGAATTTCTCTATTTCTACTAACAATCCCACTGAAAATGATAGCGGTACAACCAACGTCTCTGAATATGGGAGAGTTGCCCTTAGTAATGGAGAGACGGCTTACACTGGAGTTTTGGCGGACACCTTGGTTCGGTTTCAGCAGGATTCTGATGTTCAAACAGAAAACCTATCACTTGGTTTTGGGGTCCGCCAGCCAACTGGTGTGGTGCTCGGTGATATCACTAGCACGTTCATTGTTTATACCTTTCAACACCAATTTAGCGGTGGCCCCAATGCGCCAGATAGCTTTGGCCAAACCATGAGCATTGCGGTCGATCGGTCCGAGTTTTCTTTCGATGGAGTTGGTGGTGTTAGTGAGAGCTTTGTTACCGCTGGATTTCAGCGAGCGTTCAGTGAAGTGGTTACGGACCATTCCTCAGGAGGTGATGAAGACACTCGTTCCACGACCACATTTGATACCGATGCGTTGGTTACAGATTCGGGAACCGATAGTGGTTCTTACTCGGTTTCCACCACTGGACTTGTGACTCTTAATGTTGGTAGTGATGTATTTCAGGCGCAGCTAGGGGCTGATGGCCAGACAGCGGCGATTGGGCTAACGGACTTTGACGGTAGTAGTCAGTATTATGGCTTAACGCTTTTCGGGTTTGGTGTGAAACAGGGCTCAGGCATGAGTAACAGCGATATATCGGGGACCTATAGCATGGTGGATTGGGAGCATATTGTGGGTGGTTCTACTCCCAACGCTTGGGGAGAGACCGACCATATGGACCTGAGCAGGAGCACCATTACCGTTAGAAACGATGGGACGTTCTTATTGCGAGATGACACGTGGAGCATCAACCGCGTGATCACCAATCAAACAGCAGATTACAGTGGTGGTTCGGTCGACGATGATACTGTCTCAAGGTCCTTGTTCATCACTACAACCCAATCGATAGGCCCTCGTCTTATCTCTGGCACATACACCCTTAGTACTACTGGTGCTGCTACCTTTACATACTCGCTTGAAGGTAACGCACAGACTATCTCGGGCCAGTTTTCCGCAGACGGAAAGACATTCGTCTATGGAGAAACAGAATTTGATAACACCCGGCGGGAAGCAAGTGCATCATTCGGAATTGCCATTAGGCGCCTACCGCCAGCGTCTTCAGTCTTTTCCTTAGGTTTTTGTCCTGTACCGCTTGATGTAAGTGGCTTGCATCTATGTGTGACAGCGGATTCAGGAACTGAGGTGCAGGTGATTGCAGCGGAAGATCTTGCAAGCTGGGAGGTTATCAATACCCAAACGGCTACAGGTTTTGCAGTTGATGTAACCGACTCTGATGCACTGAACCTCGATAGGCGGTTTTACAGACTTATTCTTGCGCCGTGGTAGGTGGATGCATGACAGAATAAAAAGGTGACCGAAGTGATTGGAATTTGCTCTATCAAGGAGTTTTTATCGGCGCGTCGGTCCTGCCGGCATCGAGAGGCCTGCCAATCCGGAAGGTCTCGCTTAAGCAAATAAGGTTCGTTCAGTGGCCCACCAAAGTCCTGCCAAAGCGATTAGGATCGAACCCGGAACCACCACCCGCTTGCGATATTTTTCTTGATTGGTCATCCCTGCGGTTACGAGCAGTGCCGCGGCAATGACAGCCAGCTGACCAAATTCCACGCCAATATTGATTCCCAATAGGCCGACGACCAGAGATGAACTCGAATCGATTTTTGTCGACATCACTCCGGCAAAACCGAGGCCGTGAATGAGTCCAAAGGCAAATACGATGAGCAATCGCCAATGAGTGTATTTCGGGAGAAAAATGTTCTCCATCGCCACCGCTACGATGCTGAGTGCGATGATGGGCTCGATCACTGTTGGCGGGAGGTTCACCCATCCGGCTGATGCCAGCCACAGCGTCAGCGTATGCGCGACAGTGAAAGCCGAGATCTGAAGAATCAGAGGCCGTCTCGCCCGTGTCATCAGAAACACTCCCAGGACAAACAGAATATGGTCCATTCCGAGAGGAACCACATGAAGAAAGCCCCTCCTGATCTCCGAAGTAAAGAGTGCCCACCAATCACCGGAATCCGCTTTGATCCCTGATTTGTCGTGAGCCGGATCAGAGGGATCCGAGCTATTCAGTAATCCTGTCAGTTCAAAAGCGAAGCTGGTTTCGCCCGGAAACAAAACGGCGTAGCGCTCAACTTGCTCGCCGTTGATGAAGTTGAGAAACATGACATTCAACGGAATCCCCATCGAGTCAGCACCCATCTTCAGAGATCCCAGTTGGTAGGCGGTTGCCCCCTTAGGGACGGGGCATTTCCCTGAACCGACCAAAACAACTTGATCATCAGGCGTGCTAGGATCGCCTTCATCTCCCAATTTTCTCCATTGCCATTCAAAGCTGGGCTCGATAGCACCCGAAGGCTCTAAATAGAACGCAAGTCGCTGTTTCACATAGACATCGGCCTGCGCGTGCAATTTCGAGAGTTCATCCGGGGGGAGAAGTTCCTGATCTCCCATCACTAAGTATTCTCGACCCTCCGGATCATCATCGAAACTCCGGGGATCGACTTCGACACGGATCTCCAGCCCACCTTCGTTCGTAAAATAGGAGCGAACGGGTAAGTCCGGGACGGGATGAGCCAGAGCGCTGGACGCCATCGCGAGCAGTGCACTTGCGAGGACTGAGAACTTAATCAGAGACTGGTGGTTTCGGTAAAACATAGCGACTAAGAAAGAGAGCATCGATTCAGTACCAGGCTCAACCCTCTTTAGGGAAGGAAAGAGATTGCAAGAACCAGGAATTCCTGAAAACCTCACTTCGGGTAGTTATCTAAATCATAAATCACTAACCAAACAGAAAAATGAAAAAATTAGTTATAATTGCGATCGCGATCGCCATGTCGGGTGCTGCGTATGCAGGCTGTGGAACCAAAGTTGCCGTCGACGGTGAACTTAAGAGTTACGATGCTGAGAAGAAGGAGCTTACGGTCGGTAAAAAGACCATTACTCTTGAGGCCAGCGCCGTGATCAAGGACTCCGACGGTAATGAAATCGAAATCGCCGACCTCGTTGGTGAGGACGTCTCAGTCTCCACCGACAAGCACACGAAGAAAGCTGAGTCAGTAACTGGTGCGTAAGCCTAGTTCACAGTTAGCAACAAATTTGATAGCCCGATGGGAGAGTTTCCTGTCGGGCTATTTTTTTTTGTCGATACACGGAGTCTCGACGGGTCCAACCCACATTGATCTGCTTCAAACAGGTCATAGAAACAAGTGAGGCTGACCCGAATGGCACGGTTTTAAGGCCGGAGTCCGATATAGATTCGTTGATCAGGCCTTACCGATTGTAGCCGGTAGGCCGGCCCCCGGTCTCTGGGAGGCTGGGAGAGAGCATTGGGGCATCATTACGCTTTCAACCCGGCGCCCGGGGTCAAAGACCCCCAGCTACATGGCCGCTACTAAAGAAGAGTCACCGAGCTCTTCAGTCCCACTGATACGGGCCACCCTTGAGCCGCTCGATCTTGCGAATGAGCCAGAGGTTTTGCTCTTCGATCGTGCTCAGCGCGGGATCAGTTGCAGATGCCTTTCGCTGGTAGTAGGGCTTTCGTTCAAAGTGTTGCCGCAGGCTCTCTCCTTTGAAGGGATAACCGTGCCGGGCAAAAATCTCATTCCGGGCAATGGACAGATTCCTCAACGAAAGGTTCTGCACCGCGACGCGTGAAACTATCTCGTTTGAGGAGTATGGCAATAAGTCAGGAGGTCCGGCCATTCCACTGGGCGAATTTGAGGTTCCGGACGACGAGTCATCAGGATAAAGCTCGTCATAGTAAGCTCTATTTTCTTCGAGAGTCATTCCTATAATGAACAAGTCTCTTTCTTCCGGCACAAAGGGACCGCCCTTGTCTTTTTCAATGCTCCGGATAGCGGCAACATTCGCAATTTCCACCTCAGACAAATTTGGCGACTTGAAGCCCGGCTTTCGGTCATACCAGAACCGATCGCCAAAGTAGTAATTCAAAAGCGGCGTCGAGAAATCGTAGCCGTGTCTCGCAAAGATCTCATTCCTCGCGAAGTAGAGCTGATAGAGGCCTTTCTCCCATAGTTCACCTTCGGGTATGGTCCGCTGATTCGAATCGGGCAGGATAAATTTTACTCTCTCCGGCACTGTTTCGTCTGGATTTCCACGATCAAACATCAGACTACCCAACCCATATGCCAACGGTCGCTGCGGCTGCAAAGAAGGATCACCAAGCCCACGGATCTCGGCCGACGATTCATCAAAGACCCGGGTTTCGGTCCGCTGAAAGACCTGTTCCCACGTCTTGTATCGCTGCATGTCGGAAGCAAGATTCACCGTCAAGAAGCCGCCTCGTTCCGTGCCGTAGGCATCCTGACCCGGCGACGCAGCAGTAATGTTCACGAAGCCCTCATGAAGCCGGAAGAGATAGTAGAAAGAATTCCACGGATTGATCTCCTCCGGGCCTTCCGCTAACTCCTTCACCGGATAGCTCGAGCAACAATCCGTAATCAGAATCTTCAATTGAACCGGCAAGGCCTCTATCTTCTCCGCCCATACTTTACGGCTGCGCATTTCGAGATCACAGAACTGCAGAAACTGTTCCTTAGTATCCTGGTCTTTGATCACCCCATGACCGGAAAAATGAACGAAGACCGTATCCTCAGGGCCGACCTGCTGAGAAAAGGCATCAAACCGGCGCATCACATTATCTGCCGTAGCTGACTCACCTGACACTTCGGTAATCTCCAGTGAAACACCCCACCCCTGCTCCGAGATATTGTCTTCGAGCAGACTTCTGACGATAAAGCCATCGGTTGAAACACTCGTGTTGATGCCTCCGTAATTCCCGGGGTACCCGTCGCAGAAAACGAGGAAAGCACGAATCGCCGGCTGCGCGGATGCCATGCTGACGACGCAAGCAAAAGCCACGCAAATCAAGGCAGTGAAATGCGGCGAAAATACCGAATGTCGAAAGGCGGATTGACTCATCTTTTGTCGTTGATTTTGACACACCAGCGATACCAAGAAGCAAGGCCTATTAAAAGCCTAAAAACCAAATGCACCCAACGAGTGGCAAACGACAAATCAACCTGACAATTCCTGTCGACCCATTTCCCTTTCGTGAGATAAGCCCATCACCACCTTTCCGCCACGATGATCGCCTTGAAGCCGGAACCGACCGGATCAGGATACTTGGTGGAATCGCACTTTGGCAGCGTCGACCAGGTCGTGCCTTTGGGCAGAGGATACTTCACCTTCATCTTCTTGATCCAGTCCCTCACATTATTCGAGGTGACCTGTTGGACCGGCAGATTATCCCCCGTGCGTTTGCTGGGATTCGTCCCCATGACCGACTTCCACTGTTTCTGAGTCGTTTTATGGATGGCCAGCCAATGTCCCCTTGCTTCATCGGCATCCTGGTCCGGCAGTCTCCACTCCATTCCGATCCCGCCAAAATGTCCGGTAATCTCGCGCTCGTTGCGCTTGGTCAGATCAGTTACCTGGCCTGGATCTTTCCAGGCTTTCGTAATGGATCCCTCGACATTGTTTCCAGTCCAACCAACGGTAACGTAGCCCTTGTAGCCCGTGAATTTCGGCGAAACCAGGTGCAAATACATCTCCTGCCTGGTTGAATCGTTATAGAGGCTCACCACATTGTCCCCGTAGGGCTTCCAGGTGACATTGTCCCACAGGCCGTGAGTGTCATCACGGATGAAAGCTTTCATACCCCCACCTGCCTGCAGCACGGCGACGACCCCGTCATATTCCGTTGAGAAGTCTTTGGTGGTATTACCCTTCTGAAAATGGTGGGTGTAATGCATCACCATTCCAGAAAGGTCTTTGGTGAAATCAACTTTGGGTCCCGGTTCGCCATATCGTCGCCCTATGATCGCCTGCCCCACCAGATTGGTCGTCTCAAATACCTTCTCAGAAGTAAATTTCAGAATGATGCCCTCCTGGTAGCCGGGAAATCCATTGGGATTGTACAGTTTGACTTGATTGGGACCGATGGGCATCCATTCGAATCCCGCTTTGATATCACTGGTCCGATAATTCGGGTTATCCACCACGATAATGCGAACCGTCCAGTCCTTATTAAAAGCAAACCGGTTGGAGAATGGCACCGCCTTCTCTTCTGACCAATCATTGGGGACAAGGTCATACGACCACTCGCTGCCGACAATATTATCGATGTAGTTCGTCTTGAGATTGACTCCTGGTTCCGGCAGTTTCAACCGGGGAGCATCATTCGATTTCCCGGCCACAGATCGAGCAAGAGGAACGGTGATTCTTCCTGCTTTCGAGGTACAGAGAACCTTCAGCGTGCCGAACCACTTCACATTGGCGGCTACCGCACTCGGCATGTAACTGATGGGCGTATAGGTGATGGGAGCGACTCCAACTTCGCCCGGCTTGACCAATCCATCAAAGTTTCCTGACAGGTCCATATTTCCCCCGAAGTCAATCCCCGAAACCAACAGATCGTCGTCACCCAGGTTGCGGATATTGAGGTGCAAGGTTCTCGATCTTCCGTCGGCCACCTTGCCGAAATTCAAACTGTCATCCAGGTCAATCACGGCCTCCCCTTTCGGCAAGGCCTTGCCGCCTGTCACCACCAGCGAAAAGTCCTGCTTAGTGATCCCGCGTTTGAGCGATCCATCCAGCGACACAGTGACCTTGTAAATCCCTGCACCATTCAGGGTGGGCTTAGCCTTGTCGAAAATCTGCTCAACATTGTCGGTGTCGTTCTTCCCACGCGTCGCATTAGCCGTCAGCTTGGCCTTACTCCAGTCGCCCACATACGGCATTTTGAAAGGACGGTGCAGTTCCCCGTTGGGACCAGTGATGAGCAAGTCGAGGTTATGGGAGAGCGCGGACTTTCGGCTATCGGTCCCTTCTTGCACGCGACCGGCAGGATCAGTCCAACACAGCGTCGCCCGGATCGGTTTTGTGCCATCACTTTGAAACACGAAAGTGAAAGGTTCTTTGTTGGCAAGGATGGAACCCTTGATCATTTTCGGACCCGCTGTTGGGTCCGTCATATAGAATTTCTTGTGCGCGATGATAATGTCCGCCGCCTTTTTCACATTAATCAGCCCCCACCCGAAAGTGTAATCCGGGCCCGGTCTTCCTACGTCGTCAGCCGTATGAATCAGCAGCCCCTTCATCATACTGGAACGCATGAGACCATGGAACTTATCCTGGTAGAGCTCGACCAGAAGTGCGGCAGACCCCGCCGCCAACGGCGAGGCCAAACTGGTCCCGCTATTCTTCGCATAGCCATGACCTGTGAGAGCAGTCGAATTGACATCGACTCCGAGGGCCACAATGTCAGGCTTGATGCGACCGTCATCAGTCGGCCCCCAACTCGAAAATTCGCTCATTGTCGCCCCCAATCGGTCTCCGGTCACAGCCACGGCGCCTACGACAATATTGTTTTTTGCGACAGCCGCACCACGAATATTTTCGAAGCCATCCCGCCATTTTCCGTCTCCTTTGGGACTCTTTGCCTCGTCATACTTGAAAGAACCAGCGGCGTCATAATCTCTCCGCCCCACTTCAAAGCTGCCCTGCGAGATCACACTCGTTACCATTTCGCCCCCTTTTGGATTCTGATTCCGATCATTTGCCGCCGCAAAAAAGCTCGTCAAATAGGGCAATGAATAGGCGACCGTATCAACGACGCGCGTTCGATCCGAATACCTGCCAAACTTCCCGTCGCTCGTGACAGCAGGAGCCTCCGGTTCAAAATCACTAATCAGTGGTCCATACCAATTGAAGAACCCTCTCCCTCTGGGTTCATACCCCGCTAGTTGCCCATAGGAATGGTTTGAAACCGATATCCGATCCACCTCGCCAGACGAGCCGGCACCGGCTAGAAGCATCTCCGAAATATCAAAATTCCAATCGTAAGATCGGACTAGGCTCGAAGGAGCCATTCCGGGGCTTCTAGTGCCATCGGCAGTAATTGTCCCGGTCACGAGAGTGGCATGATTGGAAAAATCCTTGGCTTTATCCATGATCACGACGCCTTTCGTGCCTAGAGCAGGATGCTTATTGTAAGCTTTCCCCCCATCCCAGACTCCGACAGTCACTCCTTTACCTGATACGTTGTAGGGAGACACATTCCGGATCTCATCCGCCAAACTGGCATAAGCAGCTTTAAAACTGTCAGCAACGCGATATTCTCCACCATTGAAAGACGAAAAATAAATCGGCTCGTCGCCGTCGAACCCTTGAATCTCGACAATCCTCCCATCTTCCCATTCCTCCCGGATCGGAATCCCGAGCCGCTCCGCCCGCGCGTGCGTCGCCGTCTGAATCGCCTCCTCCTGCGCTCGCACCTGCTCAGCTAACTTCTCGCGCACCGTAATGTCACTCAGATCCGAGGTTTCGAGAAGCCCGACCAACTCCTCATCAATCACCGACTCCTCCGACCTCGACTCAACCGCGACCGGATCGTCTTCGGCGATGACTTCCTCCGCCACCTCACGCTGCAGCCACCAGGATAAGAACGCCACTCCCACCACCGAGCTCAACACTCCCAGCACAACCAAAAAGGGCTTCAATCGTTTCATCATATTCACGAGGGCGATGGTTCAACATCAAGCCCACTTATCCAAAAGACCGTCGTCCGAGAACCAGGGAAACGTATTTTGAGCCGGCCCCAAGCGGAGCCGATTCCAGAGTATCAGGCGGCCTACTCCTGTCGACTCTATTTGCCGATGAGGCAAAACAGACTCTCGCCTCCGAAACGCCTCGAGCAGTTCACTGATCAATCAAACACCAAGCTCTCCCTTGAGGGTTCGCCTCACTACCCTTTCGGCACGATGGTCGCTCTAAACCCCGGGGCGATCACGTCGTCTTTTGCCCCGTTCGTATACTCAGGCTGAGTCGACCAGGTTCTTCCGGCCGGCAAAGGATACTTCGCGTTCATCTTGATGATCCAAAGCTTTGCATCTCTCCAGGTGAGGCGATCAACGGGCAATTCATCCCCTTTCCGGCTGCTTGGATTGGTCGACATCACTGACTTCCATTGCCTCTGAGTGATCTTCGCATAGGAGGCCCTCCAGTATCCAGGCATTCCGGCATCCTGCCCCGGCATTCTCCACTCCATCTCCATCCTGCCGAAGTTCCCGGAAATCTCGCGATCGTGGCGCTCGGTCAAATCATCTGGCTTCTTGTCCGTCTTCCACGGCTTCATCAGCATCCCGCTCACATTGTTCCCGTTCCATCCGACCGCTACGTAAGTTTTGAAGGCCGTATATCTCGACGCAACCAAATGCATGTACAGCTCCTGTTTGGTGGATGCGTTGTAGAACCGAATGACATTGGTTCCGCTAACCTTCCATGTCACATTGTCCCACAAACCGTGCACATCTTCCTTCTGGAATGGCTTTAAAGTTCCATTCGCCTGCATCAGGGCTAAAACCGCTTCAAAGTTCGTCGAGAAATTCTTGATCTTGTCACCCCTGCTCTCGTGATAAATATAGTGCAACAGCTTACCGGCTAGATCCTTGGTGAAATCCTCACCTTTTCCCGGCTCACCATAGCGCCTGCCCACGATCGCTTTCCCGTTCAGGCTGGTTGTCTCAAACGTCTTGGCTGAGGTAAATTTCAACATGATCGCCTCCTCAAAATTTGGGTATTTTCCGGAACTGAAAAAACTGCCGGGGTTGTAGAGTTTCACTTGATTGGGGCCAACCGGCATCCAATTCATTCCCGCCTTCACATCGCCAGTCCGATAGCTCGGATTGTCCACCACGATGATTCGAACCGTCCCATCCTGGTTGAAGGCGAATCGATTAGTATAGGACTCCTCCTTCCAGTCGTATGACCATTCGCTGCCAACCAGGTTATCGATGTGGTTCGTCTTGATGGCCACCCCCGGCTCCGGGCGCAGCAATTGAGGGGAATGGTTCCATTTGCCTTTCACTGTATGAGCGAGGGGAACGGTAATTCTTCCTGCTTTCGAGTTGCAGAGAACCTTCAACGTACCGAACCACATATCTTCTGCCGCCGCGGCAGCAGGCGTGTAAGTGACGGGGACCACCTCGACTCCGCCAGGCTTGATCGTCCCGTCAAAGTTTCCTGACATGTCCAGGTTGCTACCGAAATCGAATCCGGTGATCAACAAGTCTTCCTCTCCCAGGTTTCGGATATTAAGATGCAGGGTCCTCGATCGTCCATCGGACACTTTCCCAAAATTCAAAACGGGGTCCATGTCAATGACCGCTTCGCCTTTCGGCAATGCCTCACCACCCGTCACCACCAGAGAGAATGGCTGCTGCGTGAATCCCTTCTTGAGTGAACCATCCAGGGATACGGTGACCTTGTATATGCCGGCACCGTTCAGAGTTGGTTTCTTCCGATCAAAGATCTGCTCGACATTGTCCGTGTTGTTCTTTCCGCGCGTCGCATCCGCCGTCAACTTTTTCAGGCTCCAATCACCCACGTACGGCATTTTGAATGGCCGGTGTACTTCTCCATTGGGCCCGGTGATGAGAAGATCAAGGTTGTGTGAGAGAACTGACTTCCGACTGTCGGCTGCTGCCTGAAGCGGACCGGCCGGATCCAACCAGCACAAGGTCGCCCGGATCGGTTGGGTGCCGTCACTTTGAAACACGAAGGTGAAAGGCTCTTTGTCGGCGTCGACTTCCCGGCGGATCAGCTTCGCGCCTGCCTTCGGGTCAGACTTATTCACAAATTTTTCGTGTTTGAGAATCACATCCGCCGCCTTTTTCACATTGATCAGCCCCCATCCAAAAGTGTAGTCCGGCCCCGGTCGCCCGAGATCGTCAGCGGTGTGGATCAGCAACGCTTTCAGCGTAGTGGAACGCATGAGCCGATTCTTGAACTTGTCCTGGTACAGTTCGACCAGGAGGGCGGCAGACCCCGCCGCCGAGGGGGATGCCATACTGGTTCCGCTTTTTATCTCATAGGTGTCCTGGGCAACCGTCGAATTCACATCGACCCCGTGAGCCACGATGTCAGGCTTGATCCGACCATCGTCTGTCGGCCCCCAGCTCGAAAAGGTGCTCATTTCCGCTTCCAACCGCCCATTTTTCGCATCGACGGCGCCGACGACAATGTTGTTTTTGGCGACCGCCGCGCCACCGATATTCTCGAAGCCATTCCGCCATTCGCCATCGCCCTTGGGGCTCTTCTTACTGTCAAAGGCGAATGAGCCGCGCCTAAAAATGCCGTCACTAAAATCGTCGTGCTCAAAAGATCCCCCCAGCATATACCCGGCAACCTGATTGCCATGCTTCGGATTGTGAGTCCGGTCATTTCCCGCAGCAAAGAAACTGGTGAGGTAGGGCATCGAAAAGCCGATGGTGTCGATTGCCCGCGCCCGATCAGAATACCGACCCGCCTTACTGTCTCCCTTGATGGCCCCGTAATCTGCGGAATGCTGATCAAGCTCATCTCCGAACCAGTTATATTGCCCCGAGTAGCGTCCATACTCATATCCGACTAATTGCCCATACGAATGGTTCGAGATGGAAACCCGGTTCGCCTCACCTTCCGAGCCGGCACCGGCCAGGAGTATCTCCGAAATGTCGAAATTGTAATCATAAGACCAGACCAAGCTCGAAGGGGCCATTCCTAGAGCACCAGCCCCCCTTCCATCGGCGGTAATGGTTCCCGTCACATGGGTCGCATGATCGGAGTATTTCTTGGCCTTATCCTTGATCACGACATTCTTTTCACCCAGAGCACTATGCCGGTTGTACGCTTTTCCTCCATCCCACACGCCAACCGTCACGCCCTCGCCCGAAACATTGTAGGGGGAGCTATTCCGGATTGATTCCGCCTGGCTCGCATAAGCGGCTTCTCCATTGAGTGTCGAAAAATAGATCGGCACATTGCCGTCGAACCCCTGAATCTCGACCACTCTCCCATCTTCCCATTCTTCCCTGATGGGAATCCCCATGCGCTCTGCCCTCGCATGGGTCGCCGCCCGAATTGCCTCCTCCTGAGTTCTCACTTGCTTCGCCAGCTGTTCGCGCACCGTAGGGTCACTGAGGTCCGAGGTTTCAAAGACCGCCGTCAATTCCTCATCGAACACCGCTTGCTGAGAAACCTCATCCTGAACCCTGATTTCAGCTTCCGAGATGTCTTCGCCACCACCAGAGATTGGCTGTTCCTCAGAAGACTGAAGCCACCACCAAAGGTCATAAAGGCCCATCGCAAGACCTATCACGAGGCCTATCACAATCAATCCGGTCAATACCCGCTTCAATCCTTTCATATTTCTCGAAAATTCGATCTTTCCTCCTCATGCCCATCCCGTCGAGCTGGCAGTATCTCGGAAACTTCGAAAGCCGAAATTTAGCAAATTCCTATTTAAGCCAGTTCGAGAGTATCACGATGGACCTACCTGTCGAACCGAAAAACAGCAGACTAACGAAGAGACCAACACGGAAAACAAAACAAAAGCTTCACTCTCTCCTCGCAGGTATCTTTGGAATTGACCCAACCAAATCCAAACGACAAGCTCGAAACATGTTCAAATGCAAAACAGGGATCAAAAGACTGGGAACTGAATCAGTCACCAGGAGATGCTTGCCCCTTGTTTTGCTTTCTCTGATCAACACGGCGGTATGTCAGGATTCGGCCTCCGTTCAAGGAACCTTTCGCAACATGACCTCAAAGGAAGTCAGCGTCTATTGGGCTGATGAAAATGGAGATAATCAGAATTACCTCGATGAGCCGATTCCTGCCTACGGGCAAACCGATTTCCTATCCTACGCGGGCACCACGTGGAGAGCCTATCATGACCAGACTCTCATCAAGGAGTATGTGGCGACGAATAAGGTTGGGCAGGTATTCTTGATCAGCACCGCTCCGCTGAGCACGCCACCTACCCTCAAACCGCCGGGCATCACCACCACGTCCACGGCCGGCACTGAAAAATTTTATGAAGGGTCCTGGGAAGGATCTGATTGCATCGCCAAACTGACATGGGCGAAAGCAACTGGCTCGTGTGCCATCAATGGAATGATCAGCAATTCACAATACGTTTCACCAGTTAAAGGAAGTTACGATGCCTCGACTGGTAAGCTGGTGCTGAATTTTGATGACAACTACGGAACAACTCCCGACTTCACCCTGATCGAAGGAAATCTCGATGGGCAAAAGACCTGGTACGACAACCAGGGATTTGATCTCGTCGAAATCAGGACCGGAGACGTTGACGTCGAGACCTTCGAGAACATTGCTGAATTCATGATCGGTGCGGATGAAAACAAAGTTGTTGCCGCCGCGGAGAAAGCAAATCTTGGCAATCCAATCAAGGGCGTCGAATCCTTGTCCGATGCCATTGGCGTTTACTTTCAGACTTGGGATTATCCAGCCGCAGGGATATCGCTCCTGATGGAGTCGGAAGATGCAAAAGGATGGAAAAGCATTCTCACCATTACCGCAAAGTCGCCCTGCAAACTTAAGACGCTACAAGGCGTTGGGATTGGCACATCGGAGTCCCAGGCAAAGAAGGCCTATTCAGCATATTTCACTGACGCCAGCGAATCGCAGGCTGTTGCCGATGATCAGCTCCTCGTCGGATCGATTTACGGTGGAATGATTTTAACGTTCAGAAACGGCGTCGTTTCTGAGATCTTTCTGGGGCCGGCGGCGGAGTAGCTGGGAAGGCTTTAATCTAGCTCTACCGCTTCTCCTAACGACTAGTTAACCGACGGAAAAGCTTGGCTTCGATCGGTCACGGGGGACCGTGACACTCCAGACCCTTGCGGGTCTTCTGCAAATATCGGGGTATTTTTTGGGAGGGTCGCGGTCCCTCGCGACCGCTTATACCTAGACACTTTCGAAGCCAAACAAAGCCGCCCAATCAACTTCATTTAGACCTGTCGAAACAACAAACGCTGCCTCACTCAGCAGAAGGCCCCAGAAAGATTTCTACAACCTTCCCCTCATCAAAATAGATGACCATTCCATCGTAGATTGACCCGACGAGATGGGCGTCCTGGCCCTCGAAGAACTCCTGTTCTTCCATTCCGTTAATAAATTCGTCATAGGCTTGGATCGCCACCGTCTTATCCGATCCGATCCCAATACCCTCGGCCGTTTTGAGAAGCGAGGGAGATGTCATCCGAATCGACATTACCGTTTTCGGCTCACTCTCCTCATACGACATCATATCAACAGAAAGGCCCACACTCGGAAAATTCCAGGTCTGGATCTTCGCTCCGATGGCGTCGGATACCCATGACTCCCCTTTTTCCAATCGGCCAAGACTATGGGTTGCCATTGCCGAAGTGACGTCGCTATCCGTATCGTAAAGTTTGATTCCGCCAATACTTTCCTCATTCGTAATAAAACGCCCCAATACTTCGATACTAATCAGTTTGGCGTCTGAAGCATAAAGCGTCGTCACCCGTTCTTCGGTCCGGTAAACACCGGCACTGTCTGCTTCACTGAAGACCCTGAAAGAGAATCCTGATGGTTGATTCGCAAATTCAACGTACTCACGAGATTCAATCTCGCTCATCCAAATCTCTTTCACTTCACCATAGATACGCTCCAGGTCACTGATTCGCATATCGATCTTCGCGCCTTCAGCAGTCTCAGCATCCTCTCCCCATGCTGACATAAAATTAATGACCGCATCATCTCTTACCGGAGCTTCCGGAACATCGTAGTCATACTCATAGTACAACTCAGCCGCAAAACCGTGCTCATCACTAACCCACATCAAGGGAACGCCATCCCCATCAGTTTCTCGCTCAAAGGTAGCATTGCTGGCCACCCGTTTTGCTTCCCTCATCGTCATCCCCAGCTTGATACCGCCAATGGAATTAGCCGTGATCAGACTGGCCCGGTCAACGTCAACCGTCGTAGGACTAACCGGTCCAACCACCCCAGGCGTTTTCGGTGGCTTCATGATCGGCGGCACGGTTGGACCACTGGGACCAGCCACTCCGGGTGTTTTCGGCGGTGCTGGCGGAACAACTCCAGTTGGTTGCAATACGCCCGGCGTCGGAGGCGTTGGCATTTTTGGCAATCCCGCTCCGGGAATTAGAACGCTTGGCGTATCACTTGCTGGCGCAACCGGCACAGCCGCGGGACTCGGGACACTTGGCGTGCCACTTGATGGAGGTGGCGGCGTCGGCAGAGGCGCTGTCTCATTTCCGTTGGCGTTGACAGATGTCAATGCCAAGAGGTTTAGCACCCCCACAGCTGCTCCGACTGATAAGGTAGTTCTCTTCATCACACTAATTGGGAATTCAAATTTTGTGTTAAAGCTATCGACAATCGCCCTGACATAGTCTCAGCGACAAGGACTGGGAGGCTACCAACTGCGGCCACGGAAATTACCGTGGCGCGTGAATGGAATCGATATCGTCAAAGTGACGCTGCTCCTCTTCCGATCCGGGAATGAATTCGTCTACGAACTCCTTCCACTGAAGCGTATCAAAAGATTCAAACCATTCAGCTCCCTCAACGTTATCCTTGAGACGCGAATCAAATCCAGAGTATACCGGCCCACTACCGGAAAACCTCACCGTGACATATTCGCCATCTTCATCTCCTCTAATCTGCCCGGACATTCGAACCGTCGACTGCGCTGCGCCCTGGGACCCGTTGAAGATCATCGTGATATCGACCGTCTTTTCAGTCCGGTTGACTGTGACGTCATTGGCATCGCAATATAGAAGCGTGGTCACCCTTTGTCTATAAACGCCCTGCCCATCGCGGTCTCTTTCGTATTCATCGACGGATAGGGTGTAATAAGAGTTGGAAGTACCGCTCATGACATAGTCATCAGTCGGTCTCAACTGGGCTCCTTTGCGAAAGATCAATCTCTGCCACTTCCCTATCGAACTGGAGATCAGCGTTCTTTCTCTTCTCCATTCTTCAAGTGAACCTGAGGACTCGCCATGATCGGCCCAATCCTCAATCTGAAATACCTGTCCGGCCTGGCTCGTAGCCGTGTAATCACTGATAAAATCATTCCCGGAATAGGCTCTCCAGACAGTGCCAGGATAACTCTGAAATTCCGCTGATCCTCCCGCCGGAATTTGCTCATCAAAATAGTTCTGATTCGCTCCCGAATCATCAGCCCAATAGATCGCAATCGGCCATGAAGAATTGTTGCGAATGGTGCCCTGCGCTGCGCCCCCCTGTGCCAGCAGTTTCCCTGATCCAATAGTGCTGAGGCAGACAACTGTGCTCAGTAGACACAATTTGAGTTGATGTTTATTCATAGTATTCAGTGGTAGGAATGATAGTCAGATCACACTTCGGCCAATTATTTGCGCTGGCCGAATATTGGCGTCACTCCGTCAAAATCAATTCCCTTGAAGCTGGTCTCTGAATCGAAGGTGATGTCGATCGTTTTATTGACGGCGTTAGGGCCCGGAGGAAGCGTTGCAACATTCGCCTGCGGAACATTTTTGAGCTGCACTTGGCTCTTTCCGTTGGTCTTCCAGATCACTCCCGGCCACCAGTTGCTGGAAATGGGTTTGATCTGTCCCTGTCCAAATTCAAATTCAAAGGTCTGGCCACCATAGACGTAGGTCCATGTCGTACCGACCAGTCTCGCGGCGAAATCAGTTTGATTCACAGGCGGCGTGCCGCCTGGAGTGACTCCGGGAGGCGCCCCTCCGCCGGCAGTTCCCAAGGTTCCTTTGAGAATAGCCTGAATTAATCCGCCAATGCCACCCAAGGTGACTTGACCGTGATTGCCCGGGTTAGTACCACCCCTTGGGGGTGTCCCACAAACAATAGGCGGAGCAGGAACAGGACTGGCAGAGCCTCCCCCGGGGCCAGCGATACCAAAGACAGCACCGTTACTGGCACTCGTTGCGCGAAAAGTGGCCAATCGCCTCTTCCCGGATGTGAATACCGTCACATGGCCGGGATAAGTAACAAGCTCCATGGCTTGGTTGGGGAGAATCACCCCAATTCTTTCCTCTACTTTCGGTCCTTTCTGCCAACTCGCCACAATGGTCCCACTGGTCTGATTCGAAAAGGTCACCTCAACCGCTCTGGTTTGCGATAGCGGCGGGGCGACCGTCATGGCCGAGGTTGATTGACTTCGACCTGCAACGGTCATGAACATCGGGGCAACGACGAACAAGGTCACCGAAAGCCCAGAGCCTCTTATCAGCCCTGATGAAAGGTATTTTCTAATGGCATTCATAAAGATTCAATATTGGATTATATGGCTGAAAATTGTTTTGATTCAAAATGGGAGAGTCCTATCTGATTGCCGTCACCTCTCTCGTCACCCAGTTAAGCAATTCATCTCTGCGCTGCTCAACGGGATAACTCCGATACGTGAGGATAGACTCTTTCATCTGGGTGAAATCAGTTCCGCCGACTTTAGGCTTTCCTGCCGGTCCCCCAACCGTGTCAGGAAGAGCTCCCAACTTAGCCTCCAGTTCCTTGTATTGACCCGTCAAGTCGACCGCGATTTGATTCAAACTCTCGATCTCCTTTTTATGGGCCGCATCTTCTTCTGCGTACCCCGTTTGAATCCCTAATAGATCAGCCTGCATATTCTTGACCCTGGATTGATGTTCGTTAATTTGATGCGTCAACTCGGTGGTCTTGCTATCACTCAACCCTTCCTCCCCATTCGGCGCCATTCCGTCTGGATTCGAAAGCTGCCCTGAAGTACGATGGTAATCAGCAGTCAGTTCATCCGCAATCTGCCTGAGACGAATTAAGGTCTGATTATTCTCCGCCACTGTCCCAGAGGGATCATCGCCCTGAACGGTTCTTAACCCGGCCTCCACTTCAGCGAGATAGGTTTTCCACTGAGTTTCCTGATCTTCGAGAGGCTGCAGTCGGCCATCGTCCTGCATATTGCCGTCAGGCGTATTATTCATTTGCTCCGCGATAGCGTTGTATTGATTCTCCAAATCAATACCTGCATTGATCAGATTTTGAAACCTCTGCCGATTTTCCCCGTCGATACGAAGGTAATCATTATCCGCAAAATTCTGTCGATTTTGCGACTCCTGGTCATATTCAGCTCGAAGTTCCGTATCTCTTCTCAGTAGATTGGCTTCCTCGCCCACCATCCCCTGCTCGCCGTTTCCAACAGGGTTGTTCATCATCGCAATGATGCCATCACGCTCCCCAAGCAACCGAGTCCGTTCCCGCTCGTAGGTCTCCGAAGCTTGACTTGAGTTAGCTTCTTCACCTTGTTTCGCATTGTTAATTTGTTCCCAATTTGCGGCCAAATTAGTCCATTCCTGGTTCAGCGACAGGGTCTCCGTTTCTTTGTGTTGCCGATGGTTTATGCAGTCGGGACAATTCGGGGGCTGCTCCGAAAATTGCCTGCACTCCTCACAGAACTCGGATTCATTGCTGAGCACTTCGAGTCGCGTCTGAATCTCTTGAATCCGGATACTAATCTGGTTCAGCTGTTGGTTGAACCCATCCATCGAACCGCCCATGTTGGCAAAGTTCTGATCTAAGTTCTGCAACTGCGCATCAATGTTATTGAGGGACGCCTGCAAGTTCGCCATTTGCCCGTTAATCATGTTGCTTGCGGCCTCTTGATCCCGGGCCCTCGCTCCAGGCAATTGCTCTGAAATGACATTCAATTCATTCACGATTTGCTGCAACCGGTTATCAAAACCAGCAAAAGCCGTGCTTGGATAATCTTGCACCACAATCTCTTGTGCCTGCTGTGCTTGTTGATTCGCCGTCAACCCTTGGCTAATCTCCTGAAGCCGCTTACCCAAGCCCCCTTGCATCGCGGTGTTATTGGCAATGGCATTCTGAATCTCCTGCTTAATCGTTGCGATCTCGGCACGAATTCGACTTAGATTCGTCTTCGCATTCTCAATTGCTTCACCGTATTCAGTAACGGCAGTTTTTATCTCTGCCATATTCCCCGTGAGCGCTTCGTTCTCCGCTTCGATTCGGGCGATCTCAGTGGCATTACTTTGCAAGCCACCTTCGATTTCCTGAAGACGTTTGGTCAGTAGATCCCTGGCCCGATTCTTCGAATCGGATTCCATTTGCTGTTTGTGATTTTCGATATCAGCTTCAAGGCCGGTCAACTGTTTCTGGAACTCCGCGATTTGTTCAGTCAAATCGGTGGCTACCGCAACAGCCTCATTCTTGTTTTGCTCAAACCCCTCATTTTTCGACTCGATCACCTTGGCGTTTTCCCCAAGCTGCCCCTTAATGACATTCATATCGCCCTCCAAAGCACTGATCATCTGCTGCTTCTCTTTTGCCGAAGCATCAGCCATTTCCTGATTGGATTTTTCCTCGGCATCAGTCAGTTCTTGAAGCTTCACCTTCACACTGTTCCGGCCTTCAAGATATGAAGTGAGAAGAGGCTCCTTCAAGGACGCTGACACTTCCTGATCGAGCGCTGCATAATCACCCGCCGTTGACTCACTGCTCCAGGGGCCGATCAAAACACCAACCGCCACACCGATCATATTAGCAGTCGCCTGACTTTCGCTGCTTGCCTCCCGGTCACTGTAGTGGTCGGAGACCAATCGACGAATCTCTGCTACCGTGGCGTCCTCCCTATCATGACGCATCAAGGTCCAGATGTAGCCCTCGCATGCGCGGTCCCACCAAAGTTCCTGATTCACTTTGCCAACAGCTCCCTCAAACCCTCTGATCGCAGTCGTATCGTCGGCGGACGGCAAGCAGGCCAGCCCAAGGGCGAAGTCCACATTACTGTCCTGATTGTCCTCCGCCAGTCCCTTGACGTGAAGCTGTCGGGCGCGCTCGGAATCACCCCAGGCTTCGGTCAAGATCATCTTGATCCAGTTGTCCCTAGCCATGTTCCTCGGATCCAGCGCAAAGAGAGGCTGGCCCATATCCCTGACAACCTGGACGTTTCCGGAAAACTCCACGTAACCTTCCGCCAGAATCACCACATCGTAGATCCCTTCAGAAACCCCTTTCGCAGAGAAGGAACCATTTTCATCCGTTCGTAAAGAACCAGTCAGTGACTCAGGAAGTTTCGAATCGGGCCCCACTTTGAAAGTGATCGATGCATTGACCACCTTTTTCCCATCTGGGTGCCCTCCGTCTTGGCCGGGAGTCTTTTCCACCACCACACCAGTTAAATCGACCAATCGTGGCACCCCTTCTTTGAATAGAGTCAGGGTCAAAGCGAACGATTTTTCAGTCACCGTGATCTCCTCCCCAATCGTATCAAACCCGCTCAAGCTCGCCATCAGTGCGTAATCGCCAAATCCATCACTAAGGTCGAAAGACCCAACTCCCGTTTCACTGGAGAAAACCTGATCGGCTTCGCTCAAACTCTTTCCCCGGGTCTTGTCCACAAGTCGAATATCAACACCGGAAATCGGAACACCCTCGATGTCCACCACCGTGACCATCACCTTCGGCAGGTCAACAGGAACCGGCTGAACTGGAGTATCCGGACTATCAGGCATCCCGGGTTTCTCAGGACCTTTCGGCACGTCCGTGATCGGCGGCATATCAATCGGCTTATCACCAGGCGATTTGGTCAGCGACAAGGCCATATCAAAAGTAACCAACAACAATTCTCCCACCTGCTTTGAAGCACTCTTCGCAGGTGTGTAGCCGGCCAATTTGCCCTGAGCATTGTAATTCCCTTTCGGCAGCGCCTGGTCAGGCTTAGCACGATACCAATCCCACGGGTTGCCTTCGGCTTGCCTCTTGATACCCATTTTAGTCAATTCCGCGTCCGGAATCTGCTCAACATTACCGGGAATGCGGGACTGCCCTTCCACCGACACAAATTCGACGGCTGGAATCGCTGTTTTGCCATCGGGACCCGTTGCAACCGAGACCAACGCCAGGACACTATTATTGAGCTTCACCTCAGGAATAAATTTTTCAGGGAAGATAAAATTAGCGATCGAGTCTTCGCCTGAAACGACACTGACAATCGATGGGAAAACGCTGGCCTTAAATTGGGTGGTCAAGGCAGAGACCTTCCAGTCTGCAACGGGCACATCGACCCGGAATGTTCCATCAGCCCCCGAAGTCACTGAGGTAATGAATCCCCCGTCTGTGCGCCGGAGTGAAACCATGGTCCCTGACAGCGGCTCAGTTCCTTCGCCCTTGATTCGAGACACCAATCCGGAAATGATTCCGCTCGAAGGCGGTTCGGCGATTGTCTTAAAAAGACTAAAATCGTAAACTTGAATCCCGGAAGTTTCGTCCAGTTCAAAGCCGCGACCGGCGTCCTCTGCCACAAAATTTGCAGCCGTGACTCGATAGGTCCAATTTCCCGCGCCGAGTGTATCCACTTCGTAAAATCCCGTTTCATTCGTCGTCGCAGTCGCCACCACATTTCCGGATCCATTCAGAAACTCGATTTTCGCTCCCGCGACAACACCCAAATACTCGCCGGACTCATGCACACCTGAAACCCGACCTCGCACGCCTGGAACCGTCGGCATTGCGGGATCTCCAGGAGTCCCCTGATCCGTCAGGTCGATATCGTCGACCTTCTTGACCGGCACAAATGCGACATCAAACCAGATTTCCTCACCGGCAGTGACTTTCCGCTCGGTGGACAGTGCCTTATCAAAACCTTCCAAATTGGCTTCAGCAAAGAAACTCCCCTCGGGAAGCGGCTCAGCAGGTGCTGCATAAAACCAAGTCAGAGATTCCGTGCGTTTGTCAGGCGATAGTCCTCCGGCGAGAAGCTGAGCTTCCGTCGCTGGGTTTACCTTGGCTGATTTCATTTCGCTGGTCTCACGATTTACGAAATTAACGGTAGGAGCCGCGGCACTCCCCCCCCCTGCTGGAACAGAGGATAAGAGATGAACATCAGTCGGAGCCGGTGGCTCTTCCTTGACGATTTCGAAGAAGATAAAATCAACCGTCGCAGGAGTGTTTGGATCAGTCGTCACGATCTCCGGATTCACATGGGGAGGCCGGTTGGGAAGGATTGCCGACATCTTCCATTCACCAGACGGAAGATCGAGATGGTAATTTCCTTGCTCATCCACCGAACGTTCCACAACCATTTTCCCGGCACTTCGGCTCGCCACAACTTTCGCCCCAATTCCGGGCGTGCGCACCTCATCCTTCTCTACCAATACTTGACCGCTAAGACTGCCTGTCGCCGGCGGTGTTAAGTCACCGTTTGTCAGGATGAAATCCAGGACAAAGCCATCACCACCGTTAGGAATATTGATACCCCTGCCCGCATCTTCCGAGGAGTACCCATCGGCAGATACGCGATAGGTGTAATCACCTGGCTGAAGACCAGTGATTTGATAAAACCCTGTCTCATTCGTTGTCTCTGTGCCGGCAGGAGATCCCCCGGCGCGAAGAAGCTCAACCGTTGCGTTTGCAATCACGCCAGCGTTGTTTCCCTCTTCATCCTGACCGGAAACCCGGCCCTGAACCGAAATCCCGGCAGAAGCAGATTCCTGAGCAAAACCGGAAGTGACAAACCCCAGGCACAAGACCGTGAGGACAAGCCGGGAAAACCCGGCGGGTCGTCCCCCCTTAAAGTAATCAAATTTTGATTTCATCGCACCTTTTTGGATTGGCAATTAATAGACGTCCGGAACGATTCTAAGCCCGAAGATGCCCAGCGTATCACTGGAACTGAGGTTTGAAGTATTCACAGCAAAGGTCACCGTCACGCCATAGTTCCCAAGTTTGCTCTTGGCGAACTCATAGGCATCGAAGTCGGCTTTCGTCATGGGTTTGGTGAGAGTATCTGCCGGATTAGCAAAATCTGACCCGAACGGATTTGAGCCAAAATTGGCAGCAGGCCGTGATCCTGGGTAGACCGCACCCAGCCCTTTGTCGAGGGCCTCAAAACTGATCGGGATATCAAACTCTTGCATGCCTCCCCCGGGCACCTTAGCCACCTCGAACGGGGTTGTCGAAGCCACCCTGAAGTAGCCACTCTTTTTCAAAGCCTTATCAACAACGTGGTCCCCATCCTTCTTCTGAACAATAGTCGGACCGAAAGAGACTCCGTCACCGCTGAGGTCAACCGAAATTGACACCTCCGCTTTACCGGTACCTTTGACTGCTCCAGCAAGAAATCCCAAGTGACCAACGATCCGGTATCCTCGAATCACACCAGCCTTCCCGGCGGGAACGGTTTTACCACCCAACTTCGGATAAGAAATACCACCCTCAAACTGGAGGACTGCAATTTCGCCACCTCTGGTCCTGACCGCAGTGTTAAAAGCTCTGAATGGGCTCTTAACCTCCGTTGGAGCAAATCGCACCCCGGAAAGGGCCCCTTCTTCAGTGATCCCTATCATTGATGCCAGACTTCCCTGCCCTGCATTCGGCTTCACTAAACCGAGCGCTTTCCAGGAACCTGGAGTTCCTTTGGAATCAAAAAGGAGAAAGCTGCTCCCAACTGCTGCAGAAGGATCATCAATAGGCTTCTTGGAAATGCCTCGAGTCAGGGAAACCCGGGCGCCATGCTTCCCGAAAGTCAGAGGATCAGGCAACAATGGCAGAACGGGACCATCCTTGGCTGTCCCGACGGTCTTGCCCTTGGCATCCAGCGCAGTGACCCGTGGCTGGACAAAGAGTAAGGGAAGATCTTCTTTCGGGATTCCAGGAAATGACCCGGTCTTAGGCAAGGCAATCGCCGGGACAGAAATCGTCCTTGAGCTGGCTCCCGCGGTGGTCGAAACCAAAGGCTTCGATCCTGCTGGAATAGGTGGGCTCATGTGCGGCAGCACTGGCATCAGGTCGATTTTGAAGCTGCTGATTCCACTGGCCGTGGCACCGCTTCCGAGAATGGTCCAATCCACTGTCATTTTCCGCCCCATCTCCACGGCACTGAACGTATTGGGGAAAGATACGGCACCGAGCGTTGGCGGTGGAATCGGTGTCTTCGGCCCCGGCTTCGGCGGAGTCGGTTTGATGATGTTCTTGATCGTTGCGATAATCTTGATGATGTCCGCTGCGGTCAAAACCCTGTTCGGGTTCCCTCCAACTCCTCCCGTCAGTGTGGGAGTGTTGAAGACGGTTGGGGACAGTCCCCCAAGTTTAAATTTTCGTCGATTGGGTACATGACCTCCAATCGTTCCCCGCTGCCAAGTCCCTATCATTAACCCCGTTCTCGGGTCGACCTTACCCGTCGGAACGAAGGTTCCAATCGGAGCGCCCGTCGAAGCAGTGGTGACACCAGGCTGCCTCAAAATTGATCCGCCGCCACCAAGACCGGGAATAGAAGGTGGAGAGGGTGTCTTCACCACGCCCGGTATTTTACCTCCACCGGGTTTCGAAGGACCTCCAGGTGCCGGTGGCACCTTAGGCTTGCCATTCGATCCGCCGCCCTTGGTCTTAGGTGGAGCTGGCGGTAGAGTCTTTGGCGGCTTTCCGCCAATGGTTCCCGGCTTCGTTCCGTCTTTTGGATCGGCCTTTCCAGGGGTTCCAGGGGTTCCAGGGGTTCCAGGGGTTCCAGGGGTTCCGGGAGCTGCCGGAGGTTTCCTGGGACCTTTTGGTGCTCCAGCTATGCCTGGAGGTTTTCCAACTATGCCTGGAGGTTTCCCAGGGCCACCCGGCGCTGCAGGTGGCTTAGGTAGCAAGGTCGGAGGCTTCCCTTTGATCGGCGGCAGCTCAGGAGCAATCGGTGTCCCGGTAATGACCACATTGATCGGAGCAACCATTCCCATCTCCCAGAAGTGCTTCTCTGAGGCCTTTTCTTCATTTTTAATGATGGCACCATCTGTGTCGTAATGAGCTGGAGGAAGCAGCCAGAATGCCTGCAAAGCCTTTCGGTCTCCCGTCACTTTCTCACTATCGTAGATCTTTTTGCCATCAGCACTGACAGACAGCCTCTGAATCTTGGCACGATCTGGCACTTTACCAAAACGAACCTCATTGCCGACAATACCAATCCCCAACTTCTTGAGATCAGCCAAAGTCACCGGTGTATTCTTCAAGTCCGAACTCGAAAGAGTAAACTCCTGCGGATCATCAGAATTTCCCAGAGGATCAGACTCCGAGGTGAGAAGAAACTTCTTGCCACCAGCACTGAAGTAAACCGGGTTCCGGGTTCCAGGCTGATCCCCTCCCCCAGCAACCAAAGTCACGCCGATCTCCTTAACTGCGTCCGGCACTTTTGCCGCTGCTACGAAAGATTTATCACTCTCATTGTACCAAGGATAGTACCCAGCACCGATCCCTGCGAGCTCATTGAGAGGCCCTGACAGCTTGCTAAGTGCCGCCTTTTTTTTAGCCATCTGAGCTTTTTCCGTTTCACCGCCAAGCCCAAGAACCACAAATTTTTCCAACTCCGCAATCTCCTTGAGAAGGACTTCACTTTCCGGCTTCTTCCCTTCGAGATCCAATCGCGTCGTGGCAAGGACTGCAGCCCCCACGACATTCACGGAATCATTCTCCGCAAAGGTCTTACCGTTCACTTCAATTCGATAGCCTTCGAGAATCCATTCACTTTTGCCCAAGGAAGAAAATCCAATCGCGCTCAGATCTTTAGCAGTGAGATTTCTCAACAACTGAGGGGTGGTATTGAGCAAATCCCCGCCTTCACTCCCTGAGAAAGAAAATTCAAACGTCGCACTTTCGCCTGCTTTGATCGCAGTGGCTCCTGACTTCAATGAGGTTTTGTCAGGAAAAGCAGCAAAAGCAGAATCCTGAGAAGCACCTCCCAGCGGAGAAAGTCGCAATGGAAAACCTGCTCCTAGATGCACATCAACCGTCTCTTCAAGATTTCCGCCATCGGCACCGACCATCAAAGTCACGGCGATGGTCTGAATAGGATCACCCGCTGGAATTGCAGAAAAGGAAAAGCCCTTTTTGGGACCCGCTTTTGGATCCGCTTGGTCAACATCGGCACCGCCTCCGGCCCCTCCTGTTCCCGGGAGATATTCCCCCACCAGTCCCGGTCCGTATATCCCACCAGCAGCACCGACCGCAACGGCAACTGCGCCAAAAAGAGTGAGTTTAACTCCGGCAATCCCTTTCGATGCAGTAGCGGCTACTTCTCCTACACCACCGACATCAACGGATTCCGTAGCGTCAACAGTTTCAGATTCCGTAGCGTCAACAGAATCGGGTTCAAGCTCATCGGAAACATCAGATGTTTCGTCGGTTTCCTCGTTGGGTGGTTGGTCCATATTAAAACAGTCTAGGATTCACGTAAAAGTCAGTTCGATCTGAAGGCGTAAGCACAAGTCGGGCAATACGGAGAGACGTAACAAATTCGCTACAATTCACAATAATTTAGAGTTTTAGAGAAAACCCATGCCTGTGTTCACACCCTCGTTCATTCTATAAAGATTCCCCGCTGGCAGAGCAAGAATCAAAGCGGTTTCCTTTCACTTTTTCGCAGATCACGGACAGACCATAAAAAAAGAGATGGATACCATCCCGGGGCGAGGTTGAAAAAGCGACGACTCGACAAGATTTCCAAATCACTGGTTCGGCCGGTACGGAGGCTGCCACGGACAACCTTGGAACGCAAGGTACCCAGTCATCGTGACCGAATCAGGAACCGTCGCCGAGGTCAGACTCGTGCATTTATAGAACGCGAAATTGCCGATGCTCTCGACCGAATCGGGAATGGTCACCGAAGCGAGGCTCGTGCATCGGGAAAACGCGTGTTCGCCAATGCTTTTGACCGAATTGCCAATCGTCACCGAATGAAGCGAAGTGCAATTGTAAAAGGCAAAATCCTTAATGCTCTTGACTGAATCGGACATGGTCACTGATCTCAGGGCCGACCGGCCAAATGCTTCGTAGCCAATTTCTGTGACCGAATCGCCAATCGTCACCGAAGGCAGACTCTCGCAATAATAGAACGCTCGAGAGCCGATGCGTTTGACCGAATTGCCAATTGTTACTGATCCTAGTATAAAACAATCCTGAAACGCCGAGCTGCCGAGGTATTTCACCGAATCAGGAATCGTCACCGAAGTCAGTTTCGATCTGCCCTCGAACGCGTGGTATCCAATAGACTTGACCGAATCGGGAATCGTAACCGAGGCGAGACTATCGCAAAAAGCGAACACCGAGGAGCCAATGCACACTACATCCATGCCCTCTATTTGCCGGGGAATGCTGAAACTGGAATGATTAAAAAACTCTTCTTTTACTCCCTCTAAGGTGACCGCACCGTCAACAATCTCATAGCGGAACCGCTGCTCCGAGGTGTCTTCGGCCTTCGCGTTTTCAACGAAACATCCGATCATACTGAACAACGCGATCCAGCACATCAACCACAACGAACTCATCTGAATAGGTCCACGTAGCTGGTTCAGCTTCATCGATGTCCCTCCCCGGGACTCGACCGGATTGAGACTACCAGGAAATCGCTCTTTTGAGCGGCGTCCCTCTGAACCTGCCCGACGGAGTGTAAAAAGAGAAAGTGAGCAATTTCTGTTCATTGAATAGCTATAATCGAGGATCAGGGAACCCCACAAGCCAAATACACTGCAACCATCAGTCCCCCTCATGAAGAACTGGTCGATGCCGCCAGCACTCGCTTTTTCATCATCACCCGGACTCCGCTAGCAATGGCATAAACGATTAACCAGCCACCCAGGATCGGCAGGGTGAACGCCCAGCCAAACAGCAGGGAAAATACAGATGAAGCATCACTCGCCCGTTCGAATCGACAATTGAGAAGGCTTGCTAGCGGCCAACACAGCATAATCACGAAACGGCTTCGCTGGGAAATAGTAGTCCGCCAAAGATCTTCGCTGAACCTCCCCTAATTCACCGAACGAAGATAAGCCACGATCCCGGCAATCTGCTCAGGCGTCATTCCTCCTGACAAGTCAGGCATGACCGATTTACCCTCAATATAACCTGCTGATTTGATGCTCTTGATCGGAACCACCTGACGGGCGCCTCCCATGGAAAGAAGCGTGATCGCCGCCCGGTTCTCGCCTCGATTGAAGCCTTCTTGAATCGTGCCGTCTTTTGTTTCGATGCGAAAACTCCGAAACACATTTTCAATGGCGGCGTTCGGATCCACGATGGCGGTGATCATTCCATCAAGATCGCGATTCGCGGATCCGTCGAGCGGGGGCGAAAATCCGACTCCTTTCCCACCGATAGAATGACAGGTTAGACAAATGGATTCTGTCATAAGCCGGCCTATTTCGAGGTCTGCTTCGGGCAGCGCTAATTTGACTGCTGCGATCCGCTTCTTCACGGCTTTAGGGTCCGTTAGGTGAGAGTTCTTTTCGATGACCCCGCCCCACTTAGTTGGGATAGTCACAGGGAGTTGAGTTTTTGTCTCAGCAAGCATCAGGAGAAAATCTTGAAAGGCCTTCTGATAGGATCCGTCGAGGGCTAAAGACTCGTCCTTTTCAGCCTGCCCTGATGCTTTCGTCCCACTCCATTCGCGGAGCCATGCAAGATTTTCGGGAGACACTGGTCCCTCGGCGCGGCGAAAGTAGCGCAACACTTCGTATCTCACGTTCCACGCCATATCATTAGCCAACTTGGCGAGAAGTGGAGCCGCTTTGGCCTGAGGAACCATCAGGGTATTCAAGGCCCGAACCGCTTCACGCCGGAGGTCAGCACTGGATGAAGAAAGAACCTTTGCCCACAATTTCACATCGAAGTGCCCCAGTTCCTCAAGCGACCACAGAGCGTGAATTCTCACATCGTCGGGAGTCTTATCGTCGCTCAACATCGCGACCAACTCGGGCACGAGCGATGCATCCTGACGTTCCGCCATCTGATGCCACGCAGCACGCATGGCCCAGGTGCTTTCAGCATCCAAGGCCGCCGGAAGTTGATCGGTCGGCAATTGGCTAAAGTCAGTGATCGAGGCTTTAGGCTGGTTGACATGGCGAACGCGCCAGATCCGACCGTGCTCCTTGTCGCGGGCCGGATGATCGCGCGCCACCTCGTTGTGCGAGATGATGCGGTTGTACCAATCTGCAATGTAAAGGCAACCGTCCGGCCCGAAAGCGATACAAACAGGGCGAAACATGGGATCGCTGCAAGAGACCAGATCCCCCTCCTTGCTGAAGCTCCAGACGTCGTCACTCCCGAGGACACCCGAGGCGGCATTGATCTTTCCAAAGATGGGATTCGCCACGAGGAAGCGATCTTTCCACGCGGCAGGAAAAGACCCAGAGCGATCATCGCAGATGGCAATGCCGGAGAACCCAGTACCACCAAGATCCAGCCCCTCTGCCGTCATCGGATGAAGGGGAGCCTCCGGATGGATTTTTGAAAACCGGAAACTGGGATACGAACTATCCTCAACGAACTGCGCGAGGCCGAAGCCTTTATCATTCGCTTCGTGAATGAATACCCGTCCCACGCGACTCTGCGCCCAGGCCCAGATATTATTCATCCCCGCGCCGATGATACGGAAATCTCTGCCCTCTGGTGTCATCGAGGCGACCAGCGTTTTGTGAAATTCGTGGCTGCGTCCGTCGGCATCGGTGATCACTCCTGTATTGAGGACGCCTTGAGAAAATGTGATCCGTCCACCGGGCGAACGTGACAACTGATGCGGCAGTGTGTGGGTATCCTGCACCCCGAAGCCAGTCAGCAGAACCTTACGTTCGTCAGCTTTGCCATCACCGTTCTTGTCATCGAGGAAAAAGATTTCCGGGCCCTGGGCAACAATCGCCCCCCCGTCAATCGGCAGGACGCTCATCGGCATGATCAGGCCATCGGCAAAGGTCCGCACTGGCTGCGGCTTCCGCAGATGGGGGCGATCGATAATCACAACGCGATCTCGTCCCGGGTTTTTCCACACCTCTGGATCCTGGTCCCGTGGATATTCAAGCGCAGTGGTTGCCCAAAGACGACCGGCATCATCAAAAGCGATGGAGGTCGGCTTCGCTACACCGTGCTCCTCACTGGCAACCAGTTCGATCTCGAATCCCTCGGGGAGTGTGAAACTGGCAAGTTGCTCTTCGGCACTGCGGGCTTCTGTCTCTAGATCGTTGCCTTCCTTGACTGTCTGAGAAGGCTCTGCCACAACCGGGCCCGCTTTGGGCTTCTTCGCACTTACCTTCCCCGGCGCACTGCCTCCCGGCTCCAAAGGCGTCCATCCAGCCTCTTCGCCGCTAAACAGATGTACGTAGTCCAAACCGAACATATACTTTTTCAGGGCTTCTGGATTTGTCCCGGTCAGGGTCACTGACAAGATATGTTCGCCAGCTTCGAATTCCTGCTCGCCACCCAGTGTGATGGTTCCCGTATGGATCACGGCAGGATTGAACAGGTCAGTCGGATCACCGAGTTTCTTCCCGTCGAGCGCGAACTCGACAATGCCGTAGTCGCGCGCCTTCGTCAGCCCGACGCCGATGCGGTAACGGCCTGCGTGGTCGACTGGCAAAGATAGCTCGATCACATCGCCAGGCTTGGAGCCTGTCCACCAGAGCTGGGCGTCGCCGCTCCATTTTCCGCCGCCTGGACGTTTCACATTCTGACGGCGCAGCGATCCAGCACGTTTCAGCACTTTCATGCTTTCTCCCTCAAAGAGCAATCCTTCAGATGCACCGCCTGCGATCGCCGGAACTTCGCTGCTTTTCTCAATTGGCATGACAGGCTTTGGCGCGGCGATTTCCTCATCGGTCTGCAGATGGACAAAGCACCCCTTCTTGTTGCCAACTACGACATCGATTCGACCATCTCCATTGGCATCGCCGGTGACGACATCAACCCCGACACCTGAGGCATCATGAATCAAATGGGGAACAAAATCGACCACAGGGTTCTCCCCTCGCACGGTCTGAAACCAGTAGAGCACCGGGATGTCCTTGCCGCCCGGATCTTTCCCGCCATGAGCGAAGTAACGCTTTCCCGTGACAATATCCAATACGCCGTCGCCATCAATGTCATCGAGTCGCAAGCCGTGGAGTTGGCTAAAGGCCAAACCGTAGCGCGATTCCTCCGGTGTCGTGCCCATGATGAGGTGCCGCACAAAGGAAATCGAAAAGCCGTCCGCAGCCACCTGCTCAAACCACGCCAGCCCATAGCCATGAGCGTTGATCGCACTAACAATATCATTGTCACCATCACCGTCGAAGTCGTAGGCAAACATCTGGCTGCCGCCCTTCTCTTCCGAAAATACGTAGGGATGTTTGGTCCAAAACTCATCACCCCCGTCGGAATAGGGCTGCTCCCACCAGCCCGTTCTTTCAAGAAGATCGTTTCGTCCATCGCCATTCACATCTCCGAAACCGAGACCGTGAGTGAACTTGCTCCCGGTGGATTTGGGGGGAGAAATCGGGGTGAATCCCCAGGCCAATTCCGGCTTGGATCTGTCCGCCGGCGCTACCAAACCAAATTGCCCATTCATCGAACAAAGGACTTCTTTTTCGCCATCGCCGGTGACGTCCGCCCAGACCGGCGACTCATTGCCGACTCCTTCAAAAACCACGAACTTCTCCCACGGTTTTCCGTGTCCCTCCGCGCCGGGATTTTTGAACCAGTAAGTCGAAGCCGCGCGTCTCGGAAAACCTAGCACGAGCACATCCGTCCAACCGTCCTTGTCGATGTCATCAGCGTAACTGAAGAAATTGTTGGAATAGGTACCGACCTCAAATGGGTTTGGCGGGTAAATGGGATGGCGCTTTTTGAAGTTCGGACCGGCGAACCAAAACGGCCCGTAGACCACATCTTCATCCCCATCGTTATCAATGTCAGCGAGAGCCGCACTTTCGGCGTGAAACCCGTCAGCGAGCTGAAGGGTGCGAAACTTGCGCCCCGCACTTGGAGTAACCGTCTCAGGAGTCGACTGTGTTGGCGGCGCTTTCTCGCGTGACTTGGCTTTTATCCCGCCGGCGGCGGTCTCTGCCGTTCCCTTTGGCTTCGCTCCAGGTGCTTGCGAGCCGCTTCGCAGCCGCGGTAGGCCCTTACCCTTAGCTGCTCTCCCCCCCTTGCGCAGGGCATCAGCTTGCGAACCAGGATATTCCAACGACACCATGACATCGGACAGCCTCCTGAATTCGGTTCTCTGTTCCGTCGTTAAAGCCCCCTTATTCAACAACTCGGGCTCGTAGCGGTTCCTCGTCAAATCGAATAACTGACCACGTTCATTCAATGAATAATTCTTTCCCCGGACGGATCTTTTGTCTCCGTTACAAGCAAAGACCCAATCTCTCGCAGGAGCATCTTTCTCTCCCAGCAACTGGCCCAGAAAACTCTGGCCATCGAGAATCCGATCGAGAGGACGTTCTCCTCCTCCGAGCTCAACCAGGGTGGGTAGAATATCGGTAAAATCGATCAAGTTTTGATTGATCGAACCCTCAACAATTTTGCCTTTCCAAACAGCAAAGAAAGGAACACGAGTGCCAATGTCAAAAGTTGAGCCTTTCCCTCCATTCAGCATTTCCCCGTTAAATCGGGAAGAGGCTCGTTTGAAAGTTCCATTGTCGGCCGTCACGATCAAAAGCGTATTCTCGGCGATCCCCAATCCCTCAATTTTGGCAGCAACCCGACCAACCAACTTGTCTGAGTATTCGATCATGGCCTTAAAGTTCGGCTGACTCCATTTCTGGGTCTCCGGAATCCGCAGGTTATCTTCGGGGCTCCACCCGCGCTGAGGCACATCAATGTTGTCAGGGGTTTGCGGCCAGGGAGAGTGAACGCCCACCATCGGATAGTAGAGGAAGAAAGGCTTCTCGGAATCCTTGTGCGCTTCCATGAAGTCCATGGCGTATCGGCACAATTCATCCGGTCCGTAGACCCCGGGGCCATCGGTGATCAATTCCTTCTCTCGATAGTAGGTCGATTCCCAATAACGCCGGGTGCGCTCTTCACCAATGATCCAGGCCCAGGCGTTCTGATACTCGAAACCTTTCTTGGTAAGGTGATCCGGATGGCGATCAAACTGACAAAGATGCCATTTCCCGGAAATGGCCGTCGTGTAACCGGCGTTCTGGAGAAGATTTGCCACGGTGATTTCGTCTTTGCCCCAGCCATCACCCGTTCTGGCGACAGGATCAATATTACTCGGAAGACCGGAACGAAAACCGTACCGTCCCGACATCAAGGTCGCCCTTGCGATCATGCACATGGGCATCGCAAAAGCGTTTTCAAACTTCATCCCCTGCGTCGCAAGCTTGTCCATGTGAGGCGTTTGATAGGACTCACCTCCATAGTTACCGACAGCTTCTGCACCGAGGTCATCGATCATCATAAAGACGATGTTCGGACGGAGCGCCGAGGTAGCGGAAGCCTCAGTTGAAACACCTTGATCAACACCCGGCCGAGTAGCGGAGGAAGCTTTGATCTTGTTCAGTTGCGCCCGCATCGATGCGGCGCGTTCGGGATACTTCTGAATCACATTGGTCCCTTGCGCCAGGTCAGCCGAAAGATTGTAGAGCTGAGCGGCCGGAGCGTCTTTTTTGAGTTTTCCATCCACCACGTCGCTATTGGTTTGTCCAGCGAACTTCAGAGCAGCCGGACCGCCGAAACCATGCGACCCGACCTGGGGGCTACCAAACCCACCTCCACCTTTGCCCCCTATCATGACCCAATCCCCATCGCGAAATACCAGGTGGGTCGCTTTCGAAGCCCCCATCACGAGGTGGTTGCGAATCGCCGCCTTGGGACTTCCGGTTAGAGCGGGAAGCACATTAAAACTGTCAGGGCCTTCATCAGCCTTGAGCGACTGACCCGTAAGTGCGGCCATCGTGCCGAGCAGATCCACATTCGAAATCAATTGATCAGAAACCGAGTTCGCCTCGACCTTGCCCGGCCATCGAGCGATGAAGGGCACCCGGTGACCACCCTCCCAACCGTCAAATTTAAACCCTAACAACTCACCATTCAGATTGTGCCCCTGCTTGATCGCTTTCTGCCCGGTCACGTTGATCATCCCGCCATTGTCACTGGTGAAAATGACGAGCGTGTTTTCAGCCAGCCCGTTCTTCTCCAGCGTCGCCATGACCTCTCCGACAATCCAATCCAGCTCATGAACAAAGTCACCGTAGAGTCCGCACTCGCTCGTCCCTTGAAAACGTTTCGCCGGGGTAAATGGGTGATGGATGTTGGTCGTCGCCAAATAGAGAAAGAACGGTTTTTCTTTATTCTCTTCGATCCACTCCACTGATTTCCCCGCCAACCGAGTGCCTACCGCGTAGTCGTCGTAGAGCGCATGCGCCGCGTCCGCCCCACCGATGTCGCGAATCATCTTCTCCTCAATGATCTGAGTCTTTGCCGTTTCGCCGTAGACAAACGGATCTTCAGGTACGAGCCCGACCACGTGATGGTTTTCCACATAGACAAAGGGTGGATGGCTGTTCACCGTTGGAACCCCGTAGTAGTAGTCAAATCCCACCTCGAGGGGGCCAGGTTTCAGTGCACCATTCCAATCAGGCGTTTTCTCGCCGAAGCCAAGGTGCCACTTGCCGATGCAAGCCGTCGCATAACCCGCGTTCTTCATCACATCTGCAACCGTCGTGCGATCAGGATCGACAACCAATCCGGTCCTGAGAAAGACCGGCTTGGAGAGCCCCTTTCGAAAGGGATAACGACCCGTCATCAAGCCGTAGCGCGACGGCGTACAGACGGCGGATGCCGAATGCGCATCGGTGAATCGCCGCCCTTCGCTGGCCAGTCGATCGATGTTCGGCGTCGAGAGCTTGGTCGCGCCGTAGCAACTGAGATCGCCGTAGCCTAGGTCATCGGCAAAGATGACAACGACGTTGGGTGCTTCGGTTGTCGCAGCGCCTGCCTGGCTGAGCGTCGGAAAAAGCACCCCGCCAATCGCCAAACCGGCACAGATCAGTTTGGCCAAAGAGTTCAATGAATTTTTCAGAAGTCCACTCATGTCAATGTTTTCAAATTTAGCGACTCGTCGGTTTAGTTGCGGGTTCAAGGCTTCCGTCGATGGAAAAGTCGTCGAACGTCAGATGTCCCCAACCGTCCGAACTTTGATCGACGACCTGAAGCACCACCGTCCTTCCCTTCAGCTTACTGACGTCCCAGGTCGTCCGTTTCATCTGCGGTCCTCTCGACCCGCCTGCGGTGAGCAGAATTTCTTTTGAATTCGCATCGATTAGTCCCACATAGAGTGAACCGGGGATGAAGCCGCCAGAGGCGAGGAAGCTGGCAAGGTCTCCGTGAATGACAAACTCCGGCGACTGAAAAACGACCTGTTGTTCGTCGGAGGTCCCGTCCGCTGTGGCGATCGTCGAGAGATGAAACTTTCCTTCCCGATGGAACGGCCTGTCCTTCTGGCGTGGCAATGACGGACGATCGGAAACCGGAAGCCCTACCTTGCCTTCCACGATGGACCAGCCGTCGAGTTTGCCCGACTCGAAAGTGAACCGGAGCGCGCCCAGAGGTTTGAATCCGTCGTATTCGCTTGTTGTCTGCCCCTTGACTGGCGTGGGGCGCTCGGGTTTCGGCGTCCGATGACTTTCGAGCAAGGCGCTCAGTTCTTTGACTATCTCGGGATACTCCCGGTAAAGGTTCTGGGTCTGCGCCAGGTCGTTCTCCAGATCATAGAGCTGGGCAGGCGGTGCATCCTGCTTGATCTTACCGTTCTCTACATCGCTATTTTCACGTCCGGCGTAGGCAATCGCCGCCGGACCACCAAAGGCATGTGCTCCGCGCTTGGCCGCCGTAAAACCACCACTTCCCTGTGCTCCGATATACATCCAACTACCTTTTCGAATCGACAGATGAGAAGGCTTGCTAGCGGCCAACACAACATGATCACGAAGCGAATCCGTTGGGTCTCCCACTAAAGCAGGCAATACATTCACACTGTCGCGTGCCTGCCCTTCCTCAAGAACGTGTCCAGTCAGTGCCGCCATCGTGGCCGCCATATCAGTATTAACAATTAATTGATCGGAAGTGGATCCCGCTTCGATCTTGCCTGGCCAACGGGCGATAAAGGGGATGCGGTGTCCCCCTTCCCATGCGCCGAATTTGTAACCTAACAGTTCGCCGTTCAATTGGTGACCCGCATCCCAGGCGGCCTGCCCTCCGACATTGAACATGCCACCATTGTCACTCGTGAAGATAACCAGAGTGTTGTCAGCGAGCCCGTTCTCATCCAGGCATTTCAACAACGCTCCTACCATCCAATCGAGTTCATGAATGAAGTCACCATAGAGCCCGCACTGGCTGGTGCCTTTGAATCGTGGAGCAGGAGTGAAGGGATGGTGAATGTTCGTTGTCGGCAGATAGAGGAAAAATGGATTTTCCTTATTTTCCCCAATCCAGGTCACCGCCTTTTTCGTCAGCAAGGTTGCGGTTCGTTCATCATCGTAAATCTTGTGGGCTTCGACCGCACCGGCAAACGCATTCCCCGTTTTTTTACCGGCCTCCGGAGGAAACGTTGGCGTCGGAGAAATCGGTTTGCCCTTAAAAACCAGCGGATCTTCCGGATCCCATCCAACGATGCGATCATTCTCAACGTAAACGTAGGGAAAACCGCTGTTCACCTTGGGAACCCCGAAGTAATAATCGAATCCAAGCTCCAATGGACCGGGCCTCAAAGGCTTATTCCAGTCGCATGGGCCCTCGCCGAAACCGAGATGCCATTTTCCGATACACGCCGTCGAATAGCCACTGTCTTTAAAAATCTGGCCGAGCGTCGTTTTTTGAGGATCAATAATCAGACCCGAAGTGTGGGAGAGCGGCCCCCAGATTCCTCGTCCCTCGTTGCCTCTCAACGGGTATTCGCCGGTCAGAAGCGAGTATCGCGACGGCGTGCAGACCGCCGACGCTGAGTGAGCATCGGTGAAGCGGCGGCCATCCTTCGCCAGACTGTCGATATGCGGTGTTTGTACCTTGGTGGCGCCGTAGCAACTCAGATCGCCATAGCCGAGATCATCAGCAAAGATGAAGATGACGTTCGGTGGCTGCTCAGCCGTGGCCGCTGCAGATTTTAATGAAGGCGCTGCCCTGGGACCCCTCTTTTTAGTTTTCTTTGGCGTGGCCGTTTGAGCGTGGCGTCGTTGACGTTCCTCTGCAATCCCCCGCGCAACTGCAGCATCGACCATCCCCCAATCTTTTTCGTGGGAAATGATCGGTGCATCAGGGATGACGGTCCCGGCCGGGCGCTGTCCGCTTCCACGCTCAAGATATTCTCCTAGGTCTTCGCGGGTCTCTTCTGCGAGCGCCATCAACTGAGCCACCACTTCCGGGTGCTGCGCCGCTACGTCTGTGGATTCACCAGGGTCGGCGCTGAGGTCGTAAAGAACGGGAGCCTTGAGTCCAAAAAACGCTTTATTCTTCTCCCAGAACGGCACCTGCGCCGCCTCACGGGGAAGATGGAGTTTCCAGTCCGTCACGCGGACAGCCTGCAGGTTTTCGCAGTTGTAGTAATAGAATGGCGTGTCGGCTGATCGCGCCAGTGGTTCTCCATCGAGAAGCGGCATCAGGCTTTCCCCATCGTATTTTCTATCCTGCGCCATCGATGCACCGATGATCTCAGACAGAGTGGGAAACAAATCCATCGCATTGACTGGCACATCGGAAACCCGAGGTTCCGTGATCTTCACTGGCCAATGGAGAATGAAAGGAACGCGATGTCCGCCCTCGAGCGTGACGTATTTCGTGCCTCGATAGGGCAGTGCATACTTATTGCTGGTCGGGCCGTTGTCCGAAGTAAAAACTACCAGGGTGTTCTCTGCGATGCCGGCTTCTTCCAATGCTGACATCATTTCCCCGATGCTCCAGTCCAGTTCCTGCATGATGTCGCCTCGGACGCCGTCTTTCGAAGAGCCTTTGAACTTTTCTCCTGCTTGATACGGCGTGTGCGGGTAGTTGTGGGCGTAATAGAGGAAAAACGGTTCGTCTTTCTGCTCCCGGATGAAGGTCGTGATTCGATCCGTATAGAGTTCGGTTAGTTGATCCAGAGGGGTCTTCTCAAAAACGACTTCTTCTCCATCGAGGAATCTAGGGTCATGAGAAAAGTTGCAGGGCATACCGTAGTAATCATCAAACCCCTGCTTCAACATGCTGAACTCGGGCTCCGTGCCGAGGTGCCATTTCCCGACCATGCTGGTGCGGTAGCCCTGAGACTTGAATTGCTCCGCCAGCGTAATTTCATCCGGGTTCAGCCCGAGAAACCAATGAGCCGTCCGATTCGGATTGATCCCCATGTAAAGGCCAGCGCGCTGCGGGTAGGCCCCGGTCAGGAACGCAGCTCGCGAGGGCGAACAGATCGACGCCGCGGTGTGGAAGTCAGTGAACTGAATTCCTTCCGCAGCGAGCCGGTCAATGTGTGGGGTTTTGACCTTGGTCGCCCCGTAACAACTGATGTCCGAATAACCGAGATCGTCGGTCAGGACAAAGATAACATTTGGCCGGGCATTTTTCGCACTGGCCAGGGAAGAAAATAAGGCCAGCAGAACGTGGGCTACAACGATTGGCGTGAGTGATTTCATAAAAACGTTTGGTGGGATGGACTACTCACCCGCTTCTCGATAGTGCGGTGAACCTTTGAGCCAATCGTAATCGGCGGACTGGTATTTTCCCAAGTTCGGCTTCGTCCAAAGCGGAGGCTGACTCATCTTGTCCCACTCCTTCCACTGGGCATACAGCCGCTTCACGAGCTTGGGATGGTTGGCTGCGATATCGTTAGTCTCGGCGATGTCTTCTTTCAGATTATACAGAGATTTCTTGCCGCGCTGGATGAACAGCCGGTAGTCCCCTTCCCTCACAATCCCGCTGTCCTGACCAAGAGTCGCCGTTCGCCAATAAAGAGCCTTGTTCGGTGGATCACTCGATTGCCCGGTCAAATAGTCAATGAGATCAACCCCATGCAAGCCTGCGTCGGCCGGATCTCCACCCGCCATGGCCAGCGAAGTGGCACCGATATCCAGTGCTGATACGAGATCGCCCGACACGGTGCCGGGTTTCACTTTTCCGGGCCACCGCACGACCATAGGAACCCGCAGACCTCCTTCGTAAAAACTGCCTTTGGCACCACGCAAAGGACGGTTGTCGCTGGTTCTTTTCATCCCGCCGTGGTCGCTCAAAAACCACACGACAGTGTTCTCTGTGAGACCGTTGGCTTCAAGTGTCTCCAGCAATTGTCCTATCCCCTGATCCATTTCGTCCACCATTGCAGCGTAGATCGAACGGGTTCTGGCCGTCACTCCGGGAACGTTCGTCATCGAAGATTCCGGATACTTCGCGATGGTTTCATCCGGTGCCTCAAGCTCCAGATGCGGGGCGTTGTAGGACATGAAAAGGAAGAACGGTAGGTCACGGTTCTTTTCGATAAAATTGACACCAGCATCGCTCAACTCATGAGTGATGTATCGGTTCCAATCCACCGGCTCACGGTTGTGGATCACAGGCATGGAGTGCTGCATGTCACGCACTCCCCACGGTCGCGGCAAGGTTTCGTAGCGCCCCTTGTAATTGGGATGATCCAGTGGGTAATAGGTCAGGCCTCCACCTAGAAATCCAAACCAGTCTGAATACCCTAGGGCGTTGGGATGCTGATGATCCGCGGTGCCCATGTGCCATTTGCCAACACCGCCCGTCACGTAGCCCTGATCCTGGATAAAACCGGCAACCGTTTCCTCGCCAATCGGCAAACCTTGTTTAGGATCAAGAACTTCCGATACATTTTTATAGTATCCAAATGAAGACTGAAACCTGCCCGTAATGAATCCAGCACGCGAAGGCCCGCACATCGAGCCAGTGACATAAGCATTGGTGAATCGCAGGCCGTCCTTCGCCAGTTTATCAATATTCGGTGTTCGAATGTCCTTGCAGCCGTAGCAGCCCAGATCAGCGTAACCCAAATCATCCGCCATGATGATCACGACATTGGGCGGCCTATCATCGGCTGATATCATCCCTGCCGAAAAGAGGACCAAAAAAATCGGGATGTGCAGGATGGGGTTTTTCATTGGGGAAAATTGGAAGCGCGATCAACGCGGCACAGGCAAAAGAGAAACGTTTCGGAATCATTTAGCTAGGGGTGAAAAATTGAGCATTCGAAAATGAATCAACGCGAGAGCGCCTTTGGGTTTTCGACAAAGGCCGCAGGCCGGCTGTTCTCAGCGATGTCTTTGGCGAACTCGTCCAGATATCCCGTGAGGCGTTCCACGACTTTCGGATTCGCTTCCATTACATTGTCCTTTTCGCCGATATCCGTTTTCAGATGATAGAGTTGGGTTGGCTTGCCATCGTCCGCGTGGAGTTTCCACTCTCCGGATCGGACAGCCTTAAGGCTTGTACCACCGTGGTAAAAGAATGCCTCGTGAGGAGTTTTTGCCCCACTGGTGAGCACCGACCAGATGTCCTTACCGTCGATGATTCGATCGGCGGGAACTTCCGCTCCGGCTAGTTTCGCAAAAGTCGGAAGCAAATCCATTGTCGTCATGAGTTCATCGTTGACCTGACCCGCAGGTATCGCGCCAGGCCACCGAATCACGGTTGGCTCACGCATACCTCCTTCGTTGGTGCTGCCTTTTCTCCCTTTGAGCGGCCCTGCCCTGCCGATCGCCGGTCCGTTGTCGGACGTGAAAATCACGAGAGTATTTTCGTCTATCCCCTGTGCTTTCAATGTGTCGAGAATATGCCCTACTGACCAATCTATCTCGGCAATAGCCTGGTGGAAAAGCTTGTCACGGGTTTTGTAATCGACGGAGTTTCCTTCGCTTTTCAATTGGTCTGTGATCTCGGATGCCACACCTTTCATAAACGGCGGGGAAACGTGAATCGGCCGGTGAGGAATAGGATGCGGGACATAGAGAAAGAACGGCTCATCTTTGTTTCTCTTGATGAAGTCCACCGCGTGTTCGGTGATTCGCTTCGTCAGGAAGTCAGCGTCCGGGTCCATCTCAATCACCTCTTCGCCCTCGAGCAGCGCCAGAGGCGGAAACTGAAAACGATCCTGCTTTGGGTGAAGGGGATGAATGTCATGGCTGAACGGGATTCCAAAATACTCATCGAACCCCTGCCTTGTTGGGAGGAACTCTGGTTGATCTCCGAGATGCCATTTACCGAACATCCCGGTTTTGTATCCGACACTTTTTAGTACCTCCGCGATGGTGATCTCGTCAGGATTAAGCCCCTTGGTATCGCCTGCCAATAGCACGCCAAAATTGGACCCCGTCGCCATGTTGACGCGCTTAGGATAGCAACCGGTCATCAAGGCGGCCCGCGATGGGGTACAGACCGGAGCAGCCACGTAAAAACTCGTCAGCCGGGAACCTTCGGCGGCCATCTGATCGATCCTCGGGGTGCTGACATGTTCACCACCGAAGCAACTAAGATCGCCGTACCCTTGATCATCGGTGAAAATGATGACGAAATTGGGTTTTTCATCGCCCTGAACCACCGCAACCAATCCGCAAAACAGGATGATCGCTAATGATAAAAGTTGCCTGATTCTCGCAGAATCAGTGGACATGCATTGAAGGGGTTTGCTCATCGTCTTGTCGTCTAGGTCGCTTGTGAATTCCATAGTCAGAACCCACATCGGGATTCACTTCATTGATAAGAGACTTAGCTGCCAGCCACCCGCTTGAATAAATCATTATTTAAAGTGACGGGCCATTTTGTAAATCGCTGTATCTCCGATCAAAAGAAGATCTTCCACCGTCGGTGTTGCGATGTCTACTCCCTCTTCGGGGACGTCCAGGTTTGCGGTCCAGAAGATACTGTTGGCGAAACTCTGGAAGAAATGGGGGTTCGCCCACGTGTGATAAAAATGAGCCGAAGTCATCGCCACCGAACGGCCGCCGTTCTTCCGGGTGAAGGACCAATAAACCGCCTGGTCTCGCCAGTTTCCCTTGTTGTCCATATCACTCTTATGGCTGGGCGCATTGGCGGTATGAAGAAAGGTCACCTGATCCGATCCCGGGTTCCTGCCGTCCGCGGCGGTGAAAAAATTGAAGTAGTATTCGTCCTGCAAGCGGAAGGTTTCAGGCAGCCCGTTCGATATAGGGTGACTCTTGTCCACCTCTAGATCCAGCACGGGATACTTCCAGGTCCAACTGCTCTTGGGATCCTTGTTCCTGTCTACCCAGTAATAAACGGCACCGATCCAATCCATCATCATTTTGGAGTTCTCCGGATGCAACTCCCCCATCCCCCCGGACGGAGCATCGGTAGCCCAGTGAATCACGATGAGACCGGTCTTGTTTTTCTTCAAAACGCCATCGAGATGCTTCGTATATCTGGTCGGATTTTCATTGTTCGAGAGAGCGTGCTTTCCCCCTCCGTCGCTGGAAATAATGATTAAATCTGCATCCTCGACGAGGCTCAGATCCTCGGGGTAATTCAGAGTCGTTTTGACATCAAACAGGTCGGCGTAGGTAGAGTTCTCAAGTTTCGATTTTATCAACAAGCCCACTTCATCATTGTTGTGTGAGTCCTTGCTGTGGGTCGACGCCCCTCGAATAATCAGTACATTCTTCTTTTCCGCTAGCGCCGTGCCCATGCAGCAGCCAAGCAGCCCGATTGATAAAAACAGTTTTGATAATCTCTTCATTTAATATTTTTTGTGTTAAGGGCTTTGGCGGGAATCAGTTGCCTTACTCATTACTTCGCGCTTTCCCTGCAGCAACCGCTCTCTGCCTGGCCTGCTTCAGGGCTGCCGACATCTCCTGCGTCACGTCAGGAAACTCGTAGTAGAGATTCGTCGTCTGGTTGACGTCTGTCTCAAGGTCATAGAGCTGCGCCGGTGCGGCGTCCGGCTTGATCTTGCCGTTCTCAATGTCGCTATTGGGAGTGCCCACCAGCGTTGTGACGGCGGCGCCGCCCCAGGCGTGATCACTCGGTTTTGAACCGCGGAACCCACCATCGCTTTGTGCCGGAATGAACATCCATTTTCCGCGCCGCAGCGCCATGTGCGTCGGCTTGTTAGGAGTCATGAACATCTCAGTGCGCAGTGGTCCGTCCGGATTCCCGCTCAACGCCGGGAGCATATTGATACTGTCCTTCTGGTCGTCGAGCTCCTGTCCGGTCAAGGCCGCAAACGTCGCCAGCAGGTCGATGCTGCAGAGCATTTGATCGGAGACCGTTCCCGCTTCGATCTGTCCCGGCCACCGGGCGATAAAGGGCACCCGATGCCCGCCCTCCCAGATGCCGAACTTGGAGCCGAGCAGGTCGCCATTGATCTTGTGTCCCATCTCGGCGGCAACGCGGCCTCCTGCATTGAACATCCCACCATTGTCACTGGTGAAAATTACGAGGGTGTTGTCAGCGACGCCTGCTGCCTCGAGGCTCTTCATGACTTCGCCGACGATCCAGTCGAGTTCGTGAACAAAGTCACCATACCATCCCGCCTCACTAGTGCCTTGGAATCGCTTCGCCGGGGTAAAGGGGTGATGCACGTTCGTTGTTGAAAAGTAGAGGAAGAAGGGTTTCTCCTCACGTGCTGCGATCCATCCGGTCGCTTCCTTGGTCAGCCGAGTGCCGACGTCGTAGTCGTTGAACTCCTTGTGAGCCTCGACGGCCCCTTTGAAATGGTTGGCAACACGATTGCCGGCTTCGCGGGTGATAGGGGTTATGGGGGTCGGCTCCTTGACGTTTCTGCCAACATAGACCAGCGGATCGGCAGGATCCCCGCCCACCACGCGATCGTTCTCGACGTAGACGTAGGGCGGCGCGCTGTTCACTACCGGCATGCCAAAATAGTGATCGAAACCGAGATCCTGCGGTCCGGGGCGCAGGGGTTCCTGCCAGTCGTTCTTCCCTTCCTTGAAGCCCAGGTGCCACTTACCAAATGCAGCGGTGTCGTAGCCGACCGATTTCATAACATCCGCAATCGTCAGCGTTTCCGTTGGTATCAGCAGCGGCGATGGAACGGGAGCCGGGCCCCACAGACCCTTGCCGCCAATGGCTCGGAACGGATATTCGCCAGTCAGCAAACCATAGCGGGAGGGCGTGCAGACCGCGGAGGCCGAGTGCGCATCGGTGAACCTCCTACCTTCGGCTGCGAGCTTATCGATGTTCGGCGTGCTTACTTTGGAAGCGCCGTAGCAGCCAAGATCGCCGTATCCGAGGTCGTCGGCAAAGATCAGCACGACGTTGGGGCGTGCGCCAGCGCCTCGAGCAGCGGGTGCCGCAGAACTCTTCGCGGATTTCGGCTTGGCGACAAGAGTGCCCTGCAAGGAGAAATCGTCGACGTTGAGATGTCCCCAACCACCGGCACTGCGGTCGACAACCTGGAGACGAAGGGTGCGTTGCTGCCACTTCGAGACGTCCCAGACCACGCGCCGCATTTGGGCATCGAGCGAACCTCCCGCACGGATTAGTATCTCTCCCGTGTCGGCGTCAACCAGCCCAACGTAGAGCGATTCCTCATCAAATCCGCCAGCGACGAGAAAGGCCACCTTGTCGCCTTCGAGCACGAAGGTGGGAGACTGCAGGACTCCCGTTTGCTTGTCGGACATGCCCCCGTCTTTGCCGCGTACGATGGTCGAGAGGTGATGGCTGCCATGGCGGGCGAAAGGCCGCGTTTTCCAACTCGGTAGTGAAGCGATGTCAGTCACCGGTGTGGCGATTTCGCCGTCGATCACTTCCCAGCCATCGAGCTCTCCCTCCTCGAAGCTGAAGCGAAGATTTCCGACCGGCTCGAAATCGTCGTAATCAGCCGTGGCCGCTGGTTTCGCGGCGGCTTTTTTGGGCCGTGCGCCCTGGATTTTTCGCGCCCCTGGATCGAACGAGCGGGCGCCCGAGCCGACGATGTCAATATCACCCAATTCAGCGCGCGCGGAATCGATGCGCTTCGTCAGGCGCGCGACGACCTCAAGATGCTGGTCAGCGACATTGCTGGTCTCGCCGGAATCGGCGCTGAGGTCGTAGAGCTGCACTTCTTTGATCTCTTCGATCATGCGTCCCCACCAACCGGTGCCGGGCGGGTTGTTCGGTCGTGGCAAGACCAACTTCCACTGGTCGACGCGAATGCCGGTGAGCAGGCAGCCGGAGTAGTATAGGTAGTCGTCGCGCGGACTGGTTTCGCTTTTGCCAAGTAGGAAAGAAGTCGCGTCGTGACCGTCGAGTGTTCGGTCCTTTGGAAGCTTTGCGCCCGCCAGCTTGGCAAAGGTCGGCAGCAGATCCATCGTACAGAGAATCTCATTACTGACTCCCTTCGCCGCAATCTTCTCCGGCCATCGGGCGATGAACGGAACCTTACAGCCACCGTCCCAGGCGGACATTTTCCAGCCACGAAGCGGTGCGGCTGAACCGGAGTGATCGCGCGGAATGAATTTGGCGCCATCGGGTTTCATTCCCTTGGTGGTTTCGACCCACGGACCATTGTCAGAGGTATAAACGACCAGCGTATTGTCATCGATCCCGAGTTCCTTCAGCTTGTCGAGGATCTGTCCGGTCGACCAATCAATCTCTTCGATGGTGTCTCCGTAAGGGCCGTATTCTGATTTCCCTTTGAAGTTCTCCGACGCCCCCACGGGGATGTGCGGCATGTTGTGGGCGAGGTAGAGAAAGAAGGGCTGATCCTTATTCTGCTCGATGTACTGGATCGCTTCCTTGGTGTAGTCGCCAGTGATGTTGTCCCAGCTCTCGACCCCTTTGACGACGACCTCGTCGTTTCGAAAAATGGGAACGCGCAGTGGGGTGTCTTCGACGAATACGGTGTAGCCGTTGAACACGGGGGTGCCGTAGAAGTAGTCGAAACCCTGGGCGTTGGGCATGGTCGTCGAATCAAACCCGCCGGGGCCATTCCCCTTATTAGTGAGGTGCCACTTGCCGATGATCCCGGTCGCGTAACCTGCTGACTTGAGCACCTCGGCCATCGTCACTTCCTGCGGGTGAGGAACGGTGTGCAGTTGCTTCACATTATTCGGCTCGCCGACCCGAATCGGATACGAACCCGTCATCAAGGCAGCACGCGAGACCCCGCAAACCGGCTGCGCATAGAAATTGGTGAGCTTCAGTCCCTCGGAAGCCATTCGGTCGATGTTCGGAGTCTTTATCGTGTTCGAACCGAAGCAGCCGAGGTCCTCGTAGCCCTGATCATCCGTGAAGATAAAAATGATGTTAGGCTTTTGCCCCTCTTGCTTCGCTGAGACGACTCCCTTACTTTTCGACTTAGCCGGGTTGGTTCGCTGACTTGCCGCGGTTGGGTCGGGGGCAGCTGCCTTGACCGCCTCTGGAGGAGCGCCCTCTTTCAGTGTTCCTACATAGGCCACCAGATCAGCCATCGTTTCTTCTGGCAACTGACCAAATGCGGCAAGCATGAAAGAACGTCCGCCAACAAAACCACTTTTCTTGATTTCAGCCTGGGGAACGAAAATGCGAGCGCCACCCATCATCGCCACGGTTGTGCCGAGCGCTTCGGTTTTGTCCAGCAAACCTTCGACGACTGAGCCATCGGTTTTGGTGACCCGGTAAAGTCCGTAACCACCTTCGACTGCTGCATCTGGATCAACGATCGCGGTGAGCAAATGCTCGAGTTCGCGGTGACCTGAACCATCGAGCGGCGGCCCGATCTCCTGTCCTTCATCGCCCACTTTGTGGCAAGCGAGGCACGAACCAAAAACCATTTTGCCTTTTTCTGGATCACCGGGGTTCTTCCCGATGTAAGCCATCAATTCATGAATGCGTTTCTGCGCCTCTTTCCGCTGCTGAGCGATTCGGCCCTGAACCGTTGCGAAAATCTCTTTCGCAAAAGGGCTGCCTGGGTTCGCCCCGATAACTCGCTCGGCGGAGGACAAATCGAACACGTCTGCAGTGATCGCTTTGTTTTTATAGAAGCCGCAAAGAAGTGCCGAACCGTCTTTCGACTGAGAAAACACACTGGCGATCTGACCTTTTTGAGTGTCATCGCCGGAATCGATCAATCCTTTTGCCAATCGATACGCGTCCCCTTTATCAATCGGAGCAAGCGCGTGGGCTGCCTCAATCCGAAGGTCAAACGAAGCCGTTTTGTCGTCAGCAATTGCTTTGAAACTGCCCGCATTTCTCGTCGGATTAACGGTCTTGGCAGTGAAGAGCAATCGCTGCATTTCCGTGTCGCCGTCCTTCGGCTGAACGGCCGCAACTTCATCGGAGAGAGTCGCGATGCGAAGTTTACCGATCGCATTCAGACCGAGAGCCACCGTTTCGGGAGACTTCAAAAGCTTACTCACGCTCGGCGTCAGCATTTCGATAAGCGCTTTTGATTGCACTCGCGACTGGTTCGACAAGGCAAGCAGAACGAGATTTTCCGCCTTCGCTGGATCCTGAAACGTCGGGGTCACGGCATCGTAGACTTCTTTGTTCCCCAGCATTCCTGTGATCGCGACAAACGTTTCGCCATCAAGCGTTTCGCCGGAAACCTTGCTCCAGAGACCTAAGAACGCTTCTCGTTTCGATTCATCATCGAGCGCCTGAATTGCCCATAGCACATTCTCGGCGGGATGACTCTCCGATGACGTTCCAATATAGGATTTCAGTTCCGCAGGGAATTTCTCTAAAGCCATTCGCGCCAGAAATCGTTCAAAACTGCGCTCATACGACCCGCCTAATTCATTGCCTGCAATCGCCGGTTTGCACGCTTCGATCAGCAAACTAATCACCGCAGGATCACTTTTTTTAAGATCGCTCAAGGTCCGAATCGCTTGTGACCGAACCATCACGTTTTCATCCTCGATGAAGCTGGCAAGACGTGCTGCGACATCCCCAGGCTCGATATCAAAAGACGCCAGCGAGCGAACTGCTTCGCGGCGGATTTCGTCATTCTTCGATTTCAGGAAGCTATTGATCAGATCCGAATCGAAATGCGTCAACTCTTCCAGAGACCAGAGGGCGTGGATTCGACTTACGGCATCAATCGTTTCATCTCCTGCTAGTTCCACCAAAGCCGGAGCCAACTCAACAAGTCCGCGATCACCGATCTGGTGCCAAGCCGCGCGCTTCTCCCAGAGAGTTGGTGATTGGAGATGCACCAGCAGTTGCTCCGGGTTTGCTTTAGTCACGTCGGGAATCTCTCGTGGTTTCTGGCTTTCATGTCGAATTCTCCAAATCCGGCCATGACCATGATCTCTATCCGGGTGGTCAGTCGTCACCTCATTGTGAGAAATAATTTTGTTGTAGAAATCTGCCACGTAGAGGCATCCGTCAGGGCCAAACTCCAAATTTACCGGGCGAAACCAGTCGTCTGTCGCGGTCAGAAAATCAGGCAGATGTTCCGCTTCAACCGTGCCGTCCGGATTTCGATGAACCCGTACCGCGTTGATCGTCGAGGTGATGCAGTTCGCCAGCAGCGCGACGTCTTTCCACTCGTCGACGGGGAAACTTCCCTCGGTATCTTCCGAAAATTCTAATCCAGAAATACCCGTTCCACCGACGCGAAAATCGTGGAGATTCGGCAACAAGGGCTGATAGGGGCGCATCGGATGAAACGCTGCGCCTGTGACCGCCGTGCCGTGTTCCCACGGAATGATCGAGTACGCTCGGTCGTTGGCTTCAGTTCCATACCACTGGCCATTCGCACGGAGTTGAAGCCCCCACATGTTGCTCGGGCCTGCCGAAACCACTTCGAAATCCTGATGATCCAGCTGAAACCGAACCTGACAGGATGCATCCACCCGATGCTGTTTTCCAGACTCTACCGCTGTGACCAGCGCTTTATTCAACGCTCCTTGTGAAAAGTGAATGTAGCTCCCCGGCCCACGCACTAGCAGATGCGACATGGTGTGCGTGTCTGCGTAACCAAAACCGCTCAAAACAGGCTCCATCTTATCCGACCTTCCATCGCCATCGGTGTCGCGAAGAAAGAACAGCTCCGAGCCATGGCAAACGTAAGCGCCGTCTTTGTAAGGAAGCACACTTTGAGGAATCGAAAGTCCATCGGCCCAAACGTGCATCGGTCCTTCGGCAGCCTTCGTTGGATCATCGAGAATTAAGATTTTATCTTCGCCCTTAGTCTTTAGTTTGTAGAGATCACCGATTCGTTTGAATTCCGGATTGTTCTGCTGCGTTTCTTTGTCCTCCATCAAAGCGAGAAACTCCTGCCACTTCATCCCGCTGATCGGATCCAATGGATACATCTGCCCCGTTTGAGTCCACAGGCGCCCCGCATCATCAAAACTGATGTCGATCGGATTGATCACCCCGTTTTCCTCCGAAGCGACGAGCTCGATCACAAATCCGGGAGGCACCGTAAATCCCGCCAATTCCTCTTCGGGAGATAGCGCTTCAACTCGCGCCGACTGCGTTTTTTTTCCTACTTTTTTTGGTTTAGCCGCCCTTTTTGTTCCGGCGATCTCTTCATCAGAAGGTTTCTGAGGATTGGCTAGAGCCTGCCGCTTTTCTGTCTCTTCAGGGAGCAGCTTTCCCTTTGCCGTGAAGGCATCAAGGACGATGTGCCCCCAACCTCCTTTGTTGTTGTCGACCAAACGAACAAATACAGGTTTGCCTACCAATTCCGGCACATCCCAATTCTTGATCGAAAAAGTTTGGGAATTATGAGCTGAAGTTTTCCGGACTTCTTTACCATCGAGAGTATACAACGCGACGTAGGTATCGCCATGCTCTCCGCCCGAAACGGCAAATTGAATTTCCGGACCGGACAGCTGGAATACAGGGGATTCTAAAACACCGGTCTGACTATCTGAAGTTGCCCCCTTGTCGACTTCAAGCGTTCCCAGATAAAACTGGCCTTCCTTGTTCATGGGATACCCCCCGTTCCGGACAACTTTATTGTTCGCCACCGGACGCCAAAACCAGCCCTCCATGACGATCCATCCCTGGAGATCCCCGGTTTCGAAATCGAAATTCACGCGATCATCCCCTTTCGGCGGAGAAGGGATCTCAACTTGCTTTGGTCCTTTTGCTTTGCCAGTTCCGGCCTTTTTCACTCGTGGAATCGGAGGAACCGCTTTCAGAGCAGCCTCAACTCCTCCCAAAGATTTCCAAGTCGGCGCATCCGATGTGGGTGGCAATTCTTCCACCGTGATGTCTTTCACCTGAACCAACGCAATTCCCCCACTGTGAACCTGCGGGGCGATCTGTCCGTCCAGTGCCACATCAGGATTCTCTTCCGTGTAATCCGTCGCCAGCACATCATTGATCCACACCCGAATACGCGGACCCTCTGCGCGAACGCGATATTTATTCCAACCAAACACATCGACGACTTTCTCCAATGCCTCCACATCGACTTGCTCAGCGATGACCGCCTTACGACGATGTTCATCATAAATCTTTCCGAACCACCCGGCCCCACAATCCACCTGGTAACCCGACATATGGTTTCCTCCGGGAACTCGGACGCTGCGAACTTGAATCCCACTATTGATCAGCCCGGTCTTGGGATCCCCACTGCATTTGATCGTCAGTTTCAGCTCGAAGTTTTGATAGCTCTTCTTTGTGGCAATGAAGTAATTTGCTTTGATCTTCTCCGTCGTCGATCCGCCGGTAATAACGCCGTCTTCGACTCGCCAAATGGCGGGATCGTAGTCCCATCCATCCAGAGTTTTTCCGTCAAAGATCGATCCAGGACCGGAGGTATCCTGGGCGCTCGTCAGGCAACAAACCAGACAGCTAAACGCGACAATGTAGAGGGGTTTCATAGTCATTTTTTTGAGAGTGTGAATTCCGACTATTCGGATTCGGATGGGATCAAGTGATTCGGAAAGTCCTGGACTCGCTCACAGGCCACTTGCTCCATGACCTGCTGCAACTGACGCTTCAGCATCGTAATTGTATGGTTGCCGCCGGCATCGCCAAGCGCGCCGACGCCATACATGAAGGAACGCCCCATGAAGGCAAACTTCGCGCCGCTAGCGAGAGCACAGGCAACATCGGGGCCATTGCGGACACCGCTATCGAGCATCATCGTAGTGCGATCGCCGAACTCTTTGGCAAGGGCAGTCAGCGGCTTGATGGTGGACTGTCCGACGTCGAGTTGGCGCCCCCCATGATTGGAAACGATAATGCCATCGACGCCTAGACTGATTGCTTTCATCGCATCCTCGGGATTAACGATCCCTTTAACCACGAGATTCCCTTTCCACCGATCACGAATCGCCGCGATTTTTTCAGGGTTGAGTCGACCGGAAAAAGTCTTGTTCATGAAAAGCGCGAGATGCTTCATGTTGAGCCCATCGGGAATGTAGGGCTTCATTGTTTTGAACTCCGGCGCCCCAGCCGCCAACTGACTAAAAGACCAGGTTGGGTGCATCATCATCTGAATGACATTGCTCAGTGACATCTTCGGCGGAATCGAGAGACCGTTCTTAATCTCCTTCGGGCGATAGGCAAAAGTAGGTGTATCGGCCAGGATAACTAAAGTAGGAAAACCGGCCTCGGCAGCCCGATCGATCAGCTTGTCACGCAGTGCCTCCTCAGTCGGATGATAGAGCTGAAACCAAGCATTGCCTTCGGTGAGCTCGGCAACCGTTTCGATGCTGGCCGTTCCTACGGTACTGAGCACGAAGGGAATATTGTGCCGGTGCGCGGCCTGAGCAAGAATCTCGGTTGCACGGGGCCACATCAATCCTTGCAGGCCAATCGGTGCGATCCCGAATGGCGCATCATAGGTTTTCCCGAATAACTCGGTCTTGAGATCAGAACCGGGATACTCGTTCAGATACCAGGGCTTCAATTGCACGTCGCGAATCTCATCGGTATTCCTCCGCAGATTGATCTCTGAAAAGCAGCCTCCCTCCAGATATTCGAATGCAAATCGAGGCATTCGTTGGCGAGCTCTTTCACGAAGATGCTCGATCGATGGGTATCTCGAATCGATCACGTCTTCGGACGAGTTGGAGGTCTTGTTATCTTGATTGCTCATCGTCACTTTCTTTTACTTCTCTGTTTTCTTTCCGCGAGTCAAATTAACGAAAACAGGCTTTTCAGGGCGCTTCTCCATAGGATCGAAGAATCTCATATTTTCTCCCACCCTGTCATGATCACCAATATCGTTGCGGGCCTCTTCGGCGAGTTTCAGAAGGCGTTCGACGACCTCAGGAAACTCCTTCGACACATTTGTCTTTTCACCTGGATCTGCTTCGAGATCAACGAGAAACGGAACAGGGAACCCAGCCCAGTCTTCAGGCGCTATGTGCCCATTGGTTCCAAATTTTCCGAGCCACGGTGGATTGGCTGGCCTCGGCAAATGCAGTTTCCATTTTCCCTGACGAACAGCTTGTAGTGAATTGATATAGTAAAACCGAAATACACGTTCTGGATCCGCCTCTTCAAATTTCCCCGCAAACAGAGGCGAGATATCCACTCCGTCTATGACACGGTCTGTCGGTGCTTTCGCTCCGGCGAGCTTGGCAAAAGTCGGCAACACATCAATTGTCCCTGCGATCTTATCGCACTCCGTACCCGCCGGCACACGCCCCGGCGCCCAGAGAATGGTAGGCACACGAACCCCACCCTCCCAGGTGGACACCTTTCCGCTACGAAGAAAACCAGCAGAACCCCCGTGATCGTCGGGGAGACGCCCATCCTGACGATCCTTGTTTTTAATCAACCAGGGTCCGTTGTCACTAGTGAACAGGAAATAGGTATTCTCCACCAGATCCAGCTCCTTCAACTTGTCGATGATCCGCCCACAGCTAAAATCGATCTCTTCCACGGTATCGCCGTACAGTCCCCGAGGTGACTTGCCTTTGAAGTCCGACGAAGCATCGATACGCGTGTGGACCATCGAGTAGGGCACATAGGCGAAGAAAGGTATCTCCTGGTTTTCTTCGATAAAGCCAATCACCTCATCGGTGTGGCGCTTCGTCAGGGTGCTCATATCCGCATCCTCCTCGACTAATTCCGCGTTCCGATAGAGATTCACAAAACGATCATTACTACTGGGAGTGCCGAAGAAGTAGTCAAAGCCCTGAAAATTAGGCATCAGGTCAGGCTCGAAGTTAGTTTGAGAGTGACGTGCGATGTCCCACTTCCCAAAGCAGCCGGTCGCATAGCCCTTTTCCTTCAACACTTCTGCAATTGTAATTTCATCCGTGTGAACAACTGGGTGAATTTCTTTCACGTTCCCCTTCTCCGCGAGACGAAGAGGATGACAGCCCGTCATCAGTGCCGCGCGTGACGGGCCGCAGATATGCTGCGCATAGAAATGAGTGAAACGCATCCCCTCCCCCGCAAGCGCATCGAGACGAGGCGTGCGAATGTCAGGCGAACCGAAACAGCCGAGATCGGCATAACCCAGGTCATCGACAAAGATCACCACAAAATTGGGCGTCATTTTCTCAGCTGCCGATCCGGAGAAACAAAGTGCAGCGACTGATAAGAGAGAGAGGAATCGATTCATGAGGTTTACGTAACAATCGGGCAGTCAAATCTACGATGGCATATTAAAATCAAAGACAACGACACGTTCCAAATTTGGCACCACGACATCTTTCACTTCTTCATGGATGGGATGAGGGAGATAGGCATCACGTGACTCAGGGCTGTCAAATGTCATGATGAAACCATGGGTGTAACCCTCATTAAGGCCTTCGGCCGAATCGTAGGGACCGTAGTTAAAGTCGAGTAGTCCCGGAATCGGTCCGACCATTCCTTCCATCGCAGCAAAACATTCTGCGACCCGGGCATCAGTGGTGCCTTCTTTGAACTGAAAACATCCGTAGTGTTTGACTTGTGGCATGCGTCTTAGTTTATCGAGTTAATTGGTTAAAAGTGAATGATCGATCATTCTGTTAGTTAAGGAGATTCGCTTCCGAGATTCTTAAGGAGCGCTTCAGCGCAAGCAGCCGAAAATGCGACATCATTGATCTCCGCATCGACTTCGATCAGTTCGACGGAATCAGACAAATTTTCTCTAATCGCTGAGAATAGCGCCGCATCCGCTTCGGGATCGTAGAAGGGCTGACCTTCCGCGCTGATGATACTAATCGCCTTGGTCGGCAACAGCACCGTGACCGGAGCCGTGTAGTCGTTCACTTTCTCCGCGAGGATCTTGCCGAGTTGAGCACACTCCTCCGGCGTGGTCCTCATCAAGGTCACTTGTGGATTATGAATATAAAAATTCCGCCCTTCATAGTTCGCCGGAACGGTCTCACGACCACCGAAATTCGCCATATCAAGGCAGCCCGGTGTCACAATGGCAGGCACGCCTGCTTTGCCCGCAGCGTCGAGCCGAGTCGGCCCGGCCGACAAGGTTCCGCCAACCAATTCATCCGCCCACTCCGTCGTTGTGATATCAAGCACGCCAGTGATCAGGCCATCGGCGATCAGGGTCTCCATGGTCTTGCCACCCACTCCAGTCGCATGAAAAACCAGGACCTCGAATCCCGCTTCTTCCAAAATCGCCCGGGCAGCATCCACACAGTCTGTTGTGTTCCCAAACATGCTCGCCGCAATCAAAGGTCGCTCATCCGCAGTCTCCGGCAGCTCCGCCTCGACCATCCCGCAGATCGCCCCGGCTGCCCGAGTGAAGATCGTTTTAGATATCCGATTCAGTCCGGCAACATCTACGATGCTGGGAACCATGGTGATGTCGGTCGACCCCACATAATGGGCAGTATTCCCGCTGGCAAGAGTGCTCACCATCACTTTGGGAAAGCCAACCGGCAACCCACGCATGGCACCTGAACCGAGGGCAGTTCCGCCTCCGCCGCCTAGAGAAATGATGCCATGGATCTTCCCTTCCGCAGCAAGCTGGCTCACCAGTTTCGGTGCTGCTTCACTCATCGCGGAAACGCATTCACCACGGTCCTGACGCCGCATCAGCGCCGCCAAATCGACATTTCCCGCAGCAGCAACGGCAAAACGATCGATGTCCGGAACGACAGTGGGGTCACTACCAGTGCCGACGTCGATCAACAGCGTTTGGTATCCTCGCGCACGAATCAATTCCGCCACGAAGGAGTGCTCTTCCCCTTTCGAATCGAGGGTACCAAGGACTGCAATGGTTTTGCTTTCCTTACTCATCGAAATTCTAAATCAGTGATTGGTGCGCCCCAGTGGGATCGCCTTGAATTCCTTAGTTAAGTTTGTCAGTGAATCCTCAACGGCCATTCGCTCCAGACTCGATGCGCCGACAAATCCCGACGCTTCCGTATTTTCATTGATGTAAGCGGCATCGGAAGGCGTCGCGATCGGCCCCCCGTGAGACAGATAAATGACGTCATCGCGAACCGTCTTTCCCGCATCGATGATGCCTTGAGTAGCGGTGGCGGCGTCCGCCAGCGACATCGCCGCATTCGTAACTCCGATCGATCCCCCTACGGTGCAGCCGACGTGAGCAATGATCACATCCGCTCCAGCCTCCGCCATCGCTTTGGCTTCCTCTGGTGACGCAACATAGACAATCGAAAAGAGGTCCATCTTGCGAGACAATGCCACCGTCTCCACTTCTTTGTAAGTTCCCATCCCTGTCTCTTCCAACTGATTACGGAAGTCTCCATCGATGATAGAGTGAGTTGGAAAATTGTTCATCCCGGAAAAACCCATCGCCTTCACTTGCTGAAGCCAATGCCACATGCGTCGGCGAGGATCCGTGCAATGAACTCCGCAAATCACGGGGATCTCTTTCACGACCGGAAGCACTTCATATTCGCCTATCTCCATGGCAACCGCATTGGCATCGCCGTATCCCATCATGCCAGCAATGGATCCGTGCCCCATCATGCGAAAACGACCAGAATTGTAGATGATGATCAGATCGGCACCGCCCTTTTCAATAAACTTGGCACTGATCCCTGTTCCCGCTCCTGCCGCGATGATGGGTTCACCTTTAGAAAGAGTATCCCGCAGCCGCTCAATGACTTCTCCCCGAGTGTAGGGATTCCCGATTCCGGTCCATGGATTTGGCATAACGCCCATTCAAAGGGCGATCCAAATGACAGGCAAGCCGTTCTGCATCAGATGAACGCACAAGAAACTATCGAAAATCCACATTTTTCGCTCTATTGTCATCAAATGGAAGAAACGCACCTCTTTGGCAGCAGCGAGTTTCTGGCAGTTAAAGCCTCGCCAGAGGAGCTTCGTGACTGGCTCGAAGATGCACCGATCAGCAAGATGCTGAGTCAGAGAAACATCGCTCATGTCGGTGTGCTCCAAGCTGTTTATCCCTTCAAAATCGTTCGCAGTCATTCGTCGGGAACCTTCATGTTCGCCTGCTCGCAAGGAGAGGGCGAAGTTTGGATCGATGGCAGATGGGTCAAATTGCGATCCGGAGAAGCCTGCCTTTTGCCGCCTTTCGTGGAAAATGCCATTCGAGCCATCGAAACGAAAGATGGCACGCCATGGACCTACGGCTGGGTTCGCTATCTGGAATCCCCCGATCATTTACCCATCATCTCCGCGAAGTCACCCGTCAGGGGCCTCTTTCCCTCAGACGCCCTCGTTCATGCGGTCGAAGGATTTCACGCCGAAGCTAGTCGCGACGACTCCTCCCCTGCCCAGAAGAAATTGTGGATCGATTTGATTCACAATTACGTCCTCTCATTCGCCCAACCCAGCCACGGGGACGAACGACTTTGGCGTTTGTGGCAGGCGATCGAAGCTGATCTCGCCTACCCCTGGACTCTGCCAGAAATGGCAAAAATCGCGAAAATGAGTTCAGAACATTTGCGCCGGGTTGCCACCAAGGAGATTGGCCGATCACCACTTCAGCATGTCATATTCCTGCGGATGCAACGTGCTAGCCAGCTACTTGGCACCTCAGGGGAAAAGATTGAAACCATTGCTCGCGAGGTCGGCTACAGCAATCCGTTCACCTTTTCGACAACGTTCAAAAAGTGGATCGGCCGACGCCCTTCCCAGCACCGCCGTGCCTCGGCAGTTTGAAGAGAAAGGGAATTGAATTGGACGCTCGCTAAGGACGTCCCTTCCCTTTGCCTTTTCCCTTCCCTTTGCCGCCACCACCAACATGATCAATCTCGCCGTCTCCGTCTCGATCCTCGCCGTAGGGCATCCCACCCTCGAAAAAGACATCCTCGCTTCTTCCTGTCTGAACGTGCTCGGAATACACCTTGCGCGCTTCAGTTTCAGCGAACTTTTCATTGGCCGATAGTAACGCTGCCTTCAAACTTTCGGCAGAAGCAGTCAGAGGCAATTGCTCCATCACTTCACCCTCCTGCCCGAACGCATCGGCCCGGACAATGACAAAGCCTGACTTGGCGCTTGTTTTCTCGATCACATCGCTCCAATTCGCATCGGTCGATGAACTTCCAAAATCCAAGTGGAATCGACCAACAACATCATCCGAAGCGAAGATCGGCTGGAGATCCCTGCGAATACGACCCAGTTCTGAATCCGGCGCCGCCACAAAAAGCAGTAACCGTTGATCCCCCGACGCCACATTGAGAGCTTGGCGAAAGGTGTGGAAATCCTGAAGCGTTACCTCATTCTCATCCCCTTTCGGGCGATAGCTTTTAGCGATATTATTCATGCCGTCGATCACGTCATCTGATGATCCAGGTGCCGCTTGCGGCCCTCTCCCCGAAGATCCCAGCACCTGGGTTGGACTTCGGCTGGAACCGGTCAGGCGCTCCTCTCCATCGGGAGCCAGAATACTGAAAGCGGTATTCTCAAAGCGTCCATTCAAGAAAGATCTCACCAGATCCTGATGCTCTTTGCTTTCATAGGACTCCAAGCGAACACAGACAAACTTGCGAGAGGCTTCGATAAATTCTTTTTGCGAGAACAAACTGTTCTGCGTCTTGGTGTAACCGGGTCAGAACACACCTGAAATGCCGGAACACGTCGCCGCCGCCGCCATGAAAAAAATGGGACGATTTGACCTTGCCGCTTCGGCACGAGCGGTATCCCAGGTCGTGTACCACATGATACCAGCCTCCCCCACAGGCTGAGGACTGGCACCAAGGTCGGACGGACGAGCAGGCCCCTGTGAGTGGGATGCCGTGGCAAGAGCCAATAAGCAAAGTGTTAGACAAGCGGACTTCATAATTCATCTAACCCGCGCTTCCGCGAAAAGTTTCGAGCTTTTTGCAATTTCGCAGGCTCCCTTTAAGCGGTTCGAATTTACGATCTCGCCAAATCCCGGAAAATTCGGAAAAGTAGCGGAGAACAATCGAAACCACCGCAGCCTTTGCCAAGTTGCAGAATACCCTGACCTTGCAGGACGGGCGGCCCGCCTGCACCGTCGAAAGGTCCCATGACATCCAGCACTCCCAGCGCCCCAGGCTCCGACAACACGGGTCCCCACCATTTTGCGACAACGCACTGGAGCCTCGTCCTCGCCGCTCAGGGAAATGACTCCATCCCTGCAGGACGCGCCCTCGCCAACCTCTGCGAAACCTACTGGTATCCTCTCTATGCGTTTGTCAGGAGAAAAGGCCACTCCTCCCACGATGCTCAGGATTTGACCCAGGCCTTCTTCGAGAAACTGCTCGAAAAAAATTACCTGGGAGATGTGGTGCAGGAAAAAGGAAGGTTCCGTTCCTTTCTCCTCGTCTCGCTAAAACACTTTCTGGCCAACGAATGGAAACGTTCTCAAGCGGCAAAACGCGGTGGAGGAACGGTCCTGCTTTCGCTCGATGATACGGAAGCAGAAGCGCGCTACCAACGGGAACCCGCTGAGGATATGAACGCCGAGCGATTGTTCGAACGTCGCTGGGCCATGACCATGCTCGACCTCGTCATGAGCCGACTGCGGGAGGAAATGGCCGCGACCAATAAGCTCGACCTTTTTAATGAACTGAAAGATCGCCTCAGCGGCGGAGGAGATGCCGAGTCCTTCGCCGAGTCAGGAAAGCGACTCAATCTTTCCGAGGGCGCCGCCCGGGTCGCCTCGCACCGAATGAAAAAGCGCTATCGGGAAATCCTGCGGGAGTCCATCGGCGAAACCGTTGCGGATCCTTCGGAAGTGGAAGACGAAATTCGTTACCTGATTGCGATTCTTTCGGGAAATGTCACAAAATGAAACGATTTCCTGTAACGTTCCCCGAAAAGTTCTTCTGTAAGGGCTAGATGACAGATACTCAGACCGTTCACTCCGAGACCATTCGCACTTGCCCCCAGTGTGAACAGCCGCTCCCGCCCGACGCCCCCGAGGGCCTCTGCCCGGAGTGTCTCATGTTGGGTGGACTCGAAACCATGCCGATGCCGGAGGGATACACGCCTTCCGGAGCGCTCCCCGAGCCCGGTGACACCTTCGGTGGCTATAAGATAGGAAAAGAACTTGGTCGAGGCGGCATGGGCGCCGTCTTCGAGGCAGAGCAGATCGAGACCGGCCGACGGGTCGCTCTCAAGCTCCTCAACCACCAACTCGACTCTCCCGAGGCCCGTGCCCGATTTCTTCGTGAAGGACGGCTGGCGGCGTCAGTCAACCATCCCAACAGTGTCTACGTTTTCGGCACCGAGGAAATCGGCGACATGCCCGCGATTGCCATGGAAATGGTCGGCGGCGGAACCCTCGAAGAACGCGTTAAGAAAAATGGCCCCCTTCCCATTGGCGAAGCGGTTGATGCCATTCTCCAGATTATATCAGGCCTGGAAGCCGCCCAGGAAATCGGAATCCTCCATCGGGACATCAAGCCGGGAAACTGTTTCCGGGACACCGACGGAACCGTCAAGGTCGGAGACTTCGGTCTGTCCATTTCCACCGACGCCCGTGATGAAAATCACCTGACGATGGACGGCACGATCTTCGGGACGCCCGCCTTCGCTTCCCCCGAGCAACTGCGAGGGGATGAACTGAACGTCCGTTCCGACATCTACGCGGTCGGGGCCACCCTGTTCTACCTGCTGACTGGGCGTCCCGCTTTCACCGGAAAGAGCGTTGCCCAACTCTTTGCCAATGTACTCGAGGGCAAAACTCCCTCGCCCAAAGAATTCCGACCGGAGATTCCGACCGTCCTCGCGAATGCCGTGATGCGTTGCCTCGAGAAGATTCCGACCGATCGCTACCGGGCTTACTCCGAATTGCGCAAAGCGCTATTTTCCTTCGGATCGGAGGCTCCCTTAGCGGCGTCACTGCCACTGCGCTTCGCCGCCATGGCGATTGACGCAGGACTGTTCACGCTCGTTTCGATGCCGGTGCAATTTATCCTCCTGGGATATCGACTTCCCAATGACGTGCATTCCGCACCTGGCATGCGTTTCACCGAAATGATCATCGGCTTTTTTCTGTGGTTTCTCTACTTCAGCTTCATGGAAGGCTTACTTGGTTATACCCTGGGCAAACGTATCTGCCGACTGCAGGTGGTGCAGAAAAAGGAAGGCCTTCCCGGAATTCCAAAGGCGGCTGTTCGAGCGTTGATTACGATACTCATCCCGGCGCTGCCCTCGTGGATCTATGCGAGCATGAATCCCTCGCAGTTTGCAAAAGGGCCGAGCGATCCATGGAGTTTCTTCATCATGACGAGTTCTTATTCCATCGTCGCTCTCTTCTTTCTCACCGCCAGAAAGAGAAATGGACTCGCTTCTGTCTACGATCTCATCAGCAAGACACGCGTGATTCGCAGCAAGGCCTACGGAGATCGACCTGTTTCAGAGACCGAGACGTCCGATCCCGTCACTGCTTCCGAGGAGACCCCCAAGATCGGTCCTTATCATGTGCTCAATGTCTTGGAAAAAGGCGACGACGCAGAGTGGCTGGTGGGCTATGACACACGCCTACTGCGCAAGATTTGGATTCGCAAAGTGCCCGTCGGAACCGATCCGGTTTCCCCTACCTTTCGGCAATTGGGTCGAACAGGCCGACTCCGCTGGCTCGCAGGGAGAAGATCGAAAGAGGAAAGCTGGGATGCCTACGAATTCCCTGGAGGACAATCTCTGACCAGTCTGATCAAGACAGAAACTCCCTCCTGGTCGCGGGTCCGCTATTGGCTGCTGGATCTGGCGGAGGAATTCCGCATCGCAGAAGAAGAAGTAAACCTGCCCGAAGTGCTCTCGCTGCAGCGAGTCTGGATCACGGCGGGCGGCAGAGCAAAACTGCTCGACTTTCCTACTCCTGGAAACTCCCCCGAGGAAGCCGAAGCGCCACAAATCACCCCAACCGACTTGCTCGAAGAAGTCGCGTCTCTAGCAAAAGCACCTCTCCCCCTACACGCTGTCACCCTTCGCGAAAACCTGGCCACGCATCCGACTCTTTCGTCTCTGATCGATACGCTCAAGCAGCTACTGCACCGCGTCGCCTTCGTTTCGCGCGTTCGTCGAGTTCTTCTCGTCGCAAGCTGCATTGCCTTCCCTATCATGGCCTTTCTCATGATATTGCTCGCGATGCCAATGGTGTCAAAATGGCAAAACCAACAGCCCGAGATCATGGAAATGAACCTCGTTCTTGCCTTCTGGGACATGTCACGCTCTGAGGAAAAACACCCTCAAAAGAACATGGAAGAGGAACTCTTCGAAATCTATATCGCCACTCACTACCGTGACACGATCAACGATCCGAAACAGTGGAATTCTCAGCTCGCCACTTCGATTTTCTCCGAGGAGAAACGAGCCTTTGCGGAGCAAAGCCTGCCCAAACACCCAAACCCGACCAGCGAACAAATCGACAAGGCCAATAAGGAACTTGGAGACATTACCAAACAGACGGTAGAAACCAGGCTCACCCTCTCCACCGCGTTGCTATCCGGGGTAGCCGCCCTTTTCATCTACGTCGCCATTCCCGCTATCCTCGCATCGGTGATCTGCCGGGGAGGACTCGCAATGCTCGCCTGCGGTGTGGTCGTAGCGAAATCGGACGGTTCCCGGGCTTCCCGCAGACGCTGTCTTTGGCGCAGTCTCGTGACATGGTCGCCCTGGCTCATCGCCACGACCCTGATCTTCCTGCCCCGTATTCACGTGGGACTCGAAACCACGATCGAAATAACCGTCTGGATCACCGTCGTGCTCGGGATCGTTTCTCTCTGCCTGCCCGGGCGCAGCCTGCAGGACCGCATTGCCGGAACCTACCTCGTACCCCGCTAACGCGCGGACCTAACCAATCTACCTCAAAGACGAAACCATCTACCCAAAAAATATTATGATTGCCAAAATGAAATGCTCCAACTGTGGAGCCGAAATGTCCAACCTGAATATGAGCTGGGGACGGAAGCAACTCCTCTTCATTATTCCCATCATGCTAATCGGCTTTTTGCCGCTCCTCAAAATGACCTTTTTCAAGGGTGATGTGACAAAGGACCTTGTCGTGAGCGAAGTGACAACCCGAACAGCAGGAAAGTCGCTTGAAATTGTTGGATTGATCACCAACTCGAGCGGGCGCACTTGGTCCGGAGTGACCGTAGAAGCGGAATTCTACAACTCGGCGGGTGAGTTCATTGATGAGGCAAGCGAGTATCTCCGATCAGATATTGCTGGCCATGCGAAGGAGCATTTCAAGATCCCCATCCCCTCCCCTCCGCAAGCGGCAGTCAGCGGGGAAATCAAGCCAGCGGTTAAAGTTTCCAAAGGTCATACCAGTCCCTTCTAGAGCCACGATTGCGAATCAGTTGCTACCAACCGGCTGGAGGCTTAAGCCGGAAGGACAATGATTTCTGGAATCATCGATTGAAGCGATCCCACCAGCACATTATTCGATTTACCTTCCAGCCTCTTTGTCGTCTACTCTGTCTTCATCATGAGCGACAGCACTCTTCAGGAAACATTGGTTAGAACCTCCCGGCAATTCAGTGACAAGATGGCCCTGGCTGATTCCAGCGGAGCGAAGGTTACCTTTGGAGAGGCTCTCGCGAAGTGCCTTTTTCTCACCGGAAGACTGCGACCGATCTGGCATGGCCAAGAGAAGGTCGGCATCCTCGTCCCGCCTTCAGTCGGCGGTGCGCTGGTGAACTGGGCCGCTCTGCTGATGGGAAAGATCCCCGTCAATTTGAACTACACTCTGTCGCAAGACGGGATCGTCTCCTGCATCGAACAATGCGGCATCACTGATGTCATTGTGTCAGGCAAACTCATGGAGCGTCTCAAGCTCGACCTCCCGGTGCGAGTGCATCTGCTCGAGGACCTGGTCACCAAACCACGGCTGACGGAGAAGCTGCGCGCAGGATTTCTGGCCAAATTCGCGTCGGTGGATGGGCTGCTGAGGCGTCTCGGAGGTTCGCAGGCTGAGCCGGACGATCTCGCGACAATCATTTTCAGCAGTGGCAGCACGGGGAATCCAAAAGGGGTCATGCTGAGTCACCGCAACGTGATCTGCAATGTGGACCAAGTCAGCGACGTCTACCTGTTCGTCCAGACCGATCGCATGCTGGGCGTCCTACCCTTCTTCCACTCCTTCGGGTTCATGGCGACCATCGCCGGGCCGATCGTCGCTGGATTTGGATGCGCCTACCATTTTAATCCGATGGAATCCAAGGTCATCGGTCCTTTAGCCGAGGAGCACGGTGTCACCATCATGATCGCCACACCGACCTTTCTACAGTTCTACATGCGGGGCCTGAAACCCGAGCAACTCCATAAGCTTCGGCTCGTTGTCGTCGGAGCCGAGAAACTTCCAGCAAGAGTCGCCGATTCCTTTGAAGAAAAATTCGGATGCCGGCCTCTTGAAGCGTATGGCTGCACCGAATGCTCGCCCGGCGTAGCATTGAATAGTCCCAGCGCCAACCGGCCAGGATCGATCGGGCGAATACTTCGTGACATGGATGCCAAGGTGGTGAACCCGGACAGCGGCGAGGAATTGCCGATTGGCGATTCTGGTTTACTGCGAGTCAAAGGCCCTAACGTGATGCGAGGTTACCTCGGCATGCAGGACAAAACTGCCGAAGTCCTCAATGATGGCTGGTACGATACCGGCGACATCGTTCGCCTCGACGAGGATGGGTTTCTGTGGATCGAGGGTAGGCTGAGTCGCTTCAGCAAGATAGCGGGCGAAATGGTTCCGCATGGCAATGTCGAGGAAGCTCTCAATGAACTCGCAGGGCAGACCGACCAGGTCTTTGCTGTTGCCGGAGTGCCCGACGACAAAAAAGGGGAAAGGCTTGTTGTGATCCACACCGCAAGCGAGGAACTCCTCGACGAGGTGCTTAAGAAACTTCCCGATGCGCCGATGCCGAATCTCTGGAAGCCGAAGCCCGCACAGTTCCTCTTGGTGCCCAAGCTCCCCTACCTTGGCTCTGGCAAACTTGATCTGAAGGGCTTGCAGCGGATCGCGGAGGAGTAAACAGGGTTAGGTCACCGACCTGACCCTGTTGAAGTGGAGCATACCCACCCTAACAAAAGCATTAGACTTATCGAAGCGGAAACTGCGACAGGACCATGTCGTCTCCGTAACCGTGACATTTTGCACAGCCGACGACCCCATTTCCCATCGCTGCAATTTCGTCAGAGTCGGTGGCACTGGTCACTTCATACCAGAACCATCCCTTCCCGGTTTCGGTGGTGGCTTGCGTCTTGACCATGACTGCCCATCCGCCCAGTTCGCCGCCGTCGGAGTACATTTCTTTCACGATCGCGGAACCCTCGGGGTGCTCAGTGTTTCCGGCAGTGAGGGACGCGGCGATCGTGTCATTGAGGAACACCTTCACCGGAAGGTCGATCGCGGTGTGCGGTCCATCGGACGCGTGAGTCTTGGATTCCTGGTTCTTGAAGCTCTGGTAGTCGCCCGATTTCAGCCAGGCGAAAAGGGCGGCCTTGTCCAGAGGGATTCCGTCGACGATGCCTTCGGGCGTCGGTGCTGAGGGATTCCATTTGTCATCGACCAGGGCGGACGGATCAGCAGGATCAGGCTCGGCGGCGGCTTCTCCAATGGCCTCCACTTTTCCAGCGCTCTCGGGGCGACCGCTTCCAAACCCTTTGGCGGCGCGAAGAACCGGATAGTACTGGGTGAAAACGAAATCGTCCTTGGCCGAGGCATCGTGACAGGAGTTGCAGCTCTGGGTTTTGAAGGCAGTCGCAGTCGCTTTGAGTTCGGTATTCCCCGGGTTGGTGAAGCTGAAGTAAGCCCAGTTTCCGGGCTCATCGGGGAAATGTTCCTTGCTCTTGATGGTCGCTTCAAGGCCGATGAATTCGCCCATGAAATACCCCTTGCCGCTCACGGCGGCCTTGGAGCCGACGTTGACGAGTTCCTTGATTAGAATTGTGCCTTCGCGCCACGCTCCGTTTTCTTTCCAGTGATCGTAGCTCACCGGATCGATGTAGACGTTGTGGAATTCAGGAAAGGCCGCCTTGCCATTGTTCATGTCGTTCGGCGTCGTTGGCGTGCCAACGTAAACCCATTTGCGATAGGAATCGGGTCGCTCCAGCGCTCCGTCGCTGTTGATCGAGAAGAAACTCTGAGGTGGCTCTGCTTCGCTGGACTCCGCCGCCTTGGAACAGTTGGTAAAACTGGCGACAAGAGTGGCGGCAATCGCGAACAAGATTGCGGGCCTGGAGTTTGGGATCGGATTTTTCATGAGCTTATTGGATATCGGTTGGGAATTCTCTTCTTTGAGATGTCCCCAAACTAGCCGGTTGCCGCTCAATGCGATATGATCGCAATCATACGAAAGGAAAAAACTCACGACCGATTATTCGGAGCACAGCTCAGCTACCCGCGATGCGGTTGAGCATCTCAACGCGCCCGTCCTTGACCCGGATTTCGCCGCGTTCCTTCAATCGGGCGAAGGCACGATAGATCGATTCTTTGGACAGTCCCAACTCAGGGGCGAGGCTTCCCATACGACCCTTGAAATCGAGTGATTCCTGACCCTGCGAGCACTGCCAGTGAAGCCAGGTGAGCAGGCGGTCTTCCGCCGACTTGATCCCGATCAATTCCCGGAGCGTGAGCGCGTGCGCGTAGCGTTCCGCGAGACAACTGGCCAGGGATCGGGCAAACTTAGGGTCCACTTTCATCCGATCTAGGAAGTCGATCTTCGCAATCGAACGAATCACGGTATCGACTGAGGCCACGCCGGTGTAGAGATGCGTGGGAAAGAACAGATTTTCTTCACTGAGAGCGCCACCGCCTTGGACCCTATAGAACACGATGCTGCGGCCGTCCTCGAGATAGGTTTCCACCCGGATTTCTCCGTCGACCACAAAGTGGATCGACTGGGTCGGAGATCCCTGGTGAAACAGAACTTCTTCCGGGGCCAGTGATCGTTCGACGACCTCGTCCTTCCGGAAAAAATTGAGAATGTTCTCGAGATCGTAAATCGCCATGAATCCTAACAGAGTTCAGCCCGGTTCTCTTGCCCGTCAACCTTTCAGCGCCTCGCCGATGCGGCGGCCCAAGGCGGGCAACACCTCAGTTTTGAACCAGGGGTTGGCCGCCAGCCAGGGGCGATTGCGAGGGGATGGATGCGGGAGAGGAAAGTAGTCAGGGGCAAACTCAGTGAAGTTTCTGACATTCTCCGTCAAGGTTCGGTATCCGTTTTGACCGAGGTAATAGTTTTGGGCGTGCCGCCCAATTAATAGCGTGAGCCTGACTTTTGGCATGCGTTCTCGCAGGGCTTCGTGCCACTGGGGGGCGCACTCCGGCCGAGGTACGAGATCGCCGGATTTCCCCTTCCCCGGATAACAGAAACCCATTGGAACCAGAGCGATGAGGCGGGGATCGTAGAACTGCTCATCATCGACTCCGAGCCAGGTTCGCAACAGATTGCCACTGGCGTCCTGCCAAGCCACTCCCGATGCATGCACCTTGCTGCCGGGAGCCTGACCGATAAGCAAGATCCTTCCGTCCGGATGCCACGAGAGAACAGGTCGCGGATCCGGAATCATCTTTTCTGCACAGATAGTGCACCCACGAATGCGAGTGAGCAGATCAAGGTCAGATGGATCGAGATTCATGATAACGAAAGGTTCTCCAACTCCTTAGTCGATGTCGATATCGATCCCTTACTTCGGGGACCGAATGCCCCGCCCCTATCCGATTCGACACGTTTTTTGCCATCGCGCCTCTTGATTAATCACTGGGAAACAGCTCCAGTGCTGACCCTATGGATCGCCAAGCAAATCTCTCCAAATTCCTCCAGTCCGACGGTCGGACCGTCATTCTTCCTATCGATCACGGCACCATTGTACCCGTTCCTGAACTCAAGCCCTTGGAGATCATTGAAGAATTGAACCCTGTTGTTGATGGATTCGTCGTGAACCTCGGCGTTGCCGTGGCCGCGAGCGATCTTTTCGGCGACAAGGGCGTATGTTTACGAACCGACTGCTACAAGCCGGTCTACGGGGACAACACTGATGAAGGCAGTTACCGACTCTACGGTGCCGACGAAGGTCTGACCGTGGGAGCAAATGCGATGATGAACATGCTTTACTCGAACCATCCCAACGAGGCCGACAACGCTCGCGAGGTGGCCGAGTTGATCAGCGAAAGCCTTGAAACTGAAATCCCGGTAATTCTTGAAGCCCTCCCGTTCAGCATTGGCCGACCTGACGACTACACCGTCGAGAATATTGGATTCACCGTTCGCGCGGCCGCAGAGCTTGGGGCCGACATTGTGAAGACAGCCTATCCAACCAACGGCACCGTCGACGAATTCCGCGCCATTGTGGATTCCTGCTTCGTGCCTGTTGTTGTTCTAGGTGGATCTGCCATGGGCAATGATGAAGCTCTTCTCACCATGGTGAAAAATGCGATGGACGCAGGAGCGATCGGAACCGCAATAGGTCGCAATATCTTTCAGCACACGCACCCCGCCAAGATCGCTGCGGCAATTCAAGCCATCGTTCATGACGACGCCTCAGTCGAATCAGCCCTCAAGCTGATCTAAGGCGCGTCTGCGCGCCGTATAATGTGTGAAATTAAAAGGTAAAAGGTCTATGGTCCGGCGGGCTATCCCTTTTACCTCCCCACTTTTTACTGAGCCGACCTGCGGCGTCCCATGATCGTTCCCTCCCTCCAATACGCCGGCCGAATTCTCAAAACCGCTGACAAGCGGCACCTCGCCAAGTTCATGTGGAACTTTGGCGTCAAAGGCGTCCGTTCGGTCAATCTCTTCAAGAAGCGGATGAAGGAGGGAGTCTACTTCCCCCCTTTTCTCTACATTTCGATCCTCAATAGCTGCAACCTGCGCTGCCAGGGCTGCTGGGTTGATGTGGACAAGCCTCAGGTGAAGATCGACCTCGACGATCTGAATAAGATCGTGAACGACGCCAAGGCCCACGGAAACTCTTTCTTCGGCATCCTCGGAGGCGAGCCCTTCATGCATCCGGAGCTGATGGACTTCCTCGCTGAACACCAGGACTGTTTCTTCCAGGTTTTCACCAACGGTCAGATGATCACCGAGAAGAAGGCCAAGCAACTGCGCCAACTCGGCAATGTCACTCCGTTGATTTCCATCGAAGGCACTGAAATCGTCGCCAACGAACGCCGCGGCGGCAAAGATGTGCTCAATCGCACCCTGCGAGGGCTCGACAACTGCCTCGACAACAAAATCCTCACCGGTGTCGCAACCAGTCTCTGCCAGACCAACATTGACGACCTCCTGACCGAGCAATGGCTCCGCAAGCTGATCGATCGGGGTGTTCACTACGCTTGGTATCACACCTACCGTCCGGTAGGTCCTCAGCCCAATGAAGATCTCGCCCTGACTCCCGAGCAGGCCCGTCGGGTCCGTGAGTTCGTCGTCAACATGCGAGTTAAGCTGCCATTGGGTATCATCGATGCCTACTACGATGGTGAAGGCAAAGCGCTCTGTCCCATGGCCAATGGGATTTCGCATCATATCGGTCCGACCGGAGGAATCGAACCGTGCCCTATCATTCAATTCGCCAAGGAAAACGTCCGAGATGGCTCCGTTTACGAAAGCCTGACCAAATCCGAGTTCCTCAAAGACTTCCGGGAAACCGCGGCAAAACATACCCGTGGCTGCGTTGTCCTAGAGCGACCGGATCTAGTCAAATCTATCGTCGAGAAACACAGCGCGACCGATACGACCATTAGGAAGACAGCCATGGCCGAACTGGAGGCGATGACTCCGCGCAACAGCCAATGGATGCCAACGGGAGACGAGATCCCCGAAAAGCATCCCGTCTACCGTTGGGCCAAACGAGTCTGGTTCAATGATTTCGGCGTTTACGACGGCATGGAGAAAGAGCCTGACCAGCACTAATCTCAGCTCATGAGCTTCGAAGAGGACGGGTATCAGATTTTCCGCTCCGTCATCACAGAAACAGACCTTGTCCGCCTCCGGGCAGTCGTGACCACCAGCGGAGCCGCCGGTAACCGGAAAATTGCGGCCATCCCTGAAGTGCGGGCTCTCGTGGATTCCTCTGCACTTCGAGTTCTCTTGCCAGATGAAGGGCTCGAGCTGGTTCGCTCACTCCTTTTCGACAAGACCCCGGAATCCAATTGGCCTGTGCTTTGGCATCAGGACCGGACTATCGCGGTCACGGAATACCACCCAGTCGAGAATGGCACGGTTTTAAGCAGAGTCAGGGAAATCTCTTTTTCATTTTCTTAATCCTTTTCTTTTTCTCTGTCAGCCGCCTAGGGAAAGAGCAAGGCCGCGCAGGGTTCAGAAAAAGATAAAGATTAAGAAAAAGGCATGGGCCACTACCTACCAACCTTGAACGATGGCAGGCCTTAAAGCCGTGCCATACCACCCAGTCGACGGCTATGGCTCCTGGACAGAAAAGGAAGGCATTACTCATGTGGAGCCACCACCCGAAGTCCTCGAGTCGATGGTCACGCTGCGCGTGCACCTCGACGACACTCCCCCGGGAAACGGTCCACTGAAGGTCATTCGAGGCTCACACTCTAGCGGGAAACTTTCCTCAGACGAAATCGCCTCTCGGAAAATTGAAGCTGAGGTTTGCCTCAATTGCAAAGCGGGTGATGTCCTTATGATGCGACCTCTTATCCTACACTCTTCCGGTCGAGCACAGGCACCCAGCCATCGCCGGGTGCTGCATTTTGAATTCGGCCAACCAAAAACCCTGAATCCTCCCTTAAAGCGGAAAACGCAGCATACATAAATGCGCAAACTACTTAATTACAGTATCTTATAGCTAGTTTTAATACCAATACAACTAACTCGCTCGGCAGGAAAACGCCTCATTTTGGCCGTTTTTGGACACCAAAATTGGAATCAACTCCCCTTTGCCGGAAGAGCTTAACGGTCTTACCTTCCGGCCATTTAATAACTTTTATTTACCGCCACTGTCTCGGATCGACCCAATGCTCCCCTGGTTCCAAAACGATCAATTCCCTCTCTACCTCGCCCCGATGGCTGGAGTGACGGACCTGGTATTTCGCCGCCTCTGCAAGGAGCTGGGAGCCGACGTCATGGTGACTGAATTCGTATCAGCCGAGGGGATCATGCAGGCAGATGATCGAACACGGATTTACACCGAATTCGACGAAGAACAACGGCCGGTTGGCGTCCAACTCTTTGGATCTGACGGCGCACGCATGGCGGAAGCAGCGAAGAAGATCATCGATTGGAAACAGCCTGACTTCATTGATATCAATTTTGGGTGCCCGGTCAAAAAAGTAGTCTCGAAAAACGGAGGATCCTCCCTGCTCAAAGATTGCCCGGTTCTAGCGAATGTGGCCGAATCCATCGCAAAAGGAGTGGGAGACCAAGTCCCCGTCACAGCCAAAATCCGAATCGGCTGGGACCAGAACACGATCAACGCCCCCGAAGTCTGCCACATCCTTGAGAATAGCGGAATGCAAGCCATCGCTATCCACGGGCGCACCAGAGCACAGGGCTATTCAGGGGAGGCCGATTGGCAAGTAATTGATCAATGCGCCCAGTCCACCTCGATTCCAGTTATCGGCAATGGAGATATCTCCACCGGAGTTGACGTTCAACACCGTCGGGACACAACGGCTGTGAGCGGCGTCATGATCGGCCGCTCAGCCATGCAATACCCGTGGGTATTCCGTGACGCCAAGCATTTCCTCGCCACTGGACAACATCCGGATCCCGTGCCGATCGAAGAGCGATGGGAACTCATCCTGAGGCATGCGCGAATGCTGATCGAATGGGGTAAATTCCCCAAAGAAAAATATGCGATGCAGTCCCTGAGGTCTCGACTTATGGCCTACTCCAAAGGACTGCCTGGCGGAAAAGCTCTGCGCGGAAAATTCTCCACTGTCGCCACCATTACCGAACTGGAAGACATTGCCTCAGACTACCTCAGTAACGCAAACGCACTCGCACCAGATAGCGAAGAAGCCATCCCTGCGTAAAAAGCGATATCAAGCAGCGCTGACGCTGTAATCGTCGTCGCCCGTCTCATCAGAGACCGGCATCTCAAAGCGATAAACGCCCTCAAGAGCCCGGGAATCTCGCATCAGCTTCACAGGATCTGCCAACATCCGACCTGAGCGTCGCCTGCGGAGCATGAAATGCCTCGCATGCATTCTGATCGCGCTGATAAGCACAGGAAGGCCCGCGCAGCAGATCAAACCAAGAATCGCGAAGGAAACTGAAAAGAAAATCAGGAAGCAATTCGCGACTGACGGAGGGTCAAATTTCCAAAGTTCCATAATTAATTATAAATATAAACAAATATTAACAAAATTTAAATACTTTATTTAATTAATTTAAAATTTATTTCCTTCTTTTCTTTGCTTACGCTCATGCAACTGCGTGGTTGAGCTACGCGGGAACCCTTCTAAAGTGTCGCCACCGCACTCAAAAATGCTCGCCGTTATCTCTCCCGCCAAGACCCTCGACTTTGAATCTGACTGTCCCTCCTACCGGGCGACACAGCCTGCCTTCATGGAGGAATCTTCAGAATTGGTGGCCTTGATGCGCAAGAAGAGCCGCCCCCAGTTGCGTGAAATGATGGGAATCAGCGAGAAGTTATCTGATCTCAACCATGCTCGGTTCAAGGAATGGTCTTCCCCCTTCAACGAAGACAATGCCCGCGGCGCGCTCTTTGCCTTCAAGGGAGACGTCTACACAGGCTTTCAGTTGGAGTCCTACGCCACCGCAGAGTTTCAATACGCCCAGAAGCACCTCAGGATCCTCTCCGGGCTCTATGGCCTCCTGCGGCCGCTGGATTTGATTCAGGCCTATCGCCTCGAAATGGGAAGCTCGCTCAAGACGCCAAAAGGAAAGTCCCTTTACGATTTCTGGGGTATCAAACTGACCGAGGCGCTCAACAAAGCCGTCAAAACCTCAGGTTCCAGCGTGCTGGTGAACCTTGCCTCAAATGAGTATTTCTCCGCCGTAAAGACGAAGGAGCTAAAAGCTGAAGTCGTAACACCTCAGTTCAAGGACTTGAAGAATGGCGACTACAAAATCATCAGCTTCTTTGCCAAAAAAGCGCGCGGCATGATGTGTGATTTCATGATTCAAAGCGACTTATCCAAACCTGAAGAGCTAAAAAAGTTCAAGACGGCGGGCTATCGTTTCAATAAGGGCCTCAGTGAAGGCAACCAATGGGTATTCACCCGCGATGCTGTCCCCGGGGCGTAATAACGCTTGTTACCCATTTATGTCGAGTTTCCAACAGCATCTGGTCGTCTTCTTCGCTATATTCGCGGCGAGCGGCCCTGTCAGGGCTCAGAATAGCGATGCAGATGAAACGAAGGAGGAAGATAACGTCAAAATCCCACCCTTGGTTCTGGATGTTTCAAGGCGCTCCCTGAAAAACTTTCTGAAAGACGAAGTTGCTTTGACCGTTCATCGAAAGTCGGATGGCAGTGTCGCTGATCTCGAAGACGCATTCATGATAGGTTCCATCGAGGGACGTTACGCGGTGTTCTGGGATCCTTTTTCGTGCCGACTGGCAGGAGTGCTCGACATCAAAGCCCCTCAGGAAAAGGATGAGAAACCGATATTCCCGCCAACTCGAGAGAAGGAAGACGAATCGCCTTCCCCTTATATCCTCCTAGCCGAGGGGGCCAGTCCTCTGACTGGATCTCTGGGGACTTTTGGCGAAGCCAATTATTTCGGATTCAAAATGGTAGATGGTCTTCCTGAATTTCTCTACACTCACGGCTCGATTAAAGTCGCAGAGCGTCTCTGGCTGGAAGAGAACGGTAATGTCCTCAAACAGCGATTCTCAATCCAGGAGCCGGCGAACAGCATTCTCATAACGATCCCTGAGTCGTGGAAAGAACGGGCTTCGACCAAAGTCGGCACATGGGATAACCAGTCTCTATCGGTTCCTGTTGAGGATGCCGGAGGCGTCGTCATTACCTACCGCCTCAACGATGAGGAAGAAATGGAGGAGGACAATTGAAAGCGCCGACTTCGACATTCTCCAAACTTTTTGCTCTGACGGCGGTTGCCCTTGGGGCGATGTTGTCCGTCGGGCAGGATGAGCTTGCCATCGACACTCGACCAGACAGCAGCCGACCTCGGCCCTTTGTCCAGATCTCAGAACAACCAACCACACCAACCGTCTCAGCGATCGCACCGATCGATGACACTAATGTGTTTTTCCTCAATCAAAGAGGTCAAATCGGAGTCGCTAAGTTCTCCCCCGGCCTCAGTCTGATTGGCTGGGATTACTATTCAAAGGTAAAGCTGAACGCACTCCCTTCTCTAGCATTGGGACCAAACTACTCAGTCGTAACCGCATCGACCAAAGAACTCACTCAGTCATTCGATACCGATCAGGACGGCAGTCTCGACTTCTTTCAGGCGCTGGTTAGGAAATGGGAAGGCCAACTGGAAGGCGTTCGGATCACGGCAGGACCAGTGGCGGATCCTCACGGTAGGCTCCTCTTTGCGCTATCCCCTTTCGCACCGGAAGATGGAGCGCCGCCGGTAGCCCGCCTCGTGGCCTGGAATCCGGCGGATCAAACTCTGAAGACCGTGACGTGGAGCCAGCTAGTAATCGGTTCCTTCGCCCTGGGGCCTGATAGCTTGCTCGCGGCTCGGCTACTCATGCCTGACTACGAAGACGGTTATTACGTTTCCTTGACTGAACTCCCCCCCGTTACACCAGCCGATTCAAAGGAAGATCCAACCACCCTACCCAAAACGTTGCCGTCTTTACTCATCCCGGCAGAGCTGACCGATGGAAAACCACCCACTCAACTCTGCTTCTTTTTCGAAGACGGAAAAGAAAAACTCCTGCTGACCTGCCCCGAATCGAAACAACTGATCGAAATTGTTCCCGAGAAGTCAGGGAAGGCATGGCAGGGATCGATTTTGCTCCGCTCCAAAACCACTTATCCAGTGCAGTCTTTAATCGAATTTAGCCCCGGGAAACTACTGGGAGGAGGCGAAAATGGCTTCGTTCCATTAGAGATTAATCCTGATCTTTACCGAATTACTCGCATCAGCATCGCCGAAGACGTAATCGTATTGGACTTTTCAGAGGAAGTAGATCGCCTCCAAGCAGTTAAGCCAGATTCTTACTCCGTTCAGTCCGTCTCCCTGAGAGGTGGAAAATCAGAAGTGTCGCTGCAACCAACGGTAGAATCAGATGGAAAAACGGTGATTCTAAAGTCCTCCGAGATTCAGGATGGAACGGTTCTCCGGGTCGTCTGCCAGAACCTGCCCTCTTCATCCGGAAAAGCCCTCTTCAACACGTCTGTATTTTATACCATCCGACAGCGCTGAATTTTCAAATGGTAGGCAATTTCAGCCGGATTTCGCGGTTTCTCAATCTCTCGGGATCCCGTTGCGGAGACCGTCTTCCGGATTACCTTGAGACACCGCAATGAGAAACATCTCCCTCATTAGTGCATTGATCACTGCCCTGCTCTTCTGCCTACCCGAGTTTTCGGGAGGACAGGGCTTCTTTCTCAATCGCAATTCGGAATCTGCGATTCACCGGAAGGCAAAGAACCACCGTCTCGTTCCAGTCGAAAAGGCGGCTCCCGGTATCCAGATCGATCTTCGTTACAAAGTAACCTCTGCCGCCAAAAAGCCGCTCTATCTGCCCGACATGCCCTGCCTGGTGCATCGCTCAACAGGAGAGAAATTGCGAAAGGCCAACAGCATCCTCAAAAAGAGCGGCTACGTTCTGAAGGTCTGGGATGCCTGGCGTCCGCCCGAAGCCCACCAAGCACTTTGGGCTGCCGTGAAAGACCCACGCTACGTCGTGCCTCCAAGTAAAGGATTGTCATGGCACTGTTACGGAATCTCGGTCGACCTGACTCTGGCTCGCCTTGACGGATCCCCTGTTCAGATGCCGTCGGCTTTCGACGAATTCTCAAGTCGGGCAGCATCCGACTACCAGGGAGATGATCCCGAGATCGCGAAACGAGTTAAGCTCTTGCAGACCACCATGAAGAATCTGGGTTTCCGGACGATTGAATCTGAATGGTGGCATTTCGACGACATGAAAGCGACTGGGGGTATTTCCCGAGCCACTGCCGCCGATCTTGGAATCCGCATGCCTCGCTAAGACCATGGAAACCGCCGCCGTCTCAATCGTTAAAAAACTCCAGAAAGCCGGTCACGAGGCTTTCTTTGCGGGCGGTTGCGTCCGAGACCGCCTCCGTGGTGCCATACCCAACGATATTGATATCGCCACCAGCGCGAGACCTCAGGAAATCCTCCAGCTGTATCCACACGGGAATACGATTGGAGCCCATTTCGGCGTCATCTTGATCAAGCAAGACGGACATCTCTTCGAAATCGCAACTTTTCGAGAAGATGGCGATTACGAAGACGGTCGTCGGCCGGAGTCGGTCACGTTTTCTACTGCGAAATGCGACGCCTCCCGACGCGACTTCACGATCAATGGGATCTTCTTCGATCCTCTATCAGAAAAACTGATCGATTATGTTTCCGGGGAGCAAGACCTCAAAAGCCAACTCATTCGTTCGATTGGAACGCCGTCCGAAAGATTTGGGGAAGACTATCTCCGTCTGCTTCGGGCCATTCGATTTGCTACCAGTTTGGAATTTGAAATCGAAGCCGAAACTTGGGAAGCCATTAAGACCGGAGCCGAAAACATTAGCAAAATCACTCCCGAACGCATTCAGGAAGAACTCGACAAAATTTGGAGAAGCCCACACCGCGTAAGGGGCTTCGACCTCTTGGTCGAAAGTGGTCTCATGAAAGCCATTTTGCCCGAAATTATCGAACTTCAGGGCTGCGAGCAGCCACCGCAATGGCATCCCGAGGGTGACGTGTTCGTTCACACCCGCTTGATGCTCAAACTATTGCCAGCCGATGCGAGCCTTGAACTAGTTATGTCGGTCCTATTTCACGATATCGGAAAACCGAGCACCTTCACTCAAGACGATGCCGATGGCAGAATCCGGTTCAACGGCCACGACAAGCTGGGAGCACAAATGGCCGAAGGGATTCTTAATCGCCTAAGGTATTCCAATGCCATCACCGACGCCGTCGTTTCTGGAGTTGCCAATCACATGGCGTTCAAAGATGTGCAGCAAATGAGAACGTCGAAATTGAAACGCTTCATGGCGAAGGAACATTTTGCGATGGAGTTGGAGCTTCATCGAACCGACTGCGCAGGCAGCAACGGGATCCTGGAGAACTATCACTTTTTGAAAGAAAAGGAGCAGGAGTTCGCTAAAGAACCCCTCATTCCTCCGCCTTTGATTACCGGCAAACACCTCATTGATCGCGGGCTAAAACCCGGGCCGGATTTCAAAATCCTCCTGACTCGAGCACAGGACCTGCAACTTGAAGGCACGCTCAAGAGCGAATCCGAAGCACTGGAATGGCTCGAAGGTGAATTATCGTCTCCACAGTAGCCGATCCTAGTTGACGAGACCCGAGTCATGGCTCAATTGTAGAAGTGTTCTGGAGCGCTTTAACGCAATGAGTCTACGACTTCACCGCCTCTCACTCTCTGCAGTTCTTGCTGCACTCTTAGCGCTGTCCCCGTGCTTAGGTGAATG
>CAXBMX010000026.1:0-77118 GCA_963977055.1 uncultured Verrucomicrobiales bacterium
CTCTGCGGGAGTGGCTACGGCCCGCTGTTCGTGCTCGCGTTCACTCCAGAGCCGGATGGCGGTTCCAGCAGCTGTTCGGCCAGCACGCCCAGCTCGCTGATCAGCGGAGGCCCGCGAAATCTTTTCGATGTGCAGGGTGGTGATGCCTCGCCGATGATCGAAGGCGGACCGTCGCTCGAGTCCGGAATCGACCACGAGTTGAACGCCGTCAATGGTGATGGAGGTTTCAGCGACGTTCGTGGCCACGACAATCCTGGGCCGGCTGCCCTTCGCAACAGCGGCGTCCTGTTTGTCCGGTGACAATTCTCCAAAGAGCTCGTGAATCTCGAAGGCAGAGCTCCAGGTGGCCTTGCGGAGGGCTTGAACGGTGCGTTGGATCTCGTATCGTCCCGGCATAAAAACGAGCACATGTCCTTGAACGCCATTAACTTTTATATGGTCCTTGATGGATCTGGCAACGTGATCCCACAGCTGACCTTTGTGGCGTTCCCGAGGTGGGTTGTATTGCACTTCGACGGGGAAAGTTCGCCCCTTTGAGACAAGATGATGGGCGTTTTCGCCGAGATAGTCTTTGAGTGCACCTGCTTCCAAGGTCGCGGACATGACCACGATCTTGAGATCTGGACGACTGGTCCGTTGGACTTCGAGGCACCGAGCCAGACTGACGTCGCCGAAGAAGTGGCGTTCGTGGAATTCATCTAGCACCACGGCGGCAATGCCGTTGAGCTCGGGCTGGTCGATCAGTTTTCGGATCAGGATCCCTTCGGTCACAAACCGGATCCGGGTTTGCTTGGACACCGTATTCTCAAACCGGACCTGAAAGCCAACTTCGGCGCCAAGAGCACTGTTGCGTTCGCTGGCAACTCTCGAAGCCAGCATCCTAGCGGCGAGACGGCGTGGTTGCAGCACGTAGATCTCGCCGTCGTCACACTGCCCGCTGTCGGCCAGGAACTGAGGGATCTGAGTCGATTTCCCGGAGCCAGTCGGCGCTTCGACAACAATCCGGGTAGAATCACTGGTCAGGGCAGCCGCCAGATCGACCTCTAAGTCGAAAATGGGAAGGGAACGGTCGCGGGACATATGAGAAGCGACAATTCGAAAGCGCTAGAAATGATGACCAGACTATGGCCTCCGGAGATTGAATTGACCCAAGGCCCCTTTGTCGTCTGAGAAGCTAGCGTTGAAGGAATTGCCCGAAATGGTGGCCTTGTGCCCGAATTTACCAAACGGTCCCAGGCTCTTGCTGCCGTCAACGTAGTAGGTGCCTCCTTGGCGAGTGATGGGAAAATCCACTGAGTAGGTTCCCTGGAAGATTGGGCTCCAAGTGGCGTTGTATCGAAAAGCCGCTGCCCCGCTGTTGCCGGGGCTCTCTTTCACGATCGCTCGCAGATCGCCCGAATGACCGTTCGAAGGGGTGGTCCAAGCCCCGTCCCAAGGGCCGTATGGCGCCGATATCTTACCGGCTTGATAGTCGGCCACTGACTGATCCCAGTCGCGCTCAAAGGAGGAGCAACTGGCAAGCAGTATGGAAGAAAAGGCAAGAAGGATGCTGCGAAAGGTGTTCATGATGCTTTTGCCACGGTACGACGGCGACTTCGGCTGGTCAATCAATGAGGCGCGTAGAAACGCGATCATGATAAGGGGCAACTCGGGGCGTTCGATCCAGGTAATCGTCTCACCAGACATTTGGGGCGAGAGCTCGGTCCCATCACGCGCATTCTCGGAACCCGGTTGATACCTAGGACGATCCAGTTCCGGCATCGTTACCGATCGTTTCGCAGAGGTTGACGACGTTTTCTGCCCGTTTCAGTAATGGAGCAACCTGAGCGCCTGCATCGGGTTTATTGGCAAACTTCACTTCGTCGGAAGCGATCAGAAAACCTCGCAGCTCCTGCTGGGCGGCATTGGGTAACTGTGTTTTCTTCTCAGCGATTCGATTCAGAAACTCCGGGGTCGTCTCAAACCGGACTGGGTCAGTGTATTTATCGGCGAGGTAATTTTTCAAAATATCGGAGACCTCGAGAGTGAACTGATTCGCCTCCAATTCCTGTCCATTCTGCTTGAGCCTCCGAAAACGGCGAATCGCTTTTGACTGCGGGTTTTCCTTCGGCTGATGCGATGGTTGCCGACGCAGGAAATACCAGATAACCCATCCCAAGATGATAAAAAAGAGCAAGGTAAGCCCCGACCAAAGCAGAAACGGCCAAATGGGCTCCTTTGGCGTGAGCACCACGATATCATAGAGATCTTCGCCCGGAGCGCCGGGAACCTGCTGTGCCATGAGGCTTAATAATGAGGGCAAAGACATCAGGCGGCTCCGGTTCGTTCTCGGCGCTTGAAAAAGGAGTGAAGGGCAGGGAGGTACTCCTGATCGGTCCTAAGGCTGATTCGATCAAGTGCCAAGCTTTTGAACTCCTGATCGATCGCGTTTTGCCACTTCTCCGCTTCTTCCTGATAGGCTTTCCTGACCTGAGGGTTCGCCGTATTGATTTCAACCTGATGACCGGTCTCAGGGTCCTCAAGCCTAACGTGCCCCACCGAGGGGAGGGCCAGTTCAGCGGGGTCACTCACTTGAATGGCGACCAGATCGTGCTTGCGGTTGACGATGCGCAATTCTTTGGATAGATCCTCTTCGAAGAGGAAGTCGGACAGCATGAAGACGAGCGACCGTTTGCGAACGGCATTCTTCAACAGATCGACTGGCGCCGAAAGCGAAGTGCGATGTCCCTCTGGTTCGAATAAAAGAATTTCCCGGATGATCCTGAGGGCATGAGCCGTGCCTTTCTTAGGGGGCAGGAACAGTTCGACTTCGTCAGTGAAAAGAATGAGGCCCACCTTATCCTTGTTCTGCAGGGCACTAAAAGCGAGGAGAGCGGCGACTTCGGCCATGACCTCGCGTTTGCTCGGGCCGTGACTTCCGTAATTGCCTGAAGCGCTGATATCGACGCAGATGAAGACGGTCATTTCCCGTTCCTCGGTGAATTTCTTCACATAAGGGTGACCCTGTCTCGCCGTCACGTTCCAGTCGATGGATCGAACCTCGTCTCCGGGTTGGTATTCACGAAAGTCGTCGAAGTCGATGCCTTCACCTTTGAAGCAGCTGTGATACTCACCGCCAAAGCTTTCGCGAACGAGACCACGAGTACGCAGTTCTATTTTGCGGACTTTCCGCAAAATATCAGTGATCTCCGAGCGGGAATGCTCCGTGAGGTGATCGCTTTTCTGAGTCTTTTTTCGCTGCATGAAAGAGAGGCCTAAGACAGACCTTATTCACTAAGATACTGCTCGCTCAATTTTGCAACGGATTCAGCCTTCAATTCTCCGGAGTGAATCACGAGGCGATAACGAACTTCCAAGGGCTCGTCTTTAGGGACCTCGGTGGCGAAGTAGCTTCCAAAGCGGCCGTAATCGCGTTCACTGAAGCGAGCTGGCTTGGGGTTGGTGGGACGATCGAGATAGGAAATCGTGTAACGCTTGTCACCCAGGGTCATGCACATGGCTTTCCAGGGGATGTCGCGCGTTTGCTCGGTATCAGTTTTACTGGACCAGTTGATCGTCGCACCGGCCGGACCAGCGCCGCTTTCAGGACGAATGTAATAGGTCGCATTGCTGTGTTTTTCGCTCACATCGTTGTTCGCTCGAAACTGGAATCCAGCGTGCTGCGGATCCCCGTCGATCTGCAACATTGGCACGGTCGACGTTAGTTTGGATTCGAAATCGACCACGATGTCGGAGTTCTCCATCTTAAACCGCATCGTCCGCTCTTCCGTTGCGAAGCCATTGCCGTCTTTCCCGATCCAAACGATCAAGGCGGTAAAACTGGCGGAGTCTTTGTCAGCTTCTTGTTTTAGAAATTTGCGATGCACTTGATGGGCATCACGACAGTGCCAAGTATCGACTTTCTCGTGTTTTTCTCCGTCCTTATCCGTGTAACTGATACGAGAAAATCCGTAAAAAATCCCACGATGATGGGTGAACTTTCCTCCAGGTCCTTTGGTTAGAAACTGCTCGGAGCTTCCAGGCTGGAAGATGTGGCAAAAGGGTTTGTAGGTTTCCTCTCGACGCTCCGGAGTGCTCTCGTCGATTGGTTCGTAGACATAACGAGCGATGCTTCGGCTTCCTTGTTTGAGATCGAGATACTTGCCTTCGGTATCGCCCCATTCAAAGGCGGATCCCGATTGAACAGTCGAAACGAGAGCGAGGAACAAAGCTGATAGTCGCAAGGTCATCTTCATGAGAGTTGGTGTATAAAATAATATGGTGTTAGGGCGCTACGAGGCCTTTCTCGACCATCTCAGCTTTGGAGAGGCGTGGGCGAACCCGTGCTGGAGTGGGCAATCCGGTGACCCGGTCAAATTCATCGGCGGTCCGCAGTTCAGGCGCACTGTCGCCGGTTCGCTCTTCCCAGTCCTTGAGTGAAGCTCGCATTGCGCGAAGGAGGGTCGCAAAGCGCTCATCTTCGGCGAGATTATTCAGCTCATAAGGATCGAGTTTGGTGTCGAATAATTCTTCCTTGGGTCGAGGCGTTACGAAGCATCCGTGTTGATCATCATTTAGCTCGTCCTTGTCTCGCAATCTTAGCAGCTCAACATAGGTCGGACTGCGAAGACCGTCGGCTGATGGCGTCTGGGGGAGATCATCGTAGTAGTTGCGAATATACTTGTAGCGCTCATTGCGAACGGCCCTCACATGATCCTCAAAATCGTGCCAGTTCTTCTCGGCAAACACGTAATCGCGAATTGGCTTTTCGGGATTCGTCAGGAGTGAAGCAAAGCTGACACCTTCAAAGGAAGGACCGGGATCCGCGATTCCACCCAGCCCCATGAAAGTCTTGGCGATGTCGATGGTGCTGACCAATCGATCGCAGGTTGAGCCCGCTTCGACGACTGCCGGCCACTTCACGATCCACGGAGTTTTGATCCCGCTGTCGTAGAGCGTTGTTTTGTCTCGTGGAAAGGGGCGGCCGTTGTCACTGATAAACAAGACCAGGGTGTTGTCCGAGACACCCTGGGCATCGAGTTCATCAAGAACGAGTCCGACGTATTTGTCGAGACGAGTGATCTCGTCGTAGTAGAGCTGATAGTCGGCCCGAACAGCTGGGGTGTCAGGATGATAGGGAGCAACATTGACCTCTTCAGGGCGAGCCCCTTCTTCTAGAATGCCCTCATGGTAGGGGCGGTGCGGATCCAAAGCGGCCAACCAAAGGAAAAAAGGTTTCTCCTTTGGGCGGGCTTGCATCATTGGGATCCAATCGACACATCCGCTTTGAGCTTCGCCTTCGAGAGTTTCAACGAACTTGCCGGCTTTAGCCGCTTCACCACTTGGCAATTGAAATCCAGAGGTGTCGACCTCGCGAATTTCATCGAAACGGTCCCGCATCGCTTCGCCGAGGTGCCACTTGCCAGCTGCCGCGGTCCAGTAGCCTTTCTCTTTCAATTTTTCGACGAAAGTAATCTGCTCAGCGGGGAGCGGGAAATGGAGTTCCTCTGCATTGGTCTGGTGCGGGTAACGGCCCGTGATGATGCTGCAACGGCTCGGGCTGCAGGAACTGATCGTAAGAATAGCATTATTGAAAAGCATACCCTCACCGGCGAGACGGGTGAGATTCGGAGTCATGATCGAGTCATGCCCGTAGGGAGCGGAGTCATCCCAGGCCATGTCATCGGCAATGATAAGGACCAGGTTAGGGAGTTTAAGCAGCTCAGCCTGGCGCGCAGCAGCTGCGGCCGCATCGATCTTTTCGCCGTCATTGTCCTGGGCGATGGCGGGATGGTTCAGGGCAAAAAGGAAAGTGCAGATCCAGAGAATTTTTCGCATGGGGGAGTGAAGCAGATTCCTGAGATTCTGCCAAGTGTATCGCCAGACGAAAAGAGCGTTTTCTATGATGCAACTTTGTAGCCGGTCTATTTGAGGCCGAGGAGGCTTGATTGCGGCGGCTTTCTTGAGTGACGTCGTCATGGTAGATTCCTATTTTGGACTGATGTGGTTGGGAAAGCTCCAAATTGGGCTGTTGTGCGCCGGTTTATTAATTCAGGCAAGTAGTAGTCATGGTCAGGAGCCGATCCTGGATTCTGTATTTCGAGGGGAATCGTCCGAGTGGTTGGCGAAGTCTTCCTCGACTGCTCTGTTTGGCGAATCTGGGCTCCAGCTGAAAAGCTCTGGAGGTGTGCGTTACACAGGAGACTCAAAAGAGCTTTCAAAGCAGCTCAAAAGCGCGGGGGCTATGAGCCTCGAAGTATGGATCCAGCCGGACGGACTGGGCCAGGTAGGGCCGGCCCGCATTTTGACTTTCTCAAAAAATGCGAACGAACGAAATTTTACGTTGGGGCAGAACGGAGACCGCATTGAGGCTCGCCTGAGAACAGACAAGCGAAGCAAAAACGGCACGCCCGGACTGGATTCAAATCAGGGCAAGTTGGCTCAGGCGCTCACTCACGTCGTTTTCACCGTGAGCCAGGAGGGGAATACGGTGATCTTCCTGAATGGTGAGGTGGCTGGTCGCCAGAGGGTTCAGGGAACTTTCAAGAACTGGAATGATGGGTATCAGCTTTTGATCGGCGACGAAGCCAGTGGAGGGCGCCCGTGGAAAGGCAGGATCTTCAGAGTGGCAATCTTTGATCGATCTCTGAATGCTAGTGAAGTGAATAACCGATTCAGTAAAGGAATTGGAGGTGAAATGCAGAAAGCGGTCAAGCTGTCGTCATCAGACCGAAACGCTGAGCTGTTTGAAACGAAAATCGCCACGATCCTGACAAAGCACTGCTTGGAGTGTCACGATTCCGTCAATCAAAAGGGGGATCTCGATCTCTCCAAGTCACTCGCCTCCCATTTTGATGAAGAAATTCTGGTCGCCGGAAACGCGGATGACAGCCTTCTCTGGGAGTCGATCGAGTCGGACGAGATGCCGAAGAAACGAGATCCCATTTCGGACGAAGAGAAGGAGCTCGTTAAGAAGTGGATTGAGGGAGGGGCTTCCTGGACGATTGATTTCATCGATCCCGCCATCTATTCACGGCCCGCTGACAACGCGACTCCATGGGCGAGGCGACTGACCGTTTCAGAATACATCAACACGGTTCGGGATACGCTAGGCGTCGACATTGAAGAGGAGGCGGGGCGGTTGCTTCCTCCTGACATACGCGCTGACGGGTTCAGCAATACGGCCTACAACCTGTCGGTCGATTTCAAGCATATCGATGCCTATGTGAAACTGGCAAATTTGATCGTAGCGAAAATGGATCTGGAGGCGTTCTCCAAGCGCTTCACCAAGAACCGGGAGCTCACTGACAAGAACATGATCGTCTATATCGAGGCTTTGGGGCAGTTCGTGCTGCGGGGCCCGGTCAAGGAGGAGGAGAAGGCGCTCTATCGCGGGATCACTACCACCACGGCTTCCATGAATGGCGGCTTCATCGAAGCGACGGGGCATTTGCTGGAGGCCATGATTCAATCACCACGGTTTCTCTATCGAATCGAACGCCAGCACGGGATAGGAGACAAAGCCTTTGCTGACGACTTTGAGTTGGCTTCCCGCATCAGTTATACTCTGTGGGGTAGTTCGCCGGATGAGGAATTGCTGCGCCTCGCGGAGAAAGGTGAACTCAATCATTCCAAAGTGCTGTCCCAGCAGACCCAGAGAATGCTGAAGGATCCACGGGCGATTGAGAGGTCTCTCGATTTCGTCTCGGAGTGGCTTCACCTCGATCGGCTTTCCCACATCCAGCCAAATCCTTTGAGTTTCCCCGATTGGAAGCCCGAACTCGCTCAGGCGATGAAAGATGAAACCCTGACATTCTTTCAGGAGGTAGTGTGGAATGAAAAGCTCCCGATGGCGGCTCTTTTTAATACGCCCTACAGTTTCATGACTCCGGAACTGGCGGATCACTATGGGATGCCGACGCAATCATCCGGGAAGGGCAAAATGACAAAGCATGATCTCACCGGCATACCGGAGAGGGGCGGCATTCTGACGCAAGGCAGTTTGTTAACGATCGGCGGTGACGAAGCGTCCATGGTAACGCGTGGACTTTTTGTCCTCAATGATTTGCTCAGAGGAGTGATCAATGACCCTCCGCCCAGTGTGAATACGGAGATCGTGGCCAGTGAGCCGGGCCTGTCAAAAAGAGAAATCGGGATGGGCCGGGTCTCAGATAAAACCTGTGGAGGCTGCCACGTTAAATTCGAGCCGCTCGCCTACGGGCTGGAAAAATTCGACGGTCTTGGCTCCTTTGAGGAAATTGATGAACACGGAAATGTTCTGAGAGAAGATGGCGAAGTGGCCATTCCGGGCGATTCAGAACCGGTCGGTTATGGTACCGTCGCGGAATTGATGGATCTACTCGCGGCAAGCAGCCGGGTTCAGGAAACGGTGACCTGGAAGATGACTCAATTCGCGATGGGGCGGCCGCTCAACGCTCGTGATGCCGCCACGGTGAACGCGATACATCGCGGGGCAATGGAAGCTGGGGGACGCTACGAAGATGTGATGTCAGCCATTGTCCGAAGTGATCTGATTCGATACCTTGCTCCGGAACCACTTACTGACGAATCGGTGTCCCACTGAATTAATTAAATACTCTTGTGATGAAAACACGTTCCTTTACTCGAAGAACTCTCCTGCGCGGCCTGGGAGGTGTCGCAATCGGATTACCCGTCATGGAAGAGATGTTTCCCGGGACATCCCTGGCTGCGTCGGCGGCATCGAAACAGGTGCCCACTCGAGCATTCAATGTCTTCTTCGGCCTGGGAATTCCGGATCCCGTTCAGCCAAATCAGTTCGATGGAGTATTGGAACCTCTCGCGCCCTTGCGGGATCAATTGATGGTATTGCGGGGCGTCGACCAGGTCCGGTGTGATCGATCAGGAATGAATGCCCATTTTGATGGTGCCACCGGAGCATTTACCGCGACTCCGCCTAACGGTGAAGCCAGGTCGGGCGGTGCCTCGATCGATCAGCTCGTTCGCCGGGCGCATTATCCTGACGGATTGCCCAAGGGGATGGTGCCTACCCTGGTTGGTGGAACGTTTTTCCGGCGCAGCCGGGTCGGCCGATATGTTCACAGTTACAACCCTGACGGAACCACCGCCGCCGCGATGCAGGAGAAGCCACGCGATCTGTTTGAAAGGGTGTTTGGTCGGATCAGGCTTTCCGGAGAAGGCAATGAAACCGAAGAGAGACTTAAGCGGAGCGTGCTTGATTCAGTGGCGGAACAATACAAGTTCTATACCGGTGCCAACTCGCCCTTGGGTTATGCGTCCAAAGAGAGATTCAAGGATCACCTGGATCGTATTCGCGAATACGAAGAGCGTTCGTTTGCGATTGATATCGATGATCCACGAGCGCCATCCATGCCTCCAGCTTCTGAGCTGAAACACAGCGGGGCTGCAGATCCTGGTGGTGAGGGTATTGATATCACACTGGAGGAATTGACGAAGGAATGGCGCCTCATGGCGGACCTTTACGCCTTGGCGATTCAGATGGACCGCGCACGATTTGGTTCAATTACTTTCCTGGCAGCGGGCGAGCGAATCCGATTGAAAGGTGACTATCATTACAACGGGAAGTTGATCCATCGCTTCGATGACGGTTCACAGTTGAATGGTTCGGGATCAAAGGGGTGTAGCCATGAGTGGTGGCACCGTTTCAATGAGTCCAAAAAGAATGAGCAGTTGAGGGCCCATGCACACATGAAAATGCGGGAAGTCGCTTACTTCCTCACTCGTCTGCATGAAGGCGAAGACAACCGAGAAGGAAACGGTAAAAGCATCCTCGAAAACTCAATGATCGCGATCTCCACCGAATCCGGAGACGGGCGTCATAGTGATGTGAAGCGAGAACTGTCCGGCATTTTCCATGCCGTGACCGGGGCGGGGGGGCGATTTAAGACAGGCGGGGTGCTCAAGGCGAATTCGGAAGGCATCGACGTATACAACACGATGCTGGACGCCATGGGTGTGACGTCCAGGTTAGGCCCTCCGGATCGAAAGTATCATCGCCTCGATTCCATGCTGGCGTAGGGAATGACGTTTCGCGGCAGATGAGGTAATTAGGGTCGGATTTGAGATCCACCGAATGTAGCATCATCGCTTCGTTTTTGGCGATGGCTTGCCCAACCGCAGCGAACTCTTTGCGAAGCGCCGTCGTTTTCCGGCCATAGCCTTCTCTGGCCGGAAAGATCATCATCGTTCCCGCATGTGCCTCCCACTCATCGGGAAAGGTGAAGCCAAGTTCCTTCGGCGTATTGCGGGTTTCCTGGGCGGCCGACGAAACGGCCGCTGCCATGAGAAAAAGAAGAAGAAGGTGTTTCATACACCAGATGAATTGCTGCGTTCCAGGGATCTACTTCACTTCATCGGGCTTTCTCGTGATCGCGAAATAAATGACATAAAACCAAGAGAAAATACCTGCAATAGCGGCCAAGAGAATGGAACGATTTCGTTGCCACGAACAAACGACGGCAAGCGCGGCACCGATTCCGATTCCTGATTGAGCAACGGTATTGGTAGTCTGGGTAGTCAGTTCTGCAATGATCATAGTATTGATCCAGAATTGGAACAGTTACGGAGGCACCCGTAAAGAGATTCCTTCCTCCTAACTATCCTCGCGCATTGATTCCCGGCGAGTTGGTGACATCCCTTGATTAACCCGAAACCGCGAAGCTTCGAGAAATCAAGTTCTCAAGGATGGCCACACGATCGAAGCTCAAAGCAAAATCCCGTGCTCGCTGAGAAAGTTCTTCGCGCTCCTCAGATGTCATGAAATAGGCACGATTTAGGCATTCTCGTAGTTCATCGATGTTGCCTGCCTCGTGTTCTAGGCAATGGCCTCCGGTAGCTTCCGGGATTCCTCCTGTTCGTGTCGTAATAACAGGCCCGAGTCCTCCCGCCAGCATTTTCTCCGCCACGGCGATACCGAATGTTTCGATAAACTCAGGCTTGGGTTTGCTGGGGAGGCAGTAGGCGAAGGACCCATGCATGAGAACGCCCTTTTCTTCATCTGAGACGTCGTCCAAGACACGAATGTTAGTGTCGGTGTCAGCGAGCGCTTTGATCTCGTCTTTCATCGGTCCGTTTCCGCAGATGATGAGTTTCTTATTTCCATAGAGTTCGCTCGATTGGTAGGCCGCAATAAGATCGTCGACTCCTTTTGCGGGCGCGATCCGTGAGAGAAACATCACGTATCCATCTTTCCCCAATTTCCGTTTTTCGAGAACTTCAGCAACCCTGTCAGGATCTGCTTCGATCGAAGTGTAGGCGCTAGTATCGATCGCAGGGAAACTGATTTCGACGCGCTCTCTAAGCTGATTGGCAAAGTCGGTCCCGAGCTCGGCATCCACCTGAGCACCTGCGTCAATAATCATGTCTTTGGTGAATTGGCTCACGGCCACAGGAAGATCATGTTGGAGATAATTCGAAAGGACCACCTGAGCAGCGCCTACCTGTCCTGATGCGAGCGCATTGGTCACTACATTCGTGATATCAGACCCCACCGCTTCGCCAATGGTTATGACATCAGGGTTCTTTTTCAGCCCCTTGAAACTATCGACTGCATTGAGCACCATCTGCCCGTGAGGCACGAGATAGAGATCCATGATCAGCGTCTTACCAGGAAGTTGATGCATTAGGTCAACGAGTTGTCCGCTAATGGCATACCCGAGGCGGCCATCAAGCACTTTGTAATCGCCAATTGGCTCGGGCCTGTCTACTTCGATACCGGGCGAGTAAGGAGAAATGGTATCAAGCGGTTTGAGCGGAAGCTGACTCTCGAGGAGCGTCTCAATCGGGTAACTGACGATATGAACAGACGCAAACCCTCGAGCGATAGCGGCTTCAGCGAGATTGCGAGCTTCGGTCGAATGACCACAAATGATGGGATCGGCCCGCACAACGAGAATCAGATTCTGAACTTCGTTTTCTGGAATGGTTGGACAAGCAAAAGAATCGACTGTGGAATTTGGGTTTTGTTGCATGAGTGGCAGGAAGTTAAATGGAACGTTTCGACAGGGAATGATTTCGCAATTTGTGTGCCAATCTGCCTATCAAAAAGGGGATATTAAAGATCCCTACCGTGCCAGTTTCGTGACGGGACCCTGGGGTAGAACTCCGTAAAACACTGAGGAACAATGCGCCGTGACGATCAGTCGATTTAGTTCTCCGTCAGGAAATGAACGACGGTGGCCGTGAATCTTTTGACCAGTCGGATGGTTGCGGACCCATCTCCAGGGTCAATTCCGCTTCTGCAGCAAATTCAGTGAGCTTCAAGTAACACCGATCGAGCGGATTTCCGTTCAGCCACGCCCGCTGAACGTAGTAATTATCAGGGGCCTGGTTCAAGGCAGTAACGGTAAAGTCTCCACCAAGTAGTTTGATTCTAGCTTTGTCAAAGATGGGGCTCCCAATCAGCATAATGGGTATTCCGGTCACTGGGAACAAACCCATCGCGCTCCAAACGTACCAGGACGAAAGACCTCCCGAATCATCATTCCCGGGCAAACCACCTCGTCCCGTTGTGAACTGATAACGCATCACACTGCGAACAACTTCGGCGGTCCGATCGTGTCGCCCCGCATACAGATAGGCATAGGGCGCTTCCATATCCGGCTCGTTATTCAGTCCTTCAAAATGGTGAACCGTCCGATCTTTCTCTGGATCTTTGAATCCGAAGAAGAGATCAAGCAAATCAACAAAGGCTTGCTCGCTGCCAGCGAGCTTGATCCGACCAACCATGTCGTGAATGAAGCGAAAGGAATAGTTCCAGTATTCTCCCTCATAGTAATCCGAATCTTCACGTAGAAGTCCGGTCTCGGGATCAAAGGCATTGCGCCAATGGTAGGCTAGGGGAATGCTTTTTTCGTATATCACCTGATCACCAAGCCGCTTGGACATTTGAGCGATGCTCCAATTCGCAAATGCCAGATCCAAAGTATGGGAAAGCGGCTGAACCACTTCATTCCGCGCAAACTCAGCAAACTTTCCTCCACGTCCTTTTCCACTCAGACTGGTTTTCCAAAGAAGTGATAAAACCTCCTCCCAGTCTCCCTCGATGCCCCGCATCTGGGCGTCATTGAGGATCATGTGACAAAGGCCAGTGGCCTGCTTCGCAAATCGCTCCGGCCCATTGTCCATCAAATAGCTAATCGGGAATGAACCCTCCCGCCTCGCGACTTCGATGAGAAAAGAAACAAAGTCAGCCCCGAGTTCGGGCCACAACGTCATCAGAAGCGGTAACTGGGTTTTGTAGAGGTCCCAAAGCGTAGACAGATCGAAAAAGAAGGGACCTGGATTTCCACTGAAAGGATTTTCGTCACAGAAATCAGCAGGCTTGAGAGTGGAGTGGTAGAGCGCGCTGTAGAAAATCTGGCGCATCTCGTCGGTACCGCCTTCTAGCTCGATCTTGCCGAGCACGGAATCCCATATCTGGGTGGCTTCCGCTGCGGTACCCTCAAATGATTTGTCGCGATGGATGTCGATTGCTTGAGCAGGCCGGTCCGAATTGACGAGAGAAAACCCAATCCGAATCTCAATAGGAGTGCCAGGCTCCTCGGCTTCGAACCAAATGCCGAAAGGGAGCTTCGCCTGCCTCGTTTCCTTAGACGCTTTGTACTTCGGTTTGCCTTCAACGGGTTCGCCGTCCTCCCAGAATCCGGAGGATTTAATCGGGCTAAGGCACTCCACTTTGAAGCGATAGGTGATGCCTTCGATCGTAACACGCCCTCGGCAGAGGCCATCATCCAGAAAGGTGGCTTTTGCCTTTTCGGGATACGTTTTCATCCCCTCGATGAGCAGCCCTCCCGAAGTGAGATCAATTGCGACTTTGCCGCAGACGTCACCTTCAAAATGATAGCGATGAAAAGCAGTTCGATCGGCACTCGTGACCTCAAATTTGACTCCGGTTTCAGAAAATTCTCCAGCGTAATAACCAGGCCTACATTCTTCATTAACAAGAAGAAAACGCTCTCCCAGTCCGTCTAACCCATTCCCGACTAAAGGGGTCGTCAGAAGGTAGTTGTAATACATCCGAATCCGACCAGTCCCCGACTGCTGAAAGTGGGCCAGGCCCAGTGCTTCGTGGCGATCAAAGAGGGTCTCCGGCATATCGCCAGTCAGAGATACCGCGTAGCGCCCATAGCCTGTCACATAAGCGCCTGAATAGGCACAAACCGACACCATCCCAAAGGGAAGGGTGGCACCTGGGTGCGTGTTGCCGACTGGTGGTTTCGCGCACCACCACTTTTTGGCGATGCCTTCCGGCTGAGGGAGACAGGAGGCTTCGTTACCGAGAAAGGGGTCAACGTATCGGCTGTTTCCAGAAGCAGGGGTATCGATTGGCATGATCTTAGAGACGATTCAATCGCCATCATGTCTTTAAAGCATGATCGGGGCCAATCGACACAAAAATGCCCTTACCCTCTGTTGTCGAACGATTCGACGGAACTGCTATTTACCCTCACCAATCTGCTTCAAAAACTGGTTCATTTCGTCTCCCGGCATCTCAACCAGGTTGTCAGACGCAGGGAATGCTCCGCTTTTGACATCAGCCAGGTATTCACCAAAGGCATCGATTCGCTCTTGTTGGAGCCGTTGATTTTCCTGATGGAAATCCCGATAGGGTTTGGCGTGTCGAGGAGGGCGTTCCTCGTAATCCCCGAGGATATCATCAGAGAAGAGAAATTGGGTGTCACAGCCAGTGCCCGATCCCAGTGACATGAGGAGCATCGTCGTTTTGGAGGAGAGAAAGGACGCAAGCTGATGAGGCACGACCTCCAGTTCCGCTGCATAAGCACCTGCTGATTCGAGCTCTTTCATCTTGGCATAGAGCTCGCCCGCCTCTTTCGCGGTTTTCCCGATCGCCCGGTAACCAGTCCAGGTGACATGGCGGGGAACCAGGCCCAGATGACCCACCACTGGAATACCTTCTCTGGCCATCGCTTCGATAGTGAAGGGACTCGCTGAACAATAGACCGAACTGGCTCCCAGTTCGAGAGCCCGGAAACCGATCCGGATTGCTTCCTCCGGTGAAGCCAAGCCATGCGGAGTGGCACAGGAGAAAAAGCTGTTCGGCGCAGCGTCGACCAGAATCGGCAACCTCGCCTGCGCCCCGGGTGAGTCAAAGCTGCAGCTCATCAAGTCGACCCCAGCGGCCTCAGCGGCGGCTGCCTCTTCGGGAGACTTGACATGGATATGTGTCAGGACTCGTTTTCCTTTGAGTTGCTGCAGATCGTAAACCGTATATTTCTTTCGAGGGCGGAGCATGATGAAGAGGGTAGTTTGGATCGAGGGGAATTGGCAAGAATTGACCCATCAATTTGAGGTTTGATTTGTTGAAACCTCTCATTTCAAAATCTGACATTGGAATAACTGGCGAGATCCCGCCGCGGTGTGCGGGTTGACCTTGCCGACCGGACTGCTTAGTATCCGCTCATGTCTTCTTTGATTCGACTTTTCTGCCTTGCTGTGACCTCGCTTTTGATTTCCGCCGAGGCAGCGGACAAACCCAATTTGCTAGTCATCCTGACCGATGATCAGCGCTACGATGCGATGGGGTTTTTGGGGCATCCTTTTCTGGAAACGCCGACCCTGGACCGTATCGCCAAAGAAGGGGTCTATTTCAAAAATGCGGTGGTCACGACATCACTCTGCTCGCCCAGTCGAGCCTCCATTCTGACGGGCCTTTATGCTCACAACCACCGGGTCGTAGACAACTACAATCCCATTTCCGAGGACCTCATCTATTTTCCTAAGTACCTTCAGGATGTCGGTTATGAAACGGCATTCATCGGCAAATGGCACATGGGTGGAGAAATTGACTACCAGCAACCGGGATTCGATCACTGGGTCGCATTCAAAGGGCAGGGGGTCTATTTCGCTGATCCTGCTGAGGCGAAAGTAAAAGGGCGCTATGTGCCCCAAGTGAGTCGTGATGGACTCAATGTGAATGGCGAAAGGGTTCCCCAGGATGGCTATATCACCGATGTGTTGACCGACTACGCTACGGATTGGATCGAAGGACGAAGCAAAGACAAGCCGTGGATGCTGTATCTTTCCCACAAAGCAGTGCACGCGGATTTCCTTCCCGCCAATCGCCATGCCTACTCCTACGAGCAGGAAACCTTCGAGCCTCCCGTGACCTGGTTCGAAACACCGGAAGTCTTTCGCGATGTACCGCTCTGGGTTCAGAATCAGCGCAACAGTCGTCATGGGGTGGAGTTTGCCTATTACTCTGATCTCAATCTGGCCACCTACTACAAGCGCTACTGTGAAACGATTCGAGGAATTGATGACAGCGTGGGGGAAGTCCTGAAGGCCCTTGAAGACAAGGGAGAACTCGACAACACCGTGATCCTATTCCTGTCAGACAATGGCTTCCTATTTGGTGAACATGGATTGATCGACAAGCGCAATGCCTACGATGCCTCTGTCAGGATTCCAATGTTACTTCGATATCCTCCGACCGTTAAGGGCGGGCAGACATTGACCGAGGTCGTCGCGAATATTGACGTCGCAGCAACGATGCTCGATTTCGCAGGCGCCGATATTCCGGAATACATGGACGGCCGCAGCATGAAAGGCTTGGTGACAGGAGAGTCTGATGAGTGGCGTGACTACCTGCTCTACGAATACTATTGGGAGCGCAACTACCCTCACACACCAACGACTCATGCGGTTCTGGGCGAGCGCTACAAGTACATCCGCTACCATGGCGTCTGGGACCTTGATGAGCTTTTCGACCAGGAGAAGGACCCTGACGAGCGCATCAATTTGATCAATGATCCCGAGTATGCCGACATTGCAGCAGAACTAAATAATCGTCTTTTCGATTTAATGGAGGAAACCACCGGCACCGAAATGCCCATCATGCGGGATAGGGGAACCAAATTTCTCCATCGCAAAGAGGGCGGAGCTACTGAGGCACCTTTTCCCGCATGGTTCTATCGGGAGCCCGATCAGCCAGCAAACTGACTGGCGCTTCGTTTTCAAAAGGAACATATCATTGACCCATCGGCAGGCTCAGCGACAGTTGAGCTGTGCCCTATTATCTTTTGTTGCCACTGGCTGCGGCGATCATCTACTCGCTTGGCTCGATTATCATCAAGCGCGCGCTCAAAGAGGGCGTGACGATGGATCAATCGTTTCATCTCACCAATCTTGTCGTGGGTGTGATGTTTCTGCCTTTGCTCTTTCTTGAGGAACAGTCCATCGACTGGACTCAACTCTGGCGTCCGATCATCATGGGATTTGCCTTCTTCGCCGGCACTTGGTTAACCTTTGTCGGGATTCGACGCGGAGACATTTCTCTGGTGACCCCGCTGATGGGGACCAAGGTCGTCTTTGTCGCAGTTGGCATGGTTGTTCTGACGGGCAAAATGCCCAGCCCGGCACTTTGGCTGGCCGCAATTTTGACACCGATTGGAATTCTCGTGATGAGCATCGGTGATTTCAAACAAGGCCAGCATCTTGTGTTCACCATTCTAGTGACGCTCGGTAGCGCGGCCATGTTTGGTCTTAGTGATGTGCTCGTCAATGACTGGGCCCCGGATTTCGGTGCGTTAGCCTTTCTAGCGCTGAGCTCTCTTGTCGTTGCTGCATTGTCTGTTTTGATGTGGCTGATCCAAGGACTCCCCAGTTTGATTCCCACCACTGGCCGATCATTTGCAGGGTGGGGAGCCATCTGCGTTGGACTTCAAGCCATGGCCATCGGCCTGAGCCTATGTTTCTTTGACGACGCCACGGGTATCAATGTGGTCTACGCATCGCGCGGACTCTGGGTCATTGTCCTGGTGGTTGTATTTGGGGGGATTTTGGGAAACAGTGAGCATCGAGAACAAGGGAAAGCTTTCCTTTGGCGGGTGATAGGCACGGTCATTCTGACTGTTGCGATCATCATCGCCGTGATGGATCGGACCAACGCACCCCTTGAAGTCTGAAGTATGAGTGAAGTCGAAAATTTAAAGACAGTAGGAATGATCGCCGGGAACGGGATCTATCCAGAAACCTTTGCCACTGCCGCAAGAAAAGCCGGAGTAGAAACCATTGCGGCTGCGGCATTCAATGACGAAACGGAGCCACACCTCGCTGAGATGGTGGATGCGATCGAGTGGCTTCGAGTGGGACAACTTGGCAAAATGATCAAGTTCTTCAAAGCTCAGAACGTCGAGCACGTGGTGATGGTCGGTCAGATCGCTCCAAAAAACCTGTTCGATCTTCGCCCTGATCTGAGAACGCTTAAAATGCTCAGCAAAGTAAAAGTGCGAAACGCGGAAAGCCTGTTTTCGGCCATCGCAGTTGAAATGGAAAAAGACGGCATCGAGCTGATACCAGCGACCACTTATCTTGACGATCTGCTTCCAGCCAGCGGCCACGTCTGCGGACCAGTCTTGAGCGAACGCCAGGAAGAGGACGCCGCCTACGGTTTTCGTATCGCCAAAGAGACGAGCCGGCTTAATATCGGGCAGACGGTGGTGGTCAAAAAGGGCACCGTGCTGGCCGTCGAGGCATTCGAGGGCACCAACGAGGCAGTCAAACGAGGTGGATCGCTCGGCAAAGGCGAAGCCATGATGGTCAAAGTTTCGAAGCCGAATCAGGATTTCCGTTTTGATGTTCCAGTGGTGGGGCCTGCGACGATCGAGACCGCAGCAGAAGCGGGCGTGAACGCAATCATCATCGAAGCTGAGAGCACCTTGCTACTCGGCAAAGAGGAAGTATTCGCCCTCTGCGAGCAACACAGTGTCTCCATCGTTGCCAGATCCGATAAGGATCTGGCTTGAGAAAAGGCGGAATCGAGGTTGCCGAGGGGCTCACATGCTGCCATAGCATGAAGCACACTATGAGCGTCAAAGTTGGAGTCATCGGAGTCGGGGCAATCGGGCGCAATCATGCCCGGCTCTATGCGGAGTTGGATTCAGCAGATCTGGTTGGGATCTACGACGCCAATCAGGAATTGGCTCAGTCCATTGCTACTGAGTTTGGGACAGAAGCGGTTTCAACGGTCGAGGAACTCGTCGATCGGGTGGATGCGGCCTCAGTTTCAACACCGACAGTGACCCATCGGGAAATTGCCTCACTGCTTTTGAACGCAGGTAAACATGTCCTCGTGGAGAAGCCCATTTCTGATTCTGTTGACGACGCCAAGGCAATCATTGATTTGGCACAAAAAAAAGGGCTGGTGCTTCAGGTGGGCCATATTGAGCGATTCAACCCCGTGATGAGCCAGCTCGAGGAACGGCTCGATTCTCCAAAATTTATCGAATGCCATCGGCTTTCCCCCTTTCCGAAGCGCAGCCTGGACATTGGCGTGGTTCTGGATCTGATGATTCACGACCTCGAGATTGTTTTGCACCTCGTGAATTCTCCGATTGCCTCCGTCGATGCTGTTGGAATTCCAGTGCTGACGCGTCGCGAAGATATCGCTAACGCCAGACTTCGGTTTGAGAATGGTTGTGTGGCCAACATTACGGCAAGCCGGATCAGTCCGGAACGATTGAGGAAGATCCGAGTGTTCCAGAGCGATGCTTATCTTTCTCTCGACTATCAGGATCAAAGCGGCTGGATCTATCGCAAAGATGGCATGGAAATTGGCCGCGAAGCAGTTGAAGTGGAAAAGGACGAGCCGTTAAAATGTGAACTGGCCGCCTTTATCGATTGTGCCGCCAAGGGTGAACAACCCAAAGTCAGCGGCCAACAAGGAGCAGCAGCTCTCGATGTCGCTCTCGAGATTACCCGATTAATCGAAGCGGACAATAAGTAGCCCTCTGGCGGGTTTGGTATTCCTATGGCGGACAATGAGTCCGCCCATAGGCATTTGCGGGTAGTCCACCGGCACACGGTGTCGGACCCAGTCCACTTCGGTATGCTTAGAGCACCGGCCGGCCTGAAGATTTCCGCCAGCATTTTGAGCTGATCGGTCACTGGATTCGATGAATTACTTCCAGCTCGGATTTCGGCTGACAAAACATCTCACCCATTCTCTCATTTTCGCAAAAGTGAGAGATAAATTTAAGAGTTTTAAAATATTTGATTGTATTAATCAAATATTGAGCTAAAATTTAAAAACAATTAAGGAAATACCCACCATGAAGCCCTCCCATTTCTTAACCGCCACGCTCTCCCTTCTTGCTGCCTTTTCGTCCACGGTAGTATCAGCCGATCAGCGAACCCGGGAATATCGCCCACTCGACGCAGACAAGGTTGAGATCAGGCCGGCAGCAAGAGTTAACGGGATCATGCAAAGCTCTAGGGACGCGGACAAGTTCCTTTCGGCCGCTTGGGTCCAGTTCGACAACCGCCAATGGGCGGATGCCACAGAATCATTTATCTCGGCCCTGGAGAAGGACCCTAAGAGCCGCCTTGCGGCAGAGGGACTGGCCATGAGTGTCTATCGCTCTGGCGATTACAGCTCAGCTTTCAAGTTGGGGCTCGAACTGAAGAAGGTAATCCCTTCGGTTCAGGAACTGCTATCTGAAACAGTGGTCGCGGACGTGCAGTACATGATCAGTAAAGGCGAGTTCGACGCAGCACGTGAATTTCTGAACCATTTTCCCTCGACCGATTCTCAGTATGGTCAGGCACACAGCCAGCTTTCAGGCGCTCGGGCTATTGCCAGAGCAATGGGACCAGATGGCGACACCACCAGTGAGCCGATCGAATTGGACGTTCCTGACCTGGCCACCAACTGACAATAATTTAAAAACTTTTGTATTCACACTCCCTTGGTGAATCAATGAAAAGGAGCGGTCTGACCTGGCCGCTCCTTTTTTTGTTTGGTAATTGGCTCCGATAGAGAGCCACGATACATCGGTAGAGTTTCCGGTGCCTACGAAGCCTTACGGGACTTGTAGTATTCCTTTTTCCACGTGAACCGGTGATAAAGCGTCCAGTCCACGAGCGCTGTTTCAAATCCGACGTCGTGCCCGACTTCTTCACTCTTTAACCACTTGTGGCGGAGGATTTCATCCCGCTCAGCGAGGAACTCCTGATAGAGGGAGGAGTTCGTTAGAAGCGTGTCTGGTGTTGAGTCGGCCATGGTGGGGGTTTGGGAAAGGGGATCGATTACTCAAACCGCGTCGCGAACATCAATCATCGACTTGAGAATGGTATTCCACGTCTCCGGGGTCTCGAGCACCGCATTTGGGAACATGCAACCATCCCAGCAGATGTGTTCGATTCCACGATCGGCGTAGTCTTTCAGCCAATATTGAGCGCAACGGGCGATATCGAGCTTGCCATTCGGATCGTCGGCCTGGCAGTGCTTGCCCGTTTTGTCGTGACTACCGGCCCCGTGAACCGTGCCATCATTCTGTGCCACGTGGAAGTCAATCGTCCACGGGCGAAGTTTGTCAGTCATTTCTTCGTAGGCGGCATAGAACTCGTCCTCGGAGTAGCCGTCCTTGAGCAAGGCCTGCTCAGGAGCATTGTAACCGAGCAGGTAAAGATAAGTGTGAGCCAGGTCAGCCTGGAATCCCAGGGTTTCAGGCATACCAACTTCCTCGAGCAGGTCCAGCATGTCCTTCCAACTGTGCATGCCTGCCCAGCAAATCTCGCCCTCGGCAGCGAGGCGCTCACCGTGATCAGCTGCAATCTTGGCCGCTTCGCGGAAAGTCTTGGCGATTCGCTTCGTGTTGGCAACCGGGTCTTCAGCCCATTTCTCCAGGCCGAATTCGGCGGAATCGATTCGGATAACCCCGCGTTTGCGGACTCCGTGCTTATTGAAAGCACCAGCGATTCGGCAGCCCACTTTGACGGCTTCCAGAAATTTGCCAGTGGCTTCGTCATCACCCATCGCGGAATCACCAACCGTGCCACCCCAAACAGGCGCCACTAAGGAACCAACATCAAAGCCGTAACCGGCAATCTTATCAGCGATACCATTCAGGTCCTCATCACTTGCATAAGGATCGGTGTGGGGGTGAAACAAAAAGTAGTCAATGCCTTCGTATTTTTGGCCATCCACTTCGGCAGCAGCGGTCAACTCCAGCATGCGATCGAGCGAAATAGGGGGCTCCTGACCTTCTTCGTCGCCTTTTCCGACGAGTCCCGGCCACATTGCGTTGTGTAGTTTGAGTGAAGACATGATATTTCGAATACAGGGGTTTTAAATCGTGGGTTAGAATACATGAAGCCTCTATCAGGGCAAGAGGGAAGCCGCGGCAGGTGTACCTGAATTCGCTAAATTCGTATTGGCTTCCGATAGGGATATCAATCCTAATCGGGGCAGGTTCTGCGGTTGACTTCAATTCGCCTATCGTGGACCTTCCGGCGTTTCCCGTCTCGAACAGGAAACACCCACCCCATCTATCAAAAGCGATGCGTATTGCAAAAATCTCTCTATTGGCCGCCGCTCTTGCGTTCGGATCCGTATTTCCTGCCTTTGCCGGCACTCAGGTTCTTATCAAAACGAGTCTAGGTGACATCACCCTGGAACTTGATGACGAGAAAGCGCCGAAGACGGTCAAAAATTTCCTCAAGTATGTCGATGATGGATTTTACAACAATACGGTTTTCCACCGGGTGATGCAGGATTTCATGGTTCAGGGTGGGGGATTTGCCTTGTTGGAAGACGGAAAGATCGAGCAGAAAAAGCCAAATGCTATGGTTGAAAACGAAGCCAAAAACGGGCTGAAAAATCTCGTTGGCACCGTGGCAATGGCCCGCACCAGTGATCCGCATAGTGCATCCTCTCAGTTTTTCATTAACCACAAAGACAACACCAATCTCGACTATCCTGCGTTTGATGGATGGGGCTACGCCGTCTTTGGCAAGGTAGTAAAAGGGATCGATGTGGTTGACGAAATCGCAAAGGTGGAGACAGGCAGCAAAGAATTGCACGCCAGGATGGGGGACCAGACCATGGCTCGTCCGATGAATGATGTTCCCACTGAAAATGTAGTAATTGAAAGCGTCACACGCGTGGCGGCCAGCGAGTAATATCTATTTTAAATACAATATGAGTGAAAACAAAGAAGACCTTCCTCGCGTGTTTTTTGACATGACTGCAGGTGGAGAGCCGGTTGGCCGGATCGTAATGGAGCTCCGCAGCGATGTGGTTCCTAAGACTGCTGAAAACTTCAGATGCCTTTGCACTGGAGAAAAAGGAGTAACCTACAAAGGAAGCCCATTTCATCGGGTCATCCCAGAGTTCATGTGCCAGGGCGGAGATATCACTCGTGGCGATGGAACGGGTGGCCAATCCATCTACGGCCGTAAGTTCGATGATGAAAATTTTGAGCTCAAGCACACCGGACCTGGAATCCTGAGCATGGCAAATTCCGGACCCAACACCAATGGCTCTCAGTTCTTTATTTGCACGGTGGAGACTGGCTGGCTCGACGGAAACCATTGTGTCTTCGGACAGGTTGTCGAAGGTTTGGACATCGTCGATAAGCTTGAAGGCTACGGCAATCGCAGCGGCAAAACCTCGAAAGAGATCCTGGTCGCCGATTGTGGCCAGCTGTGAAGCAAAACACCTTTAGATCATTGATCTGAAGTCGCTTTTTCAATGAGACCGTTCTGGAAAGCATGTTGCTTTCGGAGCGGTCTTTTTCTTTTGCGCTGCTACCTTGTCGGAAGAAATGGGTAAGCCTGACGCGATCATCATAGGTTCTGGGCCAAATGGTTTGTCTGCTGCGATCAGACTCGCCCAGGAAGGGCTCTCGGTTCAAGTGCTGGAAGCGCATCAGCAAACAGGAGGGGGAACCCGCACCGCGGAACTCACTTTGCCCGGCTTTCATCACGATGTCTGCTCGGCGATTCACCCGATGGGATTGGCTTCACCTTTTCTCAGTTCCTTGCCACTGGAAGACCATGGACTCGAGTGGATTCATCCTGACATTGCTCTAGCGCATCCTTTCGATGACGGAAGCGCTGCGGTGCTTGATCGGTCGGTCGAGGAAACGGCAAGCCAGTTTGATGCCGCTTCGGCTGAGAAGTATCGGCGTATTTTTCTTCCTCTGATTGGCGATGTCGATGAATTGCTAAGCGATTTGCTGGCTCCACCGCAGATCCCTAGCAATCCCCTCACTGTGATGCGCTTCGGCATGCAGGCTTTACCTTCAACCTTAGAGGCAGCCAGAATGTGGTTTTCCGATGAAAGGTGTCGAGCGCTTCTCGCCGGAAATGCTGCCCATTCGGTAGTTCCGCTGGATCGCCAACTATCAACCAATGCGGTCGGGCTGATGCTGATGTTAGTTGGTCATGCCTATGGCTGGCCTGTTGCCAAAGGTGGCTCTCAGAGAATCACGGATGCGATGGTCAACTATTTGCAATCCCTTGGTGGAGTCGTCGAGACAGGGAGGACTGTCACCGCCCTGTCAGAGCTACCGGATGCGACAGCCTACCTGTTCGACACCTCTCCGTCTGCCATGGCAGAGATTTCCGGGGATCGGCTTCTGCTGAATTATCGCAAGCGACTCAATCGCTATCGCCACGGTCCGGGAATATTCAAAATTGACTATGCTATGAGCGCCCCGGTTCCCTGGACTTCGAATGCGTGTCGCCGAGCTGGCACGGTGCATGTCGGGGGCACTCTCGATGAAATTGCCACTTCGGAACGCGAAGCCTGGCAAGGAACTCACAGTGAGCGGCCATTTGTCCTCACTGCCCAACAAAGCCTATCTGACGATTCTCGCGCACCAGAAGGACAGCACACATTCTGGGCCTATTGCCATGTCCCTTCCGGCTCCACGGTTGACATGACAGCGGCCATTGAAAATCAAATCGAACGATTCGCGCCAGGTTTTCGAGACTGCGTCTTGGGCCGCCACACGATGAACTGCTCAGACTATCAAAGCTACAATGCCAATCTCATTGGAGGTGACATCGTTGGCGGTGTTGCAGATTGGCGTCAGTTGCTCACCAGACCTGTCATGAGCCTCAAGCCGCACACAACGCCGGCAGAAGACATCTTCATCTGCTCGGCTTCAACGCCACCTGGTGCAGGCGTTCACGGAATGGGGGGCTACTGGGCGGCAGAAGAAGTGTTGCGAGGGTTAGCTGTTTAGCTGACTAAACAGCTGGATCGCTGCGCGCTCACCGATCCCCAGGCCAGAATTCCTTCTGCTTCTCCATCGGGAACTCAGTGACATCACTGTCGTCCTCATAGTGCTCACGGAGATCTTCGAGTTTTTGCTTCATCGTTGAGACGAGTTCAGGACTGGCAGTTTCGTAGATATTGTTGAGTTCGTCAGGATCTTCCTGCAGATCGTAGAGCTCCCACTCGCCGAATTGGTAGAAGTGAATCAACTTATAGCGATCGGTCCGGATACCATACTGGCGTGGCACCATGTGCACGCTCGGGTATTCGTAGTAGTGGTAGTAGATCGCTTCACGGAAGGCACCTTCGCCTTCACCCTTGAGCAAAGGGACGAGCGACTGACCTTGAAGGTCTTCGGGCACAGCGGCACCGGCCAATTCGAGAAAAGTGGAGGCGTAGTCCAAATTCTGAACCAACTCCTGGCTGCGGGCTCCCGCTTCGGTAACGCCTGGCCATTTTACGATGAGCGGCATCTTGAGAGACTCCTCATACATCCAGCGCTTATCATACCAGCCGTGATCTCCGATGTAAAAACCCTGATCCGATGAGTAGATCACGACCGTGTTTTCGTCGAGGCCGAGTTCCTTAAGCGTCTCTTGAAGACGACCAACACTTTCATCGACGCCTTTGACACAGCGCAGGTAATTCTTAGCATAGCGTTGGTACTTCCAGCGGATGAGGTCTTTGCCTGTCAGATTCGCGTCGTGAAAAGCTTTGTCCTTCGGCTTGTATGCGGCAAACCAGGCACTCAGCTGATCTTCGGTCATTCGCTGCATGTTCTTCCAGGCCGATTTGTCCTGAGTTTTCTGACTCGCTTCTTCATTGAAATCTGGAGTCAGGTCCAAAAACAAGTCGTAGTTGATGTCCATGTGTCCATCAATCTCAAGTTCTTGATATCGCGCTGCCGGTGACTTAGTTTCCCAAGTATCGAAGAGCGTATCCGGCTCAGGCATCGTGATATCATCATAAAGATGCAAATGACGCTTGGCAGGCATCCAGTTACGGTGAGGTGCCTTGTGCTGAACCATCAGCATGAACGGCTTGTCATCCACCCGCTTTTCTTTAAGCCACTCGACGGCAAGGTCGGTCACGATATCAGTGCAGTGTCCTTCGATCGTCACTTTGCCTTCTGGTGTCAGCAGATCTGGATTGTAATAAAGCCCCTGACCTGGAAGCACCTTCCAGTCATCATATCCTTGCGGCTCGCCTTTGAGGTGTGATTTGCCGTAGATCGCGGTCTGATAACCAACCTTCTGGAGTAACTTGGGAAAGGTCTGCTGATCCCAATCGAAGGAATTCCCGTTATTCATGAATCCATTCTTATGACTGTGTTTGCCGGTCTGAATCACAGCACGGCTAGGGCCACAAATCGAATTCGTGCAGAAGCTGTTCTCGAATAACATGCCCTGGGAAGCGAGCTGATCGATACTAGGTGTCGGATTGACGCCAGCCAGCCAACCATTGTAGGCACCGATAGCATGTGGCGCGTGATCATCAGAGAAGATGAACAGGACATTGGGGCGGTCTGCTGCAAGCAATGCCGAACTGAGGCCAAGCACTGTGGCGACCGATAAGAAGAGAGATTTCACCATGCTGGAATCTATGCCGTTTGATCCGCAATACGGCAAGCCATTTTGCCAGTAGTCGACTGGCAGCAATACGGTGTTAAGAATCGATAAAATCGAGTTCTGACACCGGAATCCCCTAGGCAACGCCCGGAAGCGAACCAAAACCGATCAAACTCTTTTGGTATCCAGCGTCGAGTTCGAAAATATCGACTCCGCTGCCATTGAGGCCGCTCTTCTTTTTGCCCCGGGCGCCAAACATGTAATGAGTGCCGTCATTGCCCTGGCCGAGGTAGATCATGACATGTGAAACTTTATGCCCCGAATCATAAGTGCCTCCCCAGAAAATCAGATCGCCAGGTTTGATTCCCTTTCGCCCTCCCATTTGATCAGGGATCGTCTTGGTGTGATGCAGCGTCCTGTTTTTCCGAAGCCACTCGTATTGGTTATAGCTCGTCCGCGGCATTTGTTTGAAGCCGATATCGGAAAGGAGAAATTGCATGGAGCCAGAGCAATCCATTCCGCCCTCAGTTGGGTGATCGCCACCAAATTGATAAGGAAGACCAAACTTAGAAATCCGTTCAGCTCGAGCTCGAATCACAGAAATGAGCTGCAACATCTCCGGAGAAGGCTCTGGAGACATGAAAAAGAGGGACTTCTTCGCCTTGGCGGGTGATTCATACTCCCAGCCGGTGAATGGTAAGTCATAAGAAGGGGGCTGAAAGAATCCCGCTGGAGAGCGATTTTCTTGCTTTGCCGAAAGGGCGTGGCGCTCCTTTTTCTTCTTCCAGAAACTAGCCTCGACCGACAATGGGACGCCCAGTGATCCAATCAGAATCAGAGTGATCAAAAGGCGAAACAGCTTGAAAGGGGATTTCATCGAGGAAGAAATTACCGGCATTTATTATAATTACCATAATAAATGATGATTTGCAAGCCCTGACACCTGCCGCTGACCTCGTGACCCGTCGCGAGATACGCAAAAAATTGGAAAATGGCGGAAATGCCCCCGGTAGGGCGCGGCCACTAGAATCGAACCAGTTCCTTCAACTCAGTGTGCTCGAAGATCATCTTCTCCTGCAGCGTGAGCAGTTGCCCTGCTCCGGCCTCTTTGGCCCGCTGGTACATGGCATATGCAATACCAATATCAGCAAAGGCGAGGCCGACCGCGTTGAAATAGGTGCGTTCCTCGGCATTCTCCCGGCCTGGAACCTTTCCTAAAATGAGATCGACCAAATTGCCGTGAATATCATCATCAGTGATTGCTCCGTCTCTGTAAGCTCGGCTCAGGGTTTGGGTGCGGTGCTTGACGGTTTCCCAATCGTCACAGACGATCTTGTCACATTGTTGAGCCACGGCGTACTCGTCCTCCCACCCGCCGACATGAGAATAGAAAGCACCCGGTTTCATCCACCCGGCTTTCAATAGAGGGGCTTGAGCGCTCGTTGCGGTGACGATGACGTCAGCATCTTCAGTCGCCTTCTCAAGACTGGAATTGGTCCCTTCAATCGTCATATCAGGAAAGATGGGCGTCATTTCAGCAACGAATTGCGCTTCTTCTTGCTCCGTTTTCGCACCGACTCGACAGGTCCTCAGCTTGGGCAGCACTGTCTTCATTGCAATCAGGTGCATTTTGGCCTGCTCTCCGGCGCCAATAAATCCGATCGTCTCGGAATCAGGATTGGCCAGATAGCGCGCCGCTAATCCGCCCATGGCTCCGACGCGGATATTGGAACACAAAGTGCCTTCCATGTATGCGATAGGAAACCCGGTTTCAATTTCGGACAGAACCACGACAGCGGATAAATTCTGAAGTCCATGTTTCACTGGATTGGGAGGGAATACCGACACCCACTTAACCCCACAAACATTCTTAGATCGAAACGTTGCTGGTAGGCAGTTGATCCGCTCTTGCGTTTCGTCATTAAATATCTGAACGATCTTCTCCGGGAAAAGCACATCACCTTCCTCATAAAGCCTCATCGCATCCTCGGCCGCATCCATGGCGAGGTTCATGTCGAGGCATCCCGACGAGAGCAGGTCTTCTTGTGAAAAATACTGGCATTGGATAGCGTGAGGAGTCATACCTCAATCTCTGTCCAATCAGCACCTGAAACTCCGCCTGAATTGGCGGAAGCTAAGCATTTATTGGCTTACCAGGCCCCGAAAATCGGGCTGGATCACAGAGGCGCTCTATTCCGCTACCGCGCCAAGAAAAATATCGACGAGCTTCCCTTCTTCGAAGGTGAAAATCATGCCTCCGTAGATGGATCCTACCAGATGGACATCAGCTTCTCCGAAGTAGCCATCAAAATCTTCCTCATCTTTTGGATAATCCGAATAAGCAGCGATGACATCTGCCTTTCTGTCACCGATTCCGATTCCGCGCCCTGTCTTTAGCGAGCATGGTGCGCGGACCGCAAAAGCAAATACGCTCTTAGGCCCGCCAATATCGTTGGAGATCATTTCGAACTCAATTCCAGCCTCGGTAAATTCCCATGGCTGGACTGCTTGGCCAAAAGCCTCCCAAACAATATCTTCACCTTTAGTAACAGAGCCGAGGCCAAACTTTTCAGCCGTCGCGAGAACTTGAGTAGCCGGAGTATCCAGACGAATACCTCCAATACTCCCGTCTTGGATAATGTGAGGCCCACTGACGCCGATGCCGAAAATAAAAGCCCCGGACCTGTAATTTTCAGTAGCCATCTGGCCGTCCAAATATTCTCCAGCTGTATCGGAATCATGACTGATTCGGAACGCAATTCCCGAGGGATGATTCATAAATCGCACGTGCTCACGCGACTCGATTTCGCTCATCATGATCTGGCTGATACCGCCATACAGCTTTGCCGTGTCACTCAGGCTCATGCCGACATGTGCACCGTCCCCGGTTTTCAGCGTTGGACTCCACACTTCGATGAATTCGATGATCGCGTTTTCATCAATGGGCGCCTCAGCGTCGTATTCTCCGGCATAAAGAGAAACAAGCTCTTTGCCGTCTTGAATTACCGAAATCAGAGCGACGCCATCGCCATCTGAAGTGCGGCTGAAGGTGGCGGAACTGCTAGCGGCTCCCATGGCTTTCCTTGCCTTCGAAACGGTCATGCCCAGTTTGATCGAAGAGGCTGAGCTGGCCAGGATCGAAACATTACTGTCGGAATCCTCTGCCGGAAGATTCAGAATAGCGCCGACCATCAGCAAGGGATAGAAAAGGCGTGAAAGAAAGACGGTTCGTGAGTTCATTTAATCAAAGGAAGAAAGGGGAGCCAGCATTATCAAGAATAGTGTTAGGATGAAAGGACGGATTCAATTCTGATCAGGTAAGATTTTGTGACTGGCAACAGCGATACGTCAAAACAGATCCTCACTTCTTCCGCCTGACCCGATAGGTTGTCCGATTTCCATTTTCAATTTTAGACAGCTCAAACGAGTCGATCGCTTTAAATAGATCGCTCAGTTTGCTGAATCCGTAGGTGCGATGATCGAAAGGGCTCTGATTGGAAATATGAGCTCCAACAGGACCCAGTGAAGCCCAGCCATCTTCATCGGCCGCCGAGTCAATCGCGCTACGAAGGGTATTCATCAGCTTGGTATTCCCCTTGAGCTGATTTCCTGAACTCTTTCTCGCCTTCTTCGCCTCCGAAGTCTCCGCTTCATCATCGAGATACAGAAATCGAGTGCAGCTATTGATGAATGGGGCAGGGGTATTCTGGCCTCCGAAACCGATCACCTGTTTCCCATCGGCACGGATCCGAGTGCAAAGTGGAGTAAAATCGCAATCCGATGACACCAGCGCAAAGGTCGATACCTCTTTGGTGTAAATCATGTCCATTGCATCGATCAGCAGGCGCATGTCAGTCCCGTTCTTTCCCTTCACCATGTCGAAAAGCTGAACCGGTTCGATCGCATATTCATGCAGTACCTTGGTCCACCCAGATAGGCCGCGTTTCGTCCAGTTTCCGTAAGCCTTGCGAATGTTCACCACTCCGTGCGTCGCCAACTCAGTGATGATGAATTCGATCTTCGCTGCCGGGGCGTTATCCGCATCAATGAGTAGAGCAATACTGTCGTCTGGGGTCTCAGCCATGGAGGCAAGTTAACAGGGTTTGCCGTGAGAGGGAACCCTGTTTGGCCAAACAATAGTTGAATGCCGCGCCTCGTTCTCAAATTAGGCTTGAGATCAGATCAGGCCTAGAGATCCGAAGCATCGACTGTGGTCATCCGTCCTGATTTATCCGAAATGACGACCTGATCGCCTTCAACAGAGACAATTGTGCCATAACGCCCTTGTAGCTTTCCTCGCTTGATAGGAACCCGCTTGCCGATTCGATCTCGAGGATCCTTGCTACCAAACAGCTTAGCCCATTTGGATTTTGGAGCAGGCTCATCCGACTGCAAGGCAGGAGAAGGCTTTACCGCGTGGGCTACTGCCGCCCCGGCTACCTTCTGAGGAACGGGAGTGCCGATCTGAGCCGATGGCTGGACAGGAACAGCTTGTGATGATGCCACCGGCGGCGCAGAAGACTGCATGGGTGGTTTGTTAGAGGCGACTGGGGCAACAGGAGATGCTGGCGAAATTGGCTCAGTAGAAGGAGCTGCCTTTCGAGGGGGCGTCGGCAGTATTGTGCTCACTTTCTCCGTGGCCGCTTTGGGAGGTAAAAAAGGAACAGTTAATTTGTTCGGCCGAGAATCTCCCGCATCCTGAACTGCCTCAGATGGGCCTTCCGAATCTGCCTCCGAATCTGCCACAACCGGAGACGGCACATCAAAAACCTCGGAAGCTGGCAGAAGGAGGCCTTCCAATGGCACCGCTTCGGATTCAGGTTCCGACTTTCGGCGATTGGGCTTCCAGCTTTCAATCCGTTCTGGGTCGAAATCATGGGCCGGTTCGATCAACCCGTATTTCAAGGACGGAGGCTCCTTTGCTTCCCTTTTAGGCATAGGTGATTCCTTGAAATCACCCTTAATATCAATTTTGAGCTCAGACTCCAACTCGGTCTTGATCTCAGCCTTCAGCTCCTCCTTCAATTTGCTCTTGAGATCTTCCTTGAGTTCCGAATTAAATTCTAACTCAAATTCGGCTTCCGATTGATGCGGTGATTCAGTGTCGTCTTCGGAATCAAGTGCCGTTCCTTTCGAAATTTCAGATTCAAAAAAGTCTGCAAGATCATCGCCTGGGTTTCTGACTTTTTTCCCAATTAGAGACTCCAATTCTTCATCCCACTTCTCTTCGGCAGGATTGAGAACTTTCTTCTTTCCTTCTCTAGTCTTTCCCATGGAGGTAGGCACTGAAAAGTGCTCTCCTTGGTGTTCAACAATGGTGCGAGTGACAATCTGGCGCTCCCCAAATGGATTCTGGCCCGGAGGCGGTGAACCGCCTCCTCCAAAATTGGAGTCCACGTCTCCATAGGCATCCCCCATGGCGAATCGAATCACCAACAGAATGAGGAAGAAGATCCCCGCTGTAACAGCGATGACTTCCCATCCTATTGTGCTAACCGTATCGTCCATTGTTGAGTCGCGAGTCGAGCAATATCCCCATCGATTTTTGTTCGAGAAGGGAAGTTAGTGAAGAACTACCCTTTTTTCTAGCCCTGGTTTTACGCTTTTTCACATTTTTTGCGCAATTCGAGGGATTTTGGCAAAACTCGTTTCTTTCTGTCTGCTGAAGATATTCTTCTGTCTGCTGAAGATATTCTTCTGTCTGCTGAAGATAATCCATTATCCGGATTCACTCTGGGGCCAAGTCTCTATTATTAAACGCTTCTCGACCAAAACTAGTCTATCCGCTCACATTGGTCGTTTCGACGCCTGAATCATGGGCGAAGTTGACTGCGATTAACGCGGGTCGCATTGGCCGGGGCGATGCCCTCCTGCTCTTGGGTCCCCATCTGGGATTCGTGTTCCAATTCAGGTCAGACCTCACTTGCACGCATTGCCAACTCATCGTAGAATCCCGCTCTTTCGATCCCGTCGGCACTGTCCCGCGGGTCCAAAAAGAAGGGGCTGTAGCTCAGTTGGTTAGAGCAGGGGACTCATAATCCCTTTGTCCAGGGTTCAAGTCCCTGCGGCCCTACTTAAATAACAATGACTTACAGGGGCTTTAAGTCAGCGGTAAAATCATCCTAGGGTAATTATAGGTCAATCTGAAACGTGGTTTAATTCGCCTCAGATAGAGAGGTTTGGTTGAGCGCAACTTCACTAAGAAGGGATCCTGCCGTGGCCAACTGAAGTGATGTTGGGCTGTTGCAGATGAAACAGTAATACCTGTTTATCGAAGAATACGCAGGAGTAGCCTATGAATCGGCGGCGGCAGAAGGGGCTCTCCTAGTTGTTGGTGACTGCCGGAGTTGCTTCTCCACTTCTTTCTCTGAAGGATAGAACTCGTCCAAAGGGACCCTCAGCACCTTCGCAAGAAAATAGACCTCTGCATCAGTCACTCTCCTCAGTCCAGCCTCGCCCTGATTGAGTGTTGCTCGGCTGATATCCCTGCCATCCGTAGGGTTTTCGTCGTAACGGGGAATGCTCCAGGATCAGCGATCAAAAGTGTGACTGATGGTATCGATTGATTCCGGTAGCCTCTCGCTCATACAAGCTAGAAATGAACCCTATCAAACACTCAGCAGTCAATAGGGTTAAAAATTGACAATGGGGATTCAATTTCGCAGCATCCGTACAAATGAGTGATGCATCGAGCGACGAAGACTCCATCCCTGTAGGGACTACAATTGGGCCAGCTTCGCCTACTGCTCAGTCAGGGCATATTCTAGTGACTCTCCACATCCCGCCCGGAAAAGGGGCAGATGCAGCAGGCTACGTGCGAATCGACATCAAGAACGCGGTTGGCAACACTATTCATTACGTTCAACAGACACTATCGTCAAACGCGTGGCTCAACACCAACGGGGGAGCTTATATAACATTCTTTATCCCCGTTTTTGAGAACCAGACCGCCTCGCTGCATTCAAACACCGGCGACGTTAAGGTGAAGAAGTTTGAGGTGATCTATCCCTGAACTACGCCCCTCGTCAGCAAACAGCCATTTGCCATCATTGATGTGTTGCGGTCAACCCGACCGGCTTCCACAAAGTGAAACGTAATAAAAGTGTATTTCCGTCTCAGAATTGATACGCCGCAATAGCCCCCTTTTCCGCGGCTTATATTCATGAACCCCGGTGCTTAGCCGGGACATGAAACCCTAACCGCATCTTCCCATGGCACGTCCCCGGACTATCAGCCGCAATAAATTCGGCAGAGTCGATCTGGAAACGATTCCCCGTTTCATTCAATCTGTTCCACTCCCAAGTCGATGCCGGTAAATGTGATAAAATGGGAGAATCGATCATGCATGTAGGCAAGCACCTGGCCGCCGCATCCGCCAATCCCATAAAAGTGCTCACAAGGTTGCCCTGCTGCTTTCGTTTTGAAGAGGGCATCAAGATCGCCCACCACGCGAACATCCTGATTGAGGAACATGCGTTCAAAGCGGTCATCCCATCCTTCATGAAACGCGGCTGCTTCTTTGCCCCAATACTGGGAAAAGAAGTTTCGGAGTTTTTTTATCGGAGATTCAGAAAAATGCCGACGCGTTGCGTTGTCCTGATGTTGCGTGAATTTAGTCAGTCTTCAGATGTTCTATGGTGTCGCAAAAAGGAAGCTGCGGAGGCGTATGGCATAACACCGAAAAGGAGATCTACCCCTCGCATTTTTCGGGCTTTTTCCGAGACTCAGGTCTTTCCGAAGAGCGAGCTCAGTTGCTGGTACGAAGAGTCTCTCTCATCAACTTCCGTGCGCGATAAAGCCTCGTTTCGACTGTTTTCTCCGAACAGGAGAGGATCTTTGCGATCTCACTTTGAGGAAGTTCGTTGAAGTGAAAAAGGATCACCGGAGTGCGCAGCTTTTCGGGTAGTCGCTGGACGGCCTCGCGGACTTCGGTGCCGGCTTCGCCGCGTTCAATCTTTGCTAAAGGATCTGATTCTGTAGACTCCGATTGAAGACGATAGGTTACGGCATCGGTTAATTCAGCTTCAGGATGGCGTTTGCTCCAGCGAAAGTGATTGCGGGCAAGATTCGCAGCGATCGTAAAAAGATATGACGTCGCGCCGCCGCTAGGGCGGTATTTGCGGCGTGATCGATAGACCCGCACAAAAACTTCCTGTGCGAGGTCCGCTGCCGTTTCGTAGTCACCGATGGAGCGATAGAGGTAGCTGATGATAGGTTTTCGCCAACGATCCATCAACGAGTTCAACGCGAGGTCATCACCGTCCTTGAGGCTGATTAGGAGACTGCGACTGGCCTCTTCGTCTGAGCTATTCGTCTTCCCGGGTTCAGTCATCGTCCGAGGTCATTGAGGCCGACGAATCGGGAGCGGCGTACTCAATCAACGCCTCGTGAAATTCACCATTTCTGCCGATGTGCGGCATCTTTCCAGGGACGACCAGGTGGCGGAAGACTCTTTCGCGGTAGCGGGTGGAAGAGTCTTCATCCATCACGGAACTCACGTCATACATGTGCAAAAGAGTGGCTTCATGACAGCGTTCACGTTGCCTGGTCCAAGCGGCAAGGGCATCCTGGACTTCCTCAGTGACTGCTGGATTGCTCAAGATTGTCGCATCGAGATTTTTCTGAACAGTTACAAGATCACGGCACAGTTCACGGCAAACGATGTCGTGCTCTTGATGTCTCTCGCGAATCTCGGCGAACTGAGTGTCTGAAAGGCTGTATTCCCGGCGTAGCCATTCCAACTCCGGGTGATCGGATTGCATCGCCTGTGCGGTGTCTGAAGTAATCCAGCTGTAGATACCACCATAGAGGCAGGCGAGAAGCGCGAGACTGAGAACCAAGATGACTATATTTTTGACCATTGGTTTGAGCTGTTAGTCTTCCAGGAGCGAGGTTGAAATCGCTTCGGTGTGGGAGATCGGATCGATGGCCGAAGTATAGGCCAGCCCCAGATTCTCCCATGTTCGTTCGCGACTGCGCAAGCCATGAAGAGAGGCACTGACAAGCACAACGGCAACGGCGGCGCTCGCAATCGGGATTGCGAAGCGCGGCACGAGGAGGCGATCGAGGAGTTCACGGAGACGGTTTGCTGGAGATGTCGCATCCCGCATCGCGATTTCCCGCCAAACCGCTGAATGGAAATGGGGATCTTCCGGTAGATCGATCTCCCACTCCTTGAACTCTTGATTTTGTTTTTCGTCCTTCATTTCATACAAAGCTGCGATTTGCCTTCAATTATAGAATACCTTGGGTGCCTACACCCCTCAAAAAAATAGTCTCCTATCACTCGGCTGTTTTCAATTTGGCTACGAATACTTCAGGGGTTTCATTGAATTCGTCGATGCAGCTTTTACAGCAAAGTTTCACTGTGATGCCTTCGTGCACAACTTCGACAGGGATGCCCATGGACCCGAGGGCTTCACCCGAAACGACACAAGTAGTGAGTGGGTAGTCAGCATCGGTATGAGCTGCTCCAGTTGACGCGTGCTCATGGTCGGAGTGGTCGTGGCCGGAAGAGGATTTGTCTTCGTTGCAATTGGCGAGAGCGATAGCAAAGACGGACATGACGGTGAGTTTCAGGATGGTTTTCATATATATTAGGTTTCCGTTAGAGGTTTTGGCTCTGTGATTCGATGGGAGCGGTTTCCCCAGGCAAATTTCACCTCGGCGATTCCGCAATATAAAGTGGGCACAACAAAGACGGTGAGCACCGCAACGGTCATTCCGCCGAAACTGGGGATGGCCATGGGAACCATGACATCTGATCCGCGCCCCGTGCTGGTGAGCACCGGGATCAGCGCCAGCAGCGTGGTCACTGTCGTCATCATTGCAGGACGGACGCGTTTCATGGCTCCTTCGACAGTGGCCTCACGAATCTGCTGGATGGTGGTCGGATTGGTTTCCTTAAACTTCTGCTGAAGATAGGTCGCCATGATCACTCCGTCATCCGTCGCAATACCGAAAAGCGCGAGGAAGCCGACCCAGACAGCAACGCTCAGATTGATCGTCTTAATCTGAAATAGATCACGGAAGTCTACACCTAACAGGGTGAAGTCCATGAACCAACCTTGATTGTAGAGCCAGATCATCATGAAGCCGCCTGACCAGGCCACAAATATTCCGCTGAATACGAGCAGGGAAGTGCTCACCACTTTAAATTGGATGTAGATCAGAATAAAAATAAGCAGCAAGGCAAGCGGTAGAATGAGAGCGAGACGCTTCTCGGCCCGAACCTGATTTTCATACGATCCGGTGAATTGATAGCTCACGCCGGCCGGCACGATGAAATCACCAGAGGCTATGTGATCTTCAATCAGTTTGCGGGCATCTTCCACGACGCTGACCTCGGCATTGCCGGGATTCTTGTCGAAGATGACGTAGGCGACCAGAAAGGTGTCTTCGCTCTTGATGGCTTGCGGCCCGCGAATGAATTCAATTTCGGCGAGCTCTCCGAGTGGAATCTGTCGACCGTCTGGTGCGGGGACAAGAATCTCGGTGAGTTCTTCGATGGAGTCCCGGCGTTCGCGCTGGTAGCGAACCCGAACCGGATATCGTTCACGCCCTTCAACTGTCGTCGTGATTCGCTTCCCTCCGACGGCGACCTCGATGACATCCTGGACTCCCCGAACACTAATGTTGTAGCGCGAGATCGCCTTCCGGTCGATTTTGATTTCAAGATAGGGTTTTCCGACCACTCTGTCGGCGAAAACCGTGGCCGGGTTGATGGATGCGACGCCTTTCAAAATAGCTTCCAACTCGAGCGCCACCTGTTCAATCGTTTCCAGATCCGGGCCATAGACTTTTAATCCCATAGGAGCGCGCATTCCGGTCTGGAGCATCACGATTCGCGTCTCGATCGGCTGAAGTTTGGGGGCAGAAGTCACCCCGGGGAGTTCTGCCGCAGAAATGATTTCCTTCCAGATGTCATCGGGTGTTTGAATGTGATCCCGCCAGAGTCGGATCCGATTTCCATCATCATCTTTGCCCCATTCCGGTTTGTAGTTGATGACTGTCTCGACCATCGAGATCGGAGCGGGGTCGAGCGAGCTATCGACACGTCCGATTTTTCCAACAACCATTTCAACCTCGGGAATCGCATTGATCGCTTGATCCTGAAGCTGAAGGACACGCTTTGCCTCACCGATGGATGCATGAGGCATCGTCGTCGGCATGAAAAGGAAAGAGCCTTCGTTGAGCGAGGGCATAAATTCCTTTCCGAGTCCCTGATAGATCAAAACCCCGCAAGTGACGACGGTCAAAACGAGGACTATCAGCAGTAGCTTCACTCGTAGAAAGAAACGCAAGATTGGCTCATAGATATGGATGAATCCATACACCAGGGCGATGAGAGTTCCGATCAGGATCAAAACAAAGAGCGAGTTAAGCAATCCGTAGGTTGGTCCCAGTGGCATCCAGTCCTGTCCCAGAATGACCGAAACAATCAGTGCCAGAGCGACGACGAATCCCGTGTGTATTCTCGGCGCCCGTTTCGAGAAGAGATCGAAACGTTTTTTATAAAGCATGTGAATGAGTGGCGGAAGCACTGTCAGAGCGATCAGGACAGAGGCGATCAATGCAAAGGTCTTGGTGTAGGCGAGGGGTTTAAACAATTTGCCCTCGGCTCCTTCCATCGCGAAAACGGGCAGGAAGCTGATCACTGTTGTCATCACAGCCGTTAATACCGCCCCTCCGACCTCTGAGCAGGCGCGAAAAATGACTTCCAGTCTTGGTTCGTCATCGTCCGCTTCATCCAACTGGCGAAGAACATTCTCACAAAGCACGATCCCCATATCGACAATGGTTCCAATGGCAATCGCGATCCCCGATAGAGCGACCACGTTGGCATCGACGTGGAACATTTTCATTCCGACGAAAGTCAGGAGCACAGCACCGGGCAGAATAAACGATATGAGGAGCGAACTGCGTAAATGAAAGACCAGTAAGAGAACGACGATGATCGTAATCAACACTTCCTGAACCAGTGCAACATTAAGTGTTTCAAGTGTCTCATTAATCAGCCCGGTGCGGTCGTAGAACGGGACAATGGTGACCTGGCTTACGGTTCCGTCTTCGAGCGTTTTTGTGGGAAGCCCTGCTGAGATCGATGCGATGGATTCTTTAACGTTTTTAATCGTCTCCATCGGGTTCGCTCCATAGCGGGCTACGACGACACCGCCGACGGCTTCAGCTCCGGCTTTGTCAAGAACCCCTCTGCGCAATGCGGGGCCAAAATTGATGTCTGCTACTTCATCGAGAGTGATTGGAATATCGCCCCGCGCTGCGACTGCGGTTTCGCGAAGATCATCAAGTGAGGTCAGGAAGCCACGTCCACGAATGACATACTCGATTCGATTGATCTCAATTGTCCGTGCTCCGACATCCACATTGGCATCTTTCACTGCCTTGAACACCTGTTCCAGTGTCACTCCAAAAGCGCGCATCGCATCGGGATTTACATCGACTTGATATTCTTTCAAGAACCCTCCCACCGAGGCCACTTCGGCAACCCCGTCAGTCGACTGCAGTGCATACCGGACATAGAAGTCCTGGATGCTTCGCAGTTCCTGTGGATCCCAACCACCTGCGGGGTTGCCTTCTTTGTCACGCCCTTCAAGTGTGTACCAAAACACTTGTCCGAGGGCTGTCGCGTCCGGTCCCAATGCCGGGCTGACATTTTCGGGCAACGTTCCCACTGGTAGACTGTTAAGCTTTTCGAGGATTTTGGCTCGTGACCAATCCCAATCAGCGGATTCTTTAAAAATGATGTAGATGCTGGAAAAACCGAAATAGGAATAGCTGCGGATCGTTTTTACTTCCGGGATCCCGAGGAGCGCGGCGGTGAGGGGAAAAGTGATTTGATCCTCAACATCCTGAGGCGAGCGTCCCATCCATTCGGTGAAGATGATTTGCTGATTTTCGCCAATGTCAGGTATCGCATCGACAGGAACCTGACTGCGAGGGACGCCACCAATCTCCCAATCAAAAGGAGCGACGAGCACGCCCCAGGTCAGGAGCATGAAGGTGATCAGCAAGACGATCAGTTTATTCGTGAGGCAGAAGCGAATGAGCTTCGCCACTGGACCTGTCGGTTCGAGAGGAGAGGGGGCACTCATTCGGTTTCCTTTTTCGGTGTCCCTGAATGGATGTGTTCTTTCACTTCGGGGGACGACTTCTCCTCGCCGGCGAGCTGGGCGGTGATTTCTCCGCAATTCAGCATGGATGCTCCTAAGTAGGGATTAGCAATGCCTTCGGTCGCCTGGATCCAATCGCCGCCCGCATTGTTGAAGGCCATAGGGCAGTGGGCCTCGTAGAGTGCAAAATCGAGTCCAGTTCCAAACAAAGTGATCAGAGACTTCATTTGCCCTGACAAGGTCTTAAAGTTTACTCTGAATTGCGCGAGGCTATCTGTTTTTGCGGCGGTTTTAGATGTCTCATTGAGCTGACTGCTGAGATTTTTGATCTGAAATGCTGCCTCAGGATTGTCGGGAGCGATACTTGCGAGGGACAGGGCATTTGAGGCAAGCGCGGTTGCACTGGCTGTTGACTCTTCCAATGAGTCTTTTGTCAGGGCTGATTGGATCGCGAGGTAGTCATTTACCAGCGTTCTGACGGCCCGGTTTCCCGCCTCATTCAGCGGTATGGACTTAGCGGTGGCGAGTTGATCTCGAACTTCGCCGCATCGCAGCATCGAAGATCCAAAGTATGGGTTCAGGAGTTCCTCATCGGGCTGAAGCCATGTGCCTCCTGCGTCTTTAAACGCCATGGGGCAGTAGTGCTCAAAGACCGGTAAATGAGCAGTTCCGAATCTTCTTACCAATTCGTCAGTGATCAACGTCAGCGTCTGGAACTCAGTTCGTGCGAGTTCGATTCCTTTAGCCTCAGCTACGGTCTCGAAGGATGATTGAATCCGCTCTGCTAGGTCTGTCCATATTTCGTTAGAAGACTCTGACAAGGTTTTAACCGGAATTTTGGAGAGCTGCTCGATTCCCTCTTCTGCCGCCGACTTTGCTTTCGCGAAGGAATCACCCGACAACGCCTCATGAATACTGAAATAGGAGCTAAGCAGTTTGTCTGATTGAGTCAGGAACTCTTTTGGTGCATCGGCTTCCGGAAAGAGACGTTCACCGTTTTCGGAGGGAAGCATCATGCTTGGCTTTGCCTGAATCTGCAGAGCACTGTCGATGACGAACCCGCCTTCAGAGACGATACGCTCGCCTTCCCTGAGTCCCGCCTCGACGATATACTGGTCATTGGCTCTTGGCCCAATCAAAATCTCCCGTCCCTCGAAGGTCGGTTTTTCTGTGTCGGGTTGTTCGACGTAGACGACGGAACGCTTTCCGGTATTCAACACAGCGCTAACTGGCACGAGAAGGGGAGGCTCTCCCATGGAATCGGTTACGATGTAACCCAGTTCTTCCGCTTGTACCAAATCCATCCCGCAAATGTCGCACTGACCGGCTTGGTCTTTAACGATCTCCGGATGCATAGGGCTGATCCATTTCCCGGCAAGAGAGGGGTCCAGCACTTTTCCCGCCGCAGCGATTTTTGCTTTCACGATCCCTGAAACAAACATCCCGGGCTTGAGCAGGCTGTCTTCATTCGGGACATTCACACGCACCGATACCGTTCTTGTCGCCGGATCGAGTTCAGGGGAAAGAAACGATATCTTCCCATTGAACTGTTTACCGGGAATTGAGTCAGTGGTGAACTTGACGGTTTGTCCAAAGCGAAGCCAGGGGGTATCGGATTCGTAGGCGTCGAGCATTACCCATACCTCATCCACTTCGGCGATTCTGAAATAGGGCGTGCCGGTCTCAACATATTCACCTTCTCTCACATTCATTTGTGTGACGATGCCTGATGTCGGCGCGTCGATCGTGAGTTGGTCGGATGTCTTTCCTGAGGTCTCAATTTTTCGGATTCTTTCTTCCGAAAACCCCCAGAGGCGTAACTTATCGCGGGTGATGCTCGCGGCGTTGTCGTTACCGAATTTCTTTGCAGTCAATAGCTCGGTTTGAACGGATAGAAGTTCCGGGCTGTAAACGGTCGCGAGGTGATCTCCCTTTTTTACCCGGATGCCGGTGTAGTCGACGTAGAGTTCGTCAATCCGAGAAGGAAACCGGGCGGCCACGGTGCGCATTCTCGTTTCGTCATACATCACTTTTCCGAATAGGCGGATTTCGGCCTCGGGATAGCCGCGAATAACTTTCGTTGTCGTAATCCCGGCCAGCTGTTTGGCAGCTTCCGACATGGAGAAGGATCGTTCGCCATCTCCATCGCCCCCGGCACTTTGCGGAATCAAATCCATTGCACAGATCGGACATTTTCCCGGATTGGGTTGCCTCACCTGGGGGTGCATCGAGCAAGTCCAGATCTCGGCCTTCGCTTCCTGTGATTCTTTGCCAGCGCCACCTTCGGCTTGATGGTTGTGGCCCCCTTTGCCTTGGAAAAGAAGCGCCCCGAGAACGAGTCCCACAACAATTGAGATCGCGGCAGTGATGATCGTTTTCTTCATTTGTTCGAGAAGGACAAAGGTTCAGTGAGTGTTCGAATTTCCAGTGCCGCTTTGTGAGCAGAAGCCAGTGCCCGCTGATACATGAGCCGCAGATCGAGAAGGGTTCGCTCTGAGTCAATCAAATCGGTGATCGAAGCCTTATCATTGCGATAGCTTTCGTTGGTGACTTCCAGCGCTTGCTCAGCCGCAGGTAAAAGCTTTTCCCGGTAAAGGCGGAGCCTCTTGTCTGCCTCCCTCCACGACTGTATCGACCGATGCAGATCGGCGAGTAGCTTTCGCCGAATGCTCTCGACGTCTGCGCGGGCCGCAGAGGTAAGTGCGGCTTTTTCGTCTCGCTCGGCTCGATACTTATCGAAATGGAGCGGGATGCTGACTCCGACCATTAGACCCACTGCGGTGTCGCCACCGCTTCCGATATCAATAACATTTGCCCCAATATTGATGTCCGGCAGAGGTGATTTTCGGGAAAGTTGTTCGGCAAGTTCTGCCGTGATGACACCTGATGAGGCTGCCTCGATAAGCGGGTGCCCCTTGACTCCGGATTCGAGAGTGTCGGTCGAACCGATCTGTGGAACTTTCGCTCCGAGTGAAGGGAAGTGGATGGGAGTTTCCAGACTCGGTGTTCTTCCCAGCAAACTGGCAATTCGAGAGCTGAGCGCATTTCGCTGTTCCTCGAGTGCTTGAAGTTGATCCTCTGCTTTCGTCAGTTCGACTTCCAGTCGCAACGAAGCGCCAAGGTCGCCTCCTCCTCTTACTTTCTCATCGACGGTCGGAGCAAGTTGCTTGAGAAGACTCAGATTTTGTTTCGTCACTCGTGTCGCCTCTCCGAGAAACGCGTAGTCAAAATAGCCGAGACCGACTTCTCTGATGACCTGTCGCTGAGTTGCCTCAAATCGATAGAAGGCAGTTTGAGCTGATTGATCGGCAATTCCTTCGCGCAGAGTGAGCTTTCCAGGCCAGGGGAATGCTTGCGTCACACTTACGGCCCTTTCCTGCGGGCCGGTGCGAGTCTCAACGCTGGAAACGAATTCCGTGTAGCTCAACTTGGGGTCAGGCAAAGCCCCCACCTGAGTGCCGATCTGGCGTGACGCCTTGACGCGGTCAAACTGAGCGGACAAATCCGGATTGGCAGCGAGCGCCTCACGGAGGTAATCTTCAAGCGATTGCCCCTTCTCCTCAGCATTGGCAAAGGAGGCGAGCATTGCGCAGATTAGAAGTGGAAAGGTGGAAGCGTGTTTCATGTTACCTTCAATTAGAACACCTATGTTCGCCTGACCCCTCAGAAATTTTCACTATTTGTTCCGCTACAGGAGTGCAGACTCGATAAATTGTTAATCGCTAAGTGAATTTGATAGCTATCAGGCTCGCGAGATCTTTCGAGAGTTTCCCCACGCATAGTTGGAGCTCCTACCTCGCTCATAATCCCTTTGTCCAGGGTTCAAGTCCCTGCGGCCCTACTTTAGTTTCAAGGCTCCTCGCAAGTCTGTCGCACGGGAAGCGCTCTCACCGATTAGGAAGCGGGCCGGTTCCGCTCGCGGCAAAAGGGCCCGCAAACATGACGGCTAATCTCACCCCGGATTCCTTTCGGATCCGCTCAAGTGCTTCGGCCTGGACGGAGGCGAGCGCGAGGCCGGGGTGTTGGTATTCCGGGAGAGCGCGATAGAAAGCGGTTATGATTTCTACCGTTTCCTCGTCAGCGATTGGCCAGAAGGTCATGAGCAGGTGATCGACTCCCGCCAGAAAAAAGCCGCGTCTCAGACCGAGAACGCCTTCGCCCTCGAGCGTTTCGCCCGATGCGGTATCACAGGCCGAAAGCGTTGCCAGCCAGGTGTCTTGCAGGTCAATTTGTGACACCTCTTCCGCGGTGAGAACCCCGTCATTGGACGGATCGGGCCGGGTTTGGTTCTCCCATTTTTCAAAGGTGGACTGTGTGTCGTATCCTGATTGAGGAGGGTATCGGAATTTGACGAGTGCTGAACTAGAATATGAAAGATCTTTTTTGGGGATGAGGTTTACCTTCAAATAAGGAGATCGTTTTTAATCTTTTCACCAGCCGCTCGCTCTATTTACGATATTCCATCATGAATATTGGCCGTCTCATTATCTCTGTCATCGCCGTCCTAGTCGCCAAGTTTGGGTTCGACGCCATTTATCACGGGATGCTGCTGGGTGATTCCGACAAGGAAACGGCGGAGGCTTGGCGCCCGGAAGCAGAAATGATGGCGCTCTACCAATTCAAGATCGGTTACGATCTGCTCATCGCGATTGGCATTTGCACGGTGTGGGCTTTCGGCTTTGCCGGAAAAGGAATCAAATGCGGTGCAATTTACGGATTTCTCATCGGTCTAACCGTCGTTGGAGGGATGCTGATCAGCTTTATCTTCACCCCGATTCCTGAGCAATTCATGATGCCTTGGGCGCTTGGTGGCATGTTTCAATCCATCATCGTCGGTATGATCGTCGCCCTTGTTTACAAAGGGAAACCGAAGGTAGACGAAGCTTAAGAAGGACCGATTCGGCTTTCGGCTCACTTAATCCAACCATCCTAGATCGATGAAGAAGGCATCTAGCTGCTCCATCGTTTTCGGAAACGCAGGTTCGCCTCCGGACTGAGACTCTCGCCCGTCATTGAAAAAGCCATGACCTTCACCTTCGTAGCCATGGAGGAGGCAGGGGACTCCTAATGCGTTCATCTTTTCCGCAAATATCGCGGCAGTCGCGTAGGGAACGGTGTCATCCGCTTTGCCATGGAAAATGATGCAAGGCGGTGCGTTTTTAGAGACGTGCTGTGCCGGTGACAGACTTTCTGGTTTGACGCCCATCCGCTCTTCCATTTCAGCGTATCGATCTTCCGGCCAATAATCCATCCCGTCGAGCGGGGCAATAACACAGGCTGGATTGTACAACGCCATCGCATTGGGCTTCGACTCCGGGTCAGCTTCAATCACTCCGAGACAGGCGGCAATGTGACCACCGGCACTGCCTCCTCCCGCTGCGATCCGATCAGGATCGATCCCAAGGATCTTCGATTGGCTCCTCAGAAAACGTATCGCCGCGCGAGCATCTTCAACACATTCATTTGCTTTCGTTCCGTGACGGGAGGCGACGCGGTAGTCGGCCACTAAGGCAACCATTCCACGCTCGGCAAGCAGCCGAGAATGTCTTTCGAATTGGATGGGGTTACCACCACTCCAACCGCCACCGAAGAAAAAGACGATTGCCGGTCGCGAATCGGACGCCTTCCAGCCCTCCGGATTGAATGCCCAAAGTTTCAACTGAACATCATCAACTTCACGATAAACATGCTCCTTTGTGCCTTCGATCACGGGGGGATAGGTCTTTTGCTGAGAGAAGGCAATCTCGGGTAAGTGAGCAATGACCATCAAGAAGAGAACAAAAGCGCATTTCATTCGGCATACTAGAGTGATGGCAATCGCTGAACAAGGGACGCCGTTGCGCACGAAAGTCCGATTTATCGATCAATCAAAGACGAATGCTGGCCAAATGGCGACTCATCCTATTACTGTTGCCCATGCCCCGCGCCGAATCTGTCGACTGGTACAACACACCACTATTCTACGACATTATTTTCGATGAAGACACGCTGACCGAAGCAGATTTTCTCGAGGTGATGCACCAGCGTCACGGAACTGGCATCAAACAACATCGCTCGGTTTTGGAGTTGGCCTGTGGAACGGGAAGGTTGGTTCGCGAAATGAAGAAGCGCGGCTGGATCTCGGCTGGATTTGATGCAGGTCAGGCAATGCTGGAATTCGCAGGCCTGCGCCTGAGGCAAGAGGGGATCAAAGCAATTTTATGGCAAGACCGAATGGAGAGCTTCAAAGTCCCGTCGAATCGTTCGTTCGACCTGGTCCACTGCCTGGTAAGCACCTTCAAGTATCTGCCCGATGAGAAATCTGCATTGGATTGCCTGAACCGTGTCAGTCGACACCTCAAACCCGGTGGGGTTCTTGTCCTGGGCATTCATCTAAGCGATTACTCAAATCTTCGAGTTTCCCATGAACGATGGGTGGCTCAACGAAATGGAATTGAAGTAGTCTGCAACACGCGAACCTGGCCAGCTGATCGCCGGGCTCGCCTTGAACCGATTCGGGCTCGATTACGCATTACCCATCCAGATGGACAGGTAAGGCTACAGGAAACGAAGTGGCAAGCGCGCACCTATTCAGCAAGGCAGTTGAAGCGATTAATCGACAAAGTGCCGGCACTGAATCTAGTGGAATGTTATGACTTCAAACACGATCCAAAAGTAACGCGGCGATTGGATTCCTCCTATGAAGATGTCGTCCTCGTCTTGCGCCGGAAGTGATCACGAAATCACCAGCCGAAACTGATGGGGACCTCGTGAGGAACCGAAAGCGATTTCATTTTCACCGAGCACCAGTCGAGCAGAGAGCACTTCATGGTTCACGCCAATCCTGGAACCATTGACGAGGGTGCCCAACGTGCTTCCCCGATCCCGAATCACATAGCTACCGTTTTGCTCCTCGATCGCGCAATGGTTTCGCGAAACCTGAAACGGTCGGCTATCGGGAATACTGAGATCATTGTTGCCGAATGGCGAGGTTTCACCGAGGGCATCGAGACGGCCGATCCGAAATGGAAACTTCTCAATCGTCATTTCGATAGGCTCGATATTGATCCCCTGACCTTCGTAGGTTGCGGTCAATTTAAGCGTTTTCGGCGAAGGATCTACTTCCTCCTTTTCAGGCACCGCGGGCCGATAGAGCAACTCCTCCAGGGAGATATCATCCTTGCCGACATATTCAGCGTCCGACTGCCTCTTGATGGCCATCTGTAACAGTAGATCAGAGGAGCGAAGGCGCTCGAAAACAGTAGCCAGGTAGGCGGACATAATATTGGGGTCTGACTGGAGGTAGTCGATGAATGTCTCCATCGAAATGACTTCCACCAGCACGTCGCTTGCCGCAATCGCAGCAGCCGAGCGAGGTTGCTCGTCCACCATTCCCATTTCCCCAAAGATTTCTCCGGGATTAACGTGAGATAAAATTTGCGGCCCATTCGGCGTAGGAACGCTAATTTGCACCTTTCCTGAGATCACTCGGTAAGCTTCCTGTGAGTCTTCCCCTTCACGAAAGATGACCTTGCCAGCCGCGAATGATTGCCTTTCCATGTGACGAAGTTAGAGATGAATCGAAATGGGTCAAGAATTGCTGTTACAGAATCACGCGGCGCTCGAATTATCACATCACCCCCAAGAGGATATCGATGCAATTTTTTCAGGCAAGGAATGCATCTCCCGTAATCAAAATCTCACTCAGTGATGCTCCCACGTTGAGTCATTACGGAATAACAAATCAGATGCCGTGCTTGAACCTCTGAACGCTTCCAAGAAGCATTTTGGCCCGCGGGCCGAACTTTGAAACGGAGATTTTTCTCTTAAGTTGGTAGGCACGTGGCGAAAAGAAAGAGAGAATGGGGTTCGTCTCGTATCGTCCAACAGCAATAGTGGTAGAGTCTGACTTCCAAAAATTCTTGTATCCCTCTGCTCCTTTGCCCATATCGATACGCGTAATCCCTATATCGTTGGCGTGCTGAGCCAAATTCAAAACCAGAAGCATCCCGGGGCTGTATTTCGTATATTGCTGGTCATAGGCGAAAAAGATCCCGTGCAAATAACCATTGGAACGGAATCCGAAGTGAACCGAAATCGGATCATCGTTTAGATACAGCACCGACATGACACCACGGAATGCATCGCTCTTTCTCCGCATACTGTACTTGATCAACGATTCGATCCAGGGAGACTGAACGAAGAGGTCGACCCGCTTGGTTCGATCCATTTGATCTCGCTTCCATTGAATCAAGCACTCGAGAGCAAAATCATCATCACAGTCTATTTCAAACCGAATAGCTCCGTGATCCTTTGCCAACTTTCGAGACTTTCGTCCGAGCTCCAAAAATTTCCTCCCGGAGTGACCATTGTCTTTCAGATTCTGAATGTAATTCACATACCCGTCGCCCAGATCCATGAAAGGGGACTCCAGCGTTTCGAAGTAGCCTTCGGAAAATATGTTCTGAGACGCTAGCAGATGATCAAATTTCCAAGATTTTAGACCGCAGCGCTTCGCTAACGAAGCGCCTTTGATCTTCAAATCAGGAGAGCAGATGATCCCATGCATACAGCCAATTTTCTCTCCAACTGGAATTGCGATTCCAGGTTTGATCTCCTGGTAAGGCCAGAAACCAATGGTCGTATCACCAACCTTGAGAACTGCCACCATGACATTCGGTCGGACCTTGGCTAGGTCCTCGGAGAATTCGACCCGAAAGAACGGATTAATAAGCTCAGGATTGCTTTCCTGAATTCTTCGCCATGCATCCCGCTCTTTACCCGGCAGGTTTTGCATCTCAAAAACCGTAACATCGATTTCTTTAAACCCGAAACGCTTACCAATGGTAGGGCGAGAGCTGGCAAACTTATGAGAGGCAAGAAAAGACATGTCCTGATTAGTTTCGAACGGAGAACGAACAGCCGGAGTCATCACCCAAATTTGAATGATATTTCCGTAAATACAATAATTACCATATAATCGATCAAGAATACAATCAGAAAAGGAGATATTTCATGAACCGTGACTAATTAAGGCTCGATAGAGGAACCAAATTCCTCCAGATCGTATAACCGACCAGAACAGCTTGTGTTCTCCAGTCTGAGTGATTCGAATATTCTGAGCAGTTTGTTCTTCGAACTCAATCACAGTAAGGGCCTCAGCGCCCTCGCCCTTGGCGACTTTTCGGCGCCACTTCTTACCGTCATCTGAAAGCTCCACGTTGTAGCCCAGAAGGTAGTCTTTCTTGGAAACGGCCGCATCGAAATGTAATACCGCTCACAAGCACGGGTTCCGGCAGCTCAATTTTTAACCACATGCCATTCGTCATGCTTTAGCCGGTCGTGTAGCGCGTGCTGATATCGCCATCGGCGTTCACTTACCATGGCTTACCTTGATCATCTTGAGTCAAACCCCACTGACCACCATTGTGAGACCTCCGGGAGTTGGAAGGTTTTGAGGCGACCGCAGATCAGGGTCATTGATTAATAAAAAACCCCGGCCAGAATCTCTCTGACCGGGGTTTTTCTTTTTAAAGAGTTCTTTGAATTGAGAAAACTAGAGCGTGTAGCTCTGCTCCCCGTGCTCAGCTATATCCAGGCCGGTTTCTTCATCTTCCTCCGAGACGCGAAATCCAACGGTCGCTTTGCAGATGAATACGATGATCACCGTTGCAACCACTGACCAAATCAGGGTGACACCCACTCCAATGACCTGCGTGATAAACTGCGATATCGCGGTGTCCTTGTTGATACCTTGACCGCCAAACAGATCCAGTCCCAGGAAGGCAACAAGCAACGTGCCCATGATTCCTCCAACGCCGTGAACGGCAAAGACATCGAGACTGTCGTCAATTTTGAGGACAGACTTGATGAAATCGCAGGCGAAGTAGCAGACAATTCCGGCAAGAAGTCCGATAATACAGGCACCCATAGGTCCCACATGGCCCGATGCCGGCGTAATCGACGCCAGTCCCGCGACCATGCCGGTGACAATTCCGACGAGTCCAGGCTTTCCAGTGCGGATCTTCTCTACCACCATCCAGGTGAGGGAAGCCACTGCAGCTGAAATGTGGGTCACGAGCATGGTCATACCAGCAGATCCACCAGCAGAGAGTTGGCTGCCTGCGTTAAAGCCAAACCAACCCACCCATAGCAAAGCAGCACCCATCATGACAAGACCGGGGCTGTGAGGAGGCATCAACTTCTTCGGAAACCCACGACGAGGCCCCAACATTTTCGCAATGATCAGCGCGGAGATACCTGCGGTGGCGTGAACGACGATTCCACCAGCGAGATCGATCGTTTCATTTTTAAACATCCAGCCTGCATCGGACCAAACCCAGTGAACTGCCGGCGCATACACCAAAACAAGCCATAAGGCAGTGAATAACAACACGGCAGAGAACTTTATACGCTCGACGAACGCCCCAATAATGAGGGCCGGCGTGATGATAGCGAAGGTCATTTGAAACATCACGAACACGGTTTCCGGGATAGTGCCGGAGACACTGTCAGTTCCAACTCCCTTCAGAAAAAGGGCGCTGAAATCTCCAAACCAAGGGTTGGAGCCCTTGAACGCAAAACTGTAAAGGAAGGCGACCCACATCACCGAAGCGAGACAAGCGACGGCAAAACAGGCCATGAGGACCGAAAGAAGGTTCTTCGATCGGACTAGACCCCCGTAAAAAAGGGCCAAACCAGGCAAGGTCATTAAAAGCACTAGAACAGTGGATACCAGCATCCAGGCGGTATCACCGGAATCGATAGAGGAAGGTGCCGCGTCTTGCGCCAGCAAAGAGCCGGCGGAGCCAAAAAGCGCCGCTGCCACGATGGCGATCAGTTTGATAGGTTGGGGTAGTTTTGTCATTTAGATGAATACAAGCAATGGATAGATTGAAACCAGGGGCTAAGTCCCTGAGAGCCTAATCATTAGAGAGTTCCCAAGTCAGTCAATAGTAAAACGACCAGCCACCAAAAAAGAGCAGGAACGCCAAGACCGTCTCAACTTTATCGGCGGTCCTGAGATCGACTCACAGATGAAACCAATGCGAGTCAGTGCAAGCCGTTTGCGGCTAGACAGTTACGGGCTAGAAGATTCGAGTCAAAACGCCTAGCCGCTGCCGTTGGTGAGCTGCCGCGCCAAATGTTGAGCCAGGAAGGTCAATCGCTCGAAAACATCAAACGTCTCGATTAACTGCTGCCGATCCACTGCTTCACTGACGAAGTTGTGGGCAACGACGTCAGAAATCGCGGCCGGATCCTTCACTCCCCGAAGATGCTCCTGCAGCTGGTTTGACATCGGTTGATCCTGACCACAGAGCCGACTGCACAGATCAACTACTTCTAACGAGGCCGAGGCAACTTTTTCTTCGTTATGGACGATTGATGGCTGAGGAACCACGGATGCGATCCGAAATGGGCCGTCTTGCTCCCACCCTAGAATTTCCACCCGTTGCAAGCCAGACAACATGAGGTGGGAGGTGCCATCTGGATGAGTGACGCAGGCGCGCACCAGACCGGCTGTTGTCAGTGTGTGCACCGGATTCTGGCTCTCATCAGGATCAATATCTGGAAATGCGTTCCCGATACAAAACATGCGCTGATGTTCGAGAACATAGGACAACATATCCCGGTATCGCTGCTCAAAAATGAAGAGAGGCATGTAACCATGAGGGAACAAGGTTGCCCCGCTCAAGACCATGACCGGCAAGGCGTCAGGTATTCGAGCAATCTCATCATGATGGTCGTCTTTGAGCATTACTCTATATATTACGAGCCAAAATACGGAAGGTCTGCCGTTTTTTACTGAAAAACTGACTTCTATGGCATCTTTTCCATTGCAAGGGCAGTGAAATGTGATTGAGTGCGACCACTTAAGAACGACCTAAAAAAGCGGTGTCAAGGTGATGCCAATTGTCATAGAAAATGAGTGAATCAACTAACAGCACAGCGGAGCTTGCGCTCCACGAAGGTGATACCGGCAGCGCCGATATTCAAGTCGCGCACCTCACCGAGCGTATTACGCAACTGACAGGTCACATGTCAGATAACAAGAAGGATTTATCTTCACGACGCGGATTGCTCCGTCTCGTGGCTCGTCGACGAAAATTGCTTGATTATCTCGCGAGAACGCAAAACGAACGCTACCAGAAGGTGATAGCAGCCCTCGGTCTTCGTCGCTAAATTCAAAAACTGGAAACGTCGGTCTTCACCGGCGTTTTTCATTGGTGGGGATCGGCATTTTCGCTGCACATCCTCTGTATCGCGTGGGATATCCTGAGACAGGACAACGCTGAAGCTCTCATTAGAAGATCAAGCCGCCACGAACGTATCAATTTTTAAAACAAAGGAAGAAAATACATGAGCATAGAAAACGTAACGTGCCAGGTCGGCGCGCAGGAAATGAAAATCGAAACCGGCAAGATGGGAAAGCTTGCCGACGGAGCTGTGACCGTACAGGTCGGCGAAACCATTGTCATGGTGACCGCTGTCTCCCAAACGAAGATGAGAGAAGGCCAGGACTGGTTTCCTCTCTCTGTGGAATATAAGGAAAAGGCTGCTGCTTGTGGTCGTTTCCCCGGTGGCTACTTCAAGCGCGAAGGCCGCCCAACTGAAAAAGAAATTCTGACCTGCCGGATGACGGATCGCCCATTGCGCCCGCTTTTCCCTAAAGGTTACCTCTACGACACTCAGGTCGTTTCATTGATGCTGAGTGCTGACGGAGTCAACGACGCCGACATTCTCAGCATGAACGGTGCTTCTGCTGCGCTCAGTGTCTCTGACATCCCATTTGCAGGCCCTATCGGCGCTGTCCGGGTCGGACTGGTAAATGACGAGTTCATTGCCAACCCGACTTTCGAACAGCGTGCAGAGAGCACTCTCGACCTCGTATACGCAGGTCTTCGCGGCAAAGTCATCATGATTGAAGGTGGTGGCGACGAAGTGAAGGACGAGAAGTTCAAAGAAGCTCTGACTTTCGCTCAAGCAGCGATTGAGCCAATTCTCGACGCTCAGGAAGAGCTCGTCCGCAAAGCCGGCAAAGAGAAACGCACACCAGTGTTATTGGAAGTTCAGGACGACCTCCTTGAGATCGCCTATGAAGTCGCTGGTGACCGCATCGGTCAAGCCATCAACCAGCCTAGTAAGGTTGAGCGTGGTGCTGCTGTTGGCGCCCTCCGTAAGGAAGTGGAAGCCGCTATTCTCGAAAAGCATCCTGATGCCAATGATTTTGCCATGGGACAAGCCTTTGACTACCTTCAGAAGAAGGCATTCCGAGTCGAAATCCTCGACAAAGGAATCCGTTGTGATGGTCGTGACAAAGACACCATCCGTCCGCTCTCAGCCGAGATTGGCATCATGCCACGCACCCACGGGTCGGCCTTATTTGCCCGAGGTGAAACGCAGGCACTCGCGATCGCTACTCTGGCACCCGCTGACGAGAAGCAGTATTTCGACAACTACGCTGGCGGTGAAGACACCAAGAGCTTCATGCTCCACTACAACTTCCCTCCCTTCAGTGTTGGTGAAACGGGCCGTATGGGTGGAATGAATCGTCGTGAAATCGGTCACGGTGCCCTCGCTGAAAAGTCGATTGCTCCCGTGATTCCAGCTGAAGCTGACTTCCCTTACGCGATCCGTATTTCCAGTGAAGTAATGGAGTCCAATGGCTCGACCTCAATGGCATCTGTTTGCTCTGGTTCAATGGCTCTCCTTGACGCCGGCGTTCCTATCACTCGTCCCGTCGCTGGTATCTCCTGCGGTCTCGTGACTGAGTTCGAAGGTGAAGAGATGAAGCGCTACGTCACCATCATCGATATCATCGGTAACGAAGATTTTAATGGTGACATGGACTTCAAAATTTGCGGAACCTCTGAAGGTATCACTGGATTCCAGCTCGACCTGAAACTTCCTGGCCTTGCACTCGACATCTTCTTCGAAGGAGTCGACAAAGCAGCCAAAGGTCGTTTCGACGTTCTCGACGTGATGAACGCTACGATTTCTGCTCCTGCAGAACTCAGCGAGCACGCTCCGCGTATCGAAAGTCTCAAGATCGATCCTAAGAAGATCGGTGAACTGATTGGCCCTGGTGGCAAGAACATCAAAGGCATTCAGGCCGAGACCGGTGCTGACATCAATATCTCTGATGATGGCACTGTCGCAATTTACGCAGCTCACATGGAGGCACTCAACCGTGCCATCGAGCTCGTGAAGCGTGTTTCTGCTGAAATCGAGGTCGGAGTGACTTACGAAGGCAAGGTGGTCAGCACGACCAACTTCGGTGCCTTTGTTGAGGTCCTGCCAGGTAAAGACGGCATGATTCATATCTCCGAGCTTGCTGACTTCCGGGTCAACGAAGTCGAAGACGTCGTTAAGGTTGGCGACATCATTAAAGCCAAGTGCATCGGCATCGATGAGCGAGGCCGGGTCAAGCTGAGCCGTAAGGCTGCCATGGCTGAGGCCGAAATCGAGACTGCTGCCGATTTGGCAACTGACGATTCGACAACTGACGATTGATCAGCGAAGTGATGGAGCTTTAAATTCCTTCACTCAATTTTCAAAAAGCCTGCCCTGGAAATCGGGGCAGGCTTTTTTTGTGCCCGCATCAAAAAGCAGCGACGAATCAAGCTTGCTAGAAGGGGCAATTCGCATTTCAATAGTGCCACTCATGATGACATCCCGCTTCTCGCTTCTCACTTGCCTTATTCCCGCCCTTTGCCTGCTTTCGGTTATTCTGCCGAATTCTCTGCAGGCAGATTGGGTTGAGGATGCGGTGACGGATATAAGAGGGAAATACAATCAGATCGAAGGGGCGAATATGCAGTCCAATCGGATCGCATGGGAATCAGATCAAGAGCCAGCCTCCGGCACGTTGGTTAAGTACTTTAGCAATGGAAGCGTCGCCAAAATTCATTTCTCCTTCGCTGAAGGCGACCATGGCGGGAGCGATGAGTATTATTACTACTGGAACGGGCAGCTGTTCTTCTCCTTTGTGACGCAATCATACTGGAAGTTTTCGGGGCAGACTCTAGCCAATGGCGAAAGCGGCACGACTGATATAGCGGTGGAGCATCGCCTATACTTTTCGAATGGCAGCCTGATCCGCCACCTTAAGAAAGAGGCAGAATCCGCCAACGCATCAGCCTTGAGCGGTATCCTGGCGAAAAAGGACAACCAGAATTATCAGGATCTCGATCTTTCCAATGCAGTGCTAAGCCGGGGAACTCGCGCCCCGAGTGTTTCCAATGGCAGCGGAATCGAGAATTTGATGTTTGGTCAGTAATTTCTCATTCGAAATCGAACTGCATCTCTTTTTCCGCTTCGCTCAGTATTTTCGGATAATGTGAGTTGGGTGTTGAGAGTTTTGCAAAAACTGAATATTGTCGTGGCTTAGTTATCCGTCTCTTCAATGAGGTTTTTGCTCGTTGCCATTCTCTTCGTTCTAGCCGTCGCCGCATTCACCGCAGTGACCAAGTTAGGCTATTTGGGCAGCCTCGAGCAGGAATTATCCCAGAGAGCTCACTCAGCCCTCAATGAATCAGGATTTGACGGAGTCGAAGTGGGATTTGATCACCACAATGTAATTTTGTCGGGATACGTTGATCACGCAGAGGACAAGGCAAGGGTCTTGGAACTCGTAAAAGAAGCAGTGCCTGTAGCGATTACGCCACTGCCCGAGGAAGTGGAAATCTCAATCCGCCCAACGCTGCCTCCTCTTTTCCATCTCATTAGGGAGCTGGGAGAAGGACAAGTTGAGCTAAGCGGTGAGTTCGGAACAAATAGCGACGCGAATAGGAGTCTGCTTGGCTCGCGAATTCTTTCAATCGAAGGAGTTGAATCTGTTCAAAACGATATGCGGATCAATCCCGAAAGAATCCCCTTTCAGAAGACGGCCGAACTCGCCTCGCTCGCGGAAGGGCTACTTCGTCATTCCGATGAAGTCACCATTTCGCTGAAAGAGGGAAAACTCTCAATGACGGGGGAAGTTCCAAATGATGGATTGAAGCAGGGGTTGCTGGAATTAGCGGCGTTGATAGGTGCTCAAACGACAAAGGATGAAGTGACCGTCCGGGAAGCGATCAGCCTAAAGAAACCCTCGTTTTTCAGCATAACCCGAAACCGTTTTGGTATCATTGTTTCAGGTGAAATGGGTTCGAATGAAAGAAAAACCCAGCTGCTAGCCCTCTTCGATGAGGGGACTCAAGAATCTATCATCACTGATCGGATCGAAATCGACGAAGAGCTGGATGTGGGTACTGCCGAAATGAATGCCAAGTCCATCGTTCCGCTCCTATTAGAAACTTTGAAAGGGGAAATGACGGCTGATTTTTCAGCAGATCGCGTGAGGTTAACGGGCAATGTTCGAAAAGAGGGAGACAAGCAAAAAATTATCAGATCCCTTAGCCCACTTAAGGCTGTCACCGTGCCGCCAGATATCCTAATTGACCTTTCGGTGAAGGAGCAAAGCGCCGACGGACCACCTGTTAAGCTTCTTGCTGTCTACACCCCTGAGAAGCTCATCATCACCGGGAATGTCCCTGATGCCTCTTTCGTGAGTCAGCTTGAGGCATTGCTCGAGGCAAGCTCCTCGGAACTGACAGTGGAAAGCAAAGTAGCAGAGACGCCAAACTCCCCCGGAAGTGAATGGGTGGTGCAATTGTCCGACCTTTTTTACGAACTGGACGGACGGGTGGAAGCGGCAGTGATCAGAATATCGGAAAACGCAATAAGCCTGGAAGGCAAAACACTGGAGCCAGCCGACCGGCAGTTACTCCACAACGTAGCGATCAATATCGTTCCGGGAGAATTCACCGTTACCAATCGACTTGAGCAAAAGATTGATGAACCGCCTCCTTTGCCGAAACTGCTACCTGAAGAGAGGACCAAACTTTCCGAACAACTGAAGCAGCTACCAATCTACTTTGGAAGTAACAGTGAGATCGTCAGTGGTGATGAGCAGGAGAAAGTTAATCAGATCAGTGAATTGATCAAAGCGGCCGAAGTTCCCATCACGATCAAAGTCACCGGATTTTCGGATAATGTTGGCAATGCTGAATACAACCGTGAACTGAGCCTTCGAAGAGCCAATTCTGTATTGAGTATTCTCACAAGCCTTGAGATCCCGAAAGACTCGATGTCCACCGAAAGCGTCGGTGAAGACGTTTCAAATGTATCCAGAAGCCTACGCTGGAAGTCACGTCGGGTTGAAGTTTCCCTTGTATCGCCTTCAAATGAAGGTGCCGCCGAGCCCACTTCTGATAACTAGATATTGAGCATGAGCCCCTCCCTCGAAAATTTCGTTAAAGACTGGAGCATCACCTTGGCGATGGGTGGGGGAATTTGTGCACTGATTGGACTGGTCGCGGGCTGGATTATTTGGAAAAATGCCCGTAGATTTACAGAGAGACTTGAAGCCGACAATCGCGACGCTATTGCAGAATACGAACGAACAAGTGACGAGATCTCTAAAATCCGAGCCGAATTAACATCCGAGGACTGAACCGCCCCGCCACGCACAGCCCATTTTCTATCACATGCACGATTTCTCCCTCTTTCTGCTCAAAAACTGGCTACCGGTAGGAATTGCCGCGATTCTATTCTTCTCAATTGGATTGCTTCTCGCGAAGTTTATCTGGGGCCGATTCAACCAAAGGCTCTCGTTTGCCGTTGAAGAAAACTTAAATCTCGCCAGCCAGTGGAGCGCCCTGGGTTCTTCACAGCGGGACCTTTTCAAGAAGCTAAGAGCCCGATGGCAGGCTGACCGCGACGCATGGGAGAATCGGATCTCCGAAAGTGAGCGAGAAGTTCTCACCACCAGTGCGAGAATCGAACAGCTCACTTCGCAGCTCAAGGGTTCGGGAAAAGCAATCCCTGCGGCTCCTGTGATTGATGAAAGAGATCGCGAAAAGATCGTGAAACTCGAAGCGCTTCTCGAAGAGAAATCGGAAGAGCTCGAGGCAGTTAGAAATGAGGCACACGCCGAAGTCATTTCTCCGATTGTCGCCGCCGAGATAGGGGAGATCGACCTCGATGCACCCGATCGGTTTCAACAAAGGATTCAAGAGCTCGAGCAGGACTTGATCGATACCCACGACGAATTGCACAGCATTCGATCCGATTACGACAAACAATTGGAGTTGATCGAATCGCTGGAAAATCAACTAATTGAGGTACCTGAACAGGAGGCGGAGATCGAAGACAATCAGCTTGAGCTGATGCGAGTCTCCGACAAACTGGCGGAATCAACTGAGCAGGCAGAAACCGCTAAGCGGACTCTCGCCCAGCTCAATGCCATCCTTTCGTGGAAAAACCGTGACACGATAACCCTTCGTTCCGGGCTCAGCAATGCAGCAACGGCCAATCGTGAACTCGAATCCAAACTGGTAGAAGAGCAGGATAGGAGCGAGTTCGATGCGCAGATTGAAGCGCTTGAGTCCGCATTGGAAGAGGCGAAGAATGATTTGGGTTCGCGCTCTGAAGAATCAGATGAGAAAACAACGGTCATCGAGTCTCTTTCGAAAGAGATCGAAGCCAATGGAGAGGAAATAGGCGCCCTAAATACCCTTCTCGAGGAAGCGCTACTCACCGAAAGACGAAAGACTCTCTTGCAGGCAAATCTCAACGATGCCTGTCACGAGATGTATGACGTACGATCTGCCCTCAATGATCGACTGGATGAAGTCGAGCTATTGGAGGCGCGACTCGACGAGCTGGATGAAGTGGAAGATGAGAAAAAGAAACTCACCAGCGAACTGGCGCTTACTGAGAATTCGCTTAAGGAAATTCACGCTCAGCACAGCGACGCGCAAGAGAACCTCAAGATGGCTTCGGGGCAGAACGAAGAACTCGAAGCAATCATCGGGGACCGCAGCGCTGAAGTGGAAGACCTGTCTACCGAAGTCCGTCAACAGCGCGACAAGATCAGGAAACTAAAATCCTCTCTCGCAGTGCTCGAAGGCGAAATGGAGGCCCTCAGCGGAGAGTCGGCAACGGTGATGGAGGCCTCGGAAGCTAAAAATGCCATGATCGAGGCCCGCACTCAAAGAATCACAAATCTGGAAATTGCACTAGCGGGTCGCTACGAAGAAATGAACTCAGTTCGCATGGGATATGATGATGAGCTAAAATCAGCTCGTTATCACGCCTCCAGAGCGGATCAGCTTGAGGCGGAACTTCAGAGGAGAGCAGCAGCCTTCGAAGAGTCGGGTATCATCGCGGCCACCGCCGAGGAAGCACTTGAGCAATCAAATCAACAGATCGGTGAACTTTCCGAAAAACTCAATCAGTCGGATAAGTCATTGAGAAAACTCGAAGACGAAATGCGAGAGCTGACTCGTGAAAAGGATGGTCGAATTCGAGAAATTGAGGAAACGGGGCGCCGGATTGAGGAGCTCGAGAATGCCGCTCAGATGCGTGAAGAAGAGCTGGAGAGCATCGCCAGGGAGCTCAAGGCAAGCAGCAAGGAAAACCAGAGTCTCAATCACAGAATCGAGCGACTCAGCATCGAGGTCGAAGCGGCGAAAGAGGAACGAGCCGCCTCTGAGACAGCCGTCAGTGAACTGGAAGATGCGCTGAAAGAAAGTGACGACCGCACTCTGAAACTATCTCAGAAACTAGATGACAAAGAGCATGAGATTGGCGCACTGAACGACGATTTGGCAGCGCTCAAGGAACAACTTAAGACAACGGACTCGGACCTTGATGAAGTCAAGGAAACCGCCGCACGCCTCAAAGCCGAACTGGAGGAGAAACTGGAGGCCGCCGTTAAAGATAAAGAAACGGTAGCATTAGCTCAGAACGGCATGATTTCAGCCAAGTCCAAAGAAATTGCGAACTTGCGCAGCGAACTGGAAGCCCAGGAATCCAAATTAAAACGCTACGAAGAACAGCGTGGACAGAGTGTCGCTGAAATTGAAAAGCTTCACAAAAAGCTAGGGACTCGCGGTGATTCTGTCAGGGAACTTCAGAGCGAGGTGAGTAATGTTATGATGCAGCGTGCATCGAGGGATAACGAAGTATCTCTTTTGAAAGATAAGCTGCGGGCAGTTGAAGACAATCTAAAGAGAGGGGAAGCCACCAAGGAACTTCCAGTCGAACTGGAGACTGAACTGCACGCGTCGCTTTCAGATGAAGAAGGCGACGTGGAGGGAATGTCTTTAGATGACCTGGACGAGCAAGCCGATTCGCATCATGCGGTAGCAGCCCCGGTCCCCGAAGCAAGTAAAGAAGTGGAATCGCCCAAAGAGCCTGACACACACACGAGGCAGACAGTGGATAAAACGGAATCGATCGGAGACGATGATCACTCAATCTATTTCGACGAAACCAGCGCAGATCTTACCGAGTCTGGAATTCAAAAAATCGACGAGTTTGCAAGGGCTATGAGAAGAGGTGGGCGCAAAACCACCGTTACGGTGATTGGATTTTCAGGACCGGAGGGAACTCAGGAATATGCTGAATCACTGAGTGCTCGACGGGCAGATGCAGTCAGGGAGCGATTGCTCGAACGCGGAGTTTCCCAGGCATTGATTGCTGTTCAAAACTCGGGCCAGGACCGGCGCTTTACGAACTGGAGAGCCCGTCGGGTTGAGCTGGTTCAAGTTGCCCGAACGGTTGCGGAAACGGTTAACTAGAAAAGTCCGCAATGCAGATTCATCTATTAGCGCAACAAATGGAAAGCTGGATGGAGATCATCCGGCAGGAACAAGATCCCTGGGTATACTATGCTCTGAGTGGCCTTTTCTTCGTGTTGTGTGGATTGGCATGCGGCTATTTCATTTGGCGCAAAGGCCACATGCAAATGCTCGACGCTGAGCTGGAAGTCCAGAGGACGTCAACGGAGCTTGAATCGCTCCGCGACGACTTAGACTTGGAAGAGAATGAGTTACAGCCTGCCGCTGATCAACAGGGCTAGCGACAGCGGACACTCCGCTGTAATCTCCACCGGCGTAGTGATACCGGAGCCAATACACTTGCCGCAGTAGCGATCTTTTCCGTTGGCCGACTACTTGCGATCCAATGAAAGGGTATTAAATATCGCAGAGTTGAGCGGCATTGCGCAGCGCTAAAACCGGGTCGTCCCAGGTAGGGATAAATTCCTGAGCGACGTAGCCATCGTAACCGGACTCGACGATGGCTTCGAGGACAGCGGGATAGTTAATCTCCTGTGTATCATCGAGCTCAGCCCGCCCGGGGTTTCCCGCGGTATGATAGTGCCCAATGAGTTCGTGATTATTCCGTATGCGACGGATCACATCACCGTTCATCACCGAGACGTGATAGATATCGAAGAGTAGTTTGAAATTGGGTGAACCGACCCTCCTTACTAGGTCGAAGCAGAAATCGACGTCATCACCGAAATAGCCGGGATGGCCTTTCATAGGATGGGTGTCGTCGCGAGAATTGAGATGCTCCAGAACGATGGTCACTCCCGCCTTTTCCGCCAGCGGGATGATCTCTTTCCAAACATCAACACAATCCTGCGCCGCCTTTTCCGGATCCATCCCGTCAAATTTCATGCCGGTGAAGGTGATAATTTTGTCGCAACCGAATTCCTGAGCCACTTCGATACCTTCAGTGAGCTTCGCGATGACTTCCTCGCGGAACTCAGGATTACACGGCCCCTTCGAAAACCCATGAGTTGATATCAGCGAAATCTCCAATCCGAGTTCTTTCACTGCGGGATAAGATTCACGGGGAATTCCTTCCATCGCTACGAGGCCAATCTCTTTGCAATGCTGCGCCAGCTCGACCGCATCGAAATGCTCTTTGAAACACCACCCCATGATAGACTGCTTAATACGGCCATTCGTGACCACAAATTCCGGGTCAGTGTCGGAGCGCTTCAACTGCGCATGTATTCCGGTTCCTGAAAGAGCGAAACCACCAGCAAGGGTGGCAGATTGAAAGAAGAGGCGGCGTCTAGAAAGCATCACGTAGAATTAAAGGAAAGACTGCACACAAGGCAAGCCATCTATGGGGCGCACTTACGAAAAGTTTCTCGGGTTATTTGTCTTTTGATCGCCACCATCATGATTCTAGTTTGAATGGCAGGTTCTTCGGCCTATAAATACGGTAGCCCAAATTGAATGATTGAACTCGACGGCCGCCAGACTCTAATTCTGGCAATCTTGACGCTATTTCTGGGAAAGTATCTCAACTCGAAGATGCTCTTTCTCCGGACATGGAATATTCCTGAGCCTGTGGTGGGGGGCGTAATGATATCGCTGATATCTGCCGCAATATATTATCTCAACGGAAGTGAGGTCAGTTTTAATCTCGATTCACGCGACGGTTTGTTGATTGTATTCTTCACCACGATTGGGTTGAACTCCCGTCTCTCGACACTGCTTGCCGGAGGAAAACCGCTTTTGATTCTACTCGTAGCGGCAATCGTTTATCTTATAATACAAAACGCGACCGGGGTCGGTATTGCTATATTGGCAGGTCTACCTGAATCCATCGGCATACTCGGGGGCTCGGTCTCTCTCAGTGGGGGACATGGTACTGCTATCGCCTGGGGTGACGAGTTTCAGAGCACCTATGGGATCGAATCCGCAAAAGAAATGGGGATCGCCTGTGCCACATTTGGGCTCATCCTCGGAGGCATCATCGGAGGGCCAGTAGGTAACTTCCTGATTTCGAGACACCAGCTCAAGCCGGCTCACCCCGACGATGATCATCTGGTTGGACTTCCGCTGGAGAAAAAAATTGAACAGAAAAGAGATTTTGAAAAGGTGAGCGTCGACGGTGTCTTATCGTGCCTCCTTGTCATTGCTGTCGCCGCTGGCCTGGGCTCAGCGATTGGCGAATTGCTCGACAATTACCTGAATTTTCAGCTCCCTGATTTCGTCCTTTGCCTCTTCGCCGGAATTTTGCTGACCAATTTGATAGGGCCGCGATTCAAAACACTAAAATGGCCATCGGAAACAGCTTCCCTGGCCCTTGTTTCAGATCTGAGCCTTGGCTTATTCCTCGCCATGTCGTTAATGTCGCTTCAGATCCAAAGCCTTGTCGAACTAGCCGGGCCAATTATGCTACTGCTCTTCGCTCAGGTCATCGTGATGATCCTTTGGGCCATCTTCGTTATTTTTCGCCTGATGGGTAAAAATTATGATGCCGCAGTGATGGCTGCCGGATACTGCGGACTGGGTCTGGGCGCGACACCTACGGCAATTGCCAACATGTCTGCGATCACCAAGAAAAGCGGACCGTCCCCACAGGCATTTCTTCTGCTGCCACTAGTAGGAGCATTCTTCATCGATATCGCCAACGCCTTTGTGATTAAGGGGTTTTTGAGCTGGTTTGGCTAAAGGGCCCCAATCGCAGGCCCTTAATCAGCTTGGATCTTGACTCCGTTGATCTCTTCCAACGAGGGATGAAATCAGCACGGCAATGTAAAGCGTTCCACTGACTGCTTGAAGTGAGCCTAACATCCTTGTCCATGGATTGGCGGGGGATATGTCACCGTAGCCAAGCGTGGTCAGAGTGACGAAGCTGTAGTACATCGACGAACCGTCATCAGGTAATCTACCCACTCCCTCAGCAGTTCGAAATCCGTCAGGACAGTAGATGTTCACAATTTGATATAGATCGGTCCACAACAATCCTATGATGAAATAGCCACATATTCCGGCGATGACTCGATCCAGCCGTCCAGCGCTGGAGTCGTAGAGTGTGAAGCGGATAATCGCAACAATCAGAAGCAATTGTAGGATGATGATTAATGCACTTGATGTGACCGTGATTCCTGGACGATTCCAAGCAGTTTCGGTCAATACGCCAAAAGAAAAAGCCGGCAATGCCACGACAAGATAAGCCACGATCCAGTTTTTTGAACTGAAGAGGAGGTAGCCTCCAAGGCAGAAAACGAGATGGTAGAGCATTCGGGCCAATAAACCAAAGCCACCAGATCCAACGGCAAGAGGTGCCATGACGAAAACGACAAGAATACCGAATAGTAAAACCAATGACTTTATCGGTAACCGCTGGGCCCTTTCTAAAATTTTCACTAAGTCTATTGAAAAGCTAAAATTCGCTTGCGGCAACACAGATTTGCATTGTTTGATAGAGTGATTTTCATAAGGCTGGGTGGCTTGTCGTATTTCGGCGAAGAACTATCTGTTTTTTGGCCATCAAATTTTCCATGACATCAAATACTCGACCTGTGACCTTCTTTCCCAAAACCGATCCAGCGGAATCAAAATCGCTTTGCGTGGGAAGATACGTTTTGCTTCTGCTCGCATTTTCTGCCTTGGCTGTTCAAAGTTGCGTGATCGTTGGAGTTGATTACCAAACTCCCGGGGCCAAAACGCCGGACGCATGGACAAGGAGCCTTCAAGGTGATGTAACGGGTCGGCGTTCCAGCCTCGAAAAATGGTGGAATGGTTACAACGACCCAACCTTGGATCAGCTGATCGAAAGAACCCGTTCGGCAAACCCAAACCTTAAGATTGCTTCACAAAGCATCGCAGAAGCCCGCGCCCTCAGGGGCGTCGCGCAGAGCCTGCTTCTCCCTTCGGTGGGTGGAAATGGATCCTATTCACGAACCAGAAGCAGCCAGACACTGTTTGCTGCGCCTCCTGGACCCAATCCTTCAAACTTTTACAGCACCGGCTTTGATGCCGGATGGGAGATCGATGTTTTCGGAGGCTTGCGGAGAAACGTCGAAGCCGCTGATGCCAATATCGAAACCTCGGTGGAAAATTACCGGGACATTCTAGTGACCCTCTTTTCCGAAACCGCGCTGAACTACGTCGAATATCGAACGCTTGAAGAACGGATCCGACTTGCTGCGGCCAATGTTCAAGCGCAGCAAAAATCAGTCAATCTGGCTTCGGACCGCCTCGGAGCGGGAATTGCTCCCAAGATTGACGAAACTCAGGCGATCACGAACCTCGAGACAACCCGGGCGATCATTCCTCAATTAAAAACCGAACTGGACCGGACTCGTAATCGCCTCGCAAGCCTCACCGCATCGAATCCTGCCACTGTTTCCAAAATTCTTCAACGAAGCCGGGGAATACCGATGCCGCCACGCGGGTACAGTGCGGGAATTCCTGTCGATCTGCTGCGTGCCAGGCCTGATGTCAGGTCTGCCGAGCGTCAACTCGCTGCCCAAACCGCTTTGATCGGAGTGGCAGAAGCGGATCTCTATCCCCGGTTCACCCTTTTTGGTGATTTTTCACTCCAGACCATCAATTCTGGAAACCTCTTTGATTCTGCAAGCAGTGCCTATTCATTCGGCCCCGCATTTCAGTGGAAAATCTTCAGTGCCGGCCAAATCCGAAACAATATTCGAGCTGAAGAAGCGAGAACCGAGCAAGCTTTGAACAACTACGAAAACTCTATTCTCCTGGCGGTGGAAGAAGTCGAAAACAGTATGTCATCGATTGCAAACGGTTGGGATCGTGTGGCGATTCTTTCGAGGGCAGACGCTGCAGCGAAAGAAACCGTTGATCTGGTTCTCGACAACTACACCAACGGGCTGGTCGATTTCCAACGAGTCATCGATGCCCAACGGACGAAGTTTACGACTGAAGATGACCTAGCTCAGTCCCGCGGAGGAATTTCGCAAAACTACATCACCCTTTACAAAGCTCTCGGTGGCGGCAGCGAAGTTGAACTGATCCCCGTCCCTGAGGCATCAGTCAAAGCCCGTGGAAGAATCTTCGGAGCGTCCGAACGCCGGCCCAATGAACCGGGCGATATCAACCCTTCCGCTGATGCAGCCTCAGCTAACTAAGTCCTCATGATGAAATTCTCTGATACCTCTTTCTTTGCCCTTTTGACTTTGTCTCTTTGGTTCGGCACCAGCTGCGCACCAAAGAATGAGTTCATTTCCCCGCCGCCTCCACAAGTCGAAGTCGAAAATCCGATCATCGAAGATACGAGGGTCTATTTGATTTTTCCTGGACGTGTCGAGTCGACCTCGAGAGTGGAAGTAAGGGCCCGGGTAACGGGTTTCCTGAAATCGAGAGAATTCCAGGCAGGAGACTACCTTAAGGAAGGCGCCCCTCTCTTCACGATCGAGCCCGAGCAGTTTCTGGCTGCAGTGGAAACGGCTAAAGGCAACCTTCGCCGAGTAGAGGCTGACTTGAAAATCGCCAGCACCAACGTTCGCCGTCTGACAGAGGCCTTCAAAACGAATGCTGTTTCCGAACTGGAAAAGCTCAAGGCAGAAGCTGAAGAGGAAGTCGAAAAAGCCAATGTAGCGATTGCTAAAGCAGCGCTGAGCGACGCTGAACGCGATCTTGAATATACCAATGTCACGGCACCTATTTCAGGCAGGGTATCACGATCAATGGTCGACCAGGGGAATCTCGTTGGAGCAAACGAACCGACTCTGCTCACAACAATGGTGAAATCCCAGCCCATGTATTTCAATTTCGAGGTCAGCGAACGGGCCGTCATCCCATACCTGCCGGATCTCCCCAATGCTGACGATCCATCGATGGAGCCCAACCGTCCAGAAGACAGTCAGCTCGAACTACTGCTTTCTGACGGAACGATGCACACGACCACAGACAAGTCCGGTAGCAAGGCTCCAGAACTGGGCAAGATCGAATTTGTCGACAATACGATTAACGAAAAAACCGGCACCATGCGGCTGAGAGCGCTGTTCCAAAACAAAGACGAAATTCTCGTCGATGGCGCTTTCGGCAGAATCCGAATTCCCAAGGTTCAGGAAAAAGCCGTCAAAGTTCCGGTAAGTGTGGTTCAGCGGGACCTTGGAGGAAATTTCGTTCTCGTAGTGGGTGAAGACAATACGGTGGAACGCCGAGTGGTCGTGCCCACAGAGTATTTGTTAGATGAATATCGAATCATCGAAGCATACGACTCCGACAAAAATACCGGAGTCAAAGCGGATGAACAGATCGTCGTGGGCAACCTACAAAGGGCGCGCCCAGGCATAGAGGTCATCCCCATTAATAAAGGTGAAAATCCCGAGCCGGTGACCGAACCGGTGACCGATCCCACCAAGAAGAAGGACAAAGCCGACGGTCAAACTGACAAAGCGGTTGAATAAACTCTGACCGAGCCACTCCTGATTATGTTCAGTATTTTCTTTATTCGCCGTCCCATTTTCGCTGCGGTGATTTCAATCGTCATCGTTGTTGGCGGACTGGTTGCCCTGTCCGCACTTCCGATTGCCCGTTATCCAGATATCGCTCCGCCGACGGTTCAGGTCAGCACGGTGTATCCTGGAGCAGATGCCCGTACCATCGCCGAAACGGTCGCGACCCCGATCGAGCAGGAAGTCAACGGTGTCGAAGGGATGATCTACATGTCATCGATCTCCGGCAACGACGGTAGCATGACTCTCACCGTCACCTTTGAACCGGGGACTGATCTGGACACAGCAAACGTGCTGACACAGAACCGTGTCTCTATCGCCGAGGCGAAGCTACCTGAAGAAGTCAAAAGGCAAGGCGTTACGGTCAAGAAGCAGTCCACCGACACGGTGATGTACATCTCATTTTATTCTCCGAACGGAACCTATGATGACGCTTACCTCAGCAACTATGCCTGGCAACAAGTCAGAGATGAACTCGCCCGGGTCAAAGATGTAGGCAATGTTCAGGTTTTCGGGGTAGGGCAATTCAGTATGCGGATCTGGCTAGATCCTGAACGTTTGCGCAGCTTCGGAATGGCGGCGACCGATGTGGTCAATGCGATCCGACAACAGAATGTTCAGGTTGCCGGCGGACGAATTGGAACCGCTCCGGCGCCCGATAGCACTGCATTCGAGTACACCGTCAACGTCGAAGGTAGGCTAACCGAGGTTTCTGAATTTGAACAAATCGTGGTCAAAGTGGCTGACGATGGATCCATCCTTCGAGTGAAAGATGTGGCGCGAGTGGAACTCGGTTCCGATCTCTACAATTTCGCCTCTCAATTCAACGGGCAGGCATCTGCCACCGTAGCGATCAACCAGATCCCGGGATCAAACATCATTACGGTAGCGGACGGGATCCGCTCAAAGCTCGACAAGCTTTCCGAAGGGTTTCCCGATGATTTCGAGTATCGCATCATGTATGACAATACCAACGTGGTCACCGCTTCGATTTCGGAAGTGGTCACAACGCTGATAGCTGCCCTGATTCTGGTGGTCCTGACCGTCTACATTTTCCTTCAGAACTTCCGCGCTACCATTATTCCAGCGGTAACAATTCCGGTAGCGTTGATCGGCACCTTTTCGGTGCTTCTCATATTAGGATTTTCGTTGAATCAGCTGACCTTGTTCGGCTTAGTTTTGGTGATTGGTATCGTGGTCGATGATGCCATCGTGGTGGTAGAGAATACGTCCCGGTGGATTGCTGAAGGCCTATCGTCCAAGGAGGCGGCCGAGAAAGCGATGCTGGAAGTCTCAGGCCCAGTCATCGCAACAACACTCGTCCTTCTCGCAGTGTTTGTTCCCACCATCTTCATGCCAGGAATTACTGGCACCCTGTTCAAGCAGTTCGCTGTAACCATTTCGATCGCGACAATCTTTTCCTCGATCAACGCCCTGACACTCAGCCCGGCCTTGTGCGCCATTCTCCTTAAGAAGCAGAAGCAACCTACCAAAGGCCTTTTCTTTGGCTTCAATAAAGCTCTCGAAAAATCTACCAACGCCTATCTCGGAATCACCAAGCTGGCGATTCGGAAGGCGGCTATTGCGGTCATTATTTTCCTTGGAATGGCGGTGGCTGCTATTTTTGGTCTCGGAAGCCTGCCAACCGGCTTTGTTCCTCAGGAAGATGAGGGATACTGCATGGTCAATGTGCAACTCCCTGACGGAGCTTCGCTGAGCCGGACGAAAGCAGTCCTCGCTGACATCAATGCCATGGTTGAAGAGGTCGATGGAGTGAAAGACTTCATGAGTGTCGCAGGCTATTCCATCGTTGATGGTTCCGCAGCTGCCAGCCGTGCATTTCTCGTCGTGGTTTTTGAACCATGGGAGGAGAGAACCACTCCGGAGTTACATCAAGCTGGAATCATCGCAGCGCTCAACCAGAAGATAGCCAGCTATCCGGATGCCTTTTCCTTCGCTTTCCCTGTTCCTTCACTACCGGGTCTTGGTAACTCCGGTGGATTCACTTTCATGCTACAAGACCGGGTCGGGGTAGGACTTGATCAATTGCAGCAAATGAGCGCTGAAATCATTGCTGACGGAAATCAACAAAGCGGATTGGAGGGGCTAAACACTACTTTCCGAGCAAGCACGCCTCAACTCCTCGTTGATATTGATCGAGAGCAGGTCATGAAAATGGGGGTATCGATGCAGGCGGTTTTTGACACATTGCAGGTGTATCTCGGCTCGGCTTACGTCAATGACTTCACCTTGTTTGGTCGCGGATTCAAAGTCATGGCCCAAGCTGACCAACAATACCGATCCAAACCCCAGGACATTAACACCTTGGAGTTAAAGAATCAGAATGGTGGTACCACGCCGCTCGGAGCGATCGCCGAAATCAAAGAAGTTTATGGCCCTCAGTCAGTAACTCGTTTCAACCTTTATCCCTCAGTTAAAATCACGGGCAGTCCAGCTCCCGGATTCAGTTCTGGACAGGCTCTCGGTATCATGGAGGACATGGCTGGAGAAAAGCTTCCCAGCACCATGGGCTACAACTGGTCTGATTTATCCTATCAGGAAAAGGAAGCAGCCGGAGGGACCACCGCCATTTTTGTTCTCGCGATCTTCCTCGTCTATCTGGTGCTGGCAGCTCAATACGAGAGCTGGACGATCCCGATCTCAGTGGTGCTCTCTGTGCCCACTGCTCTTCTCGGTGCTGTCCTGGCTGTGATGGCCCGGAACATGGATAACAATGTTTACACGCAGATCGGAATTGTGCTGCTGATCGGTCTGTCGACGAAAAGTGCTATTCTGATCGTCGAATTCGCCAAGGTGCTGCATGAAGACGAAGGAAAAACCGTTTTCGAAGCGGCTATCGAGGCCACTCGCCTCCGTTTTCGAGCGGTTCTGATGACCGCCTTCTCTTTCATCCTCGGCGTGATTCCATTACTCATCGCTTCGGGTGCAGGCGCCGAATCTCAGAAGGTTATCGGCACCTCAGTGTTTGGCGGCATGATCGTCGCGACAGCGCTCAGCCTGGCCGCCGTGCCGATGCTCTACTACGTGATCCAAACCTTGAGCAACAAGGCCAAAGGAAAACGGGCGCCTGAAGAGACGCCCGCTGCTTAACGAAAGTAGAAGTAAAAGGGGAGGGAGATCAGGAATAGATCTCCGCTCCATTGTCGGCGAACTCTTTCGATTTCTCCTCCATTCCTTTCTCGAGTGCCTCTTGATCAGTCAGGCCTTGCTCTGCGGCGTATTCCCTGACTTCTTCGGAAATCTTCATGGAGCAAAAGGTGGGTCCACACATCGAGCAGAAGTGAGCCGTTTTCGCGCCGTCCTGAGGAAGTGTTTCGTCGTGGAAGGAACGAGCCTTCATCGGATCAAGCGATAGGTTGAATTGATCTTCCCAGCGAAACTCAAAGCGTGACTTACTAAGCGCATTGTCTCGAATTTGAGCGGCCGGATGTCCTTTCGCGAGGTCCGCTGCATGGGCGGCTATCTTGTAGGTAACAACACCCTCTCGGACGTCCTCGCGGTTAGGCAAGCCCAAGTGCTCCTTCGGCGTCACGTAGCAGAGCATCGCGCAACCGTACCAGCCAATCATGGCAGCACCGATTCCCGACGTAATGTGATCGTAACCAGGCGCTATATCCGTAGTCAGTGGCCCCAGGGTGTAGAAGGGCGCGTCGTGGCACCACTCAAGCTGCTTCTCCATGTTTTCCTGAATCATGTGCATCGGAACGTGACCGGGGCCTTCGTTCATCACCTGAACACTTTTGTTCCATGCGATGGTAGTGAGTTCGCCCTGCACTTCCAGTTCACCGAACTGAGCTTCGTCATTCGCGTCAGCAATCGAGCCAGGACGCAAGCCGTCTCCGATGGAGAAGGAGACATCGTATTGTGCCATGATGTCACAAATATCTTCCCAGTGAGTGTAGAGGAAATTCTCTTTGTGATGCGTCAGACACCACTTCGCCATGATCGCTCCACCTCGACTGACAATGCCAGTCGTTCGAGTCGCAGTAAGCGGGACAAAACGCAGTAGCACACCGGCATGAATCGTGAAGTAGTCAACGCCCTGCTCTGCCTGTTCAATCAAGGTGTCCCTATAGACCTCCCAACAGAGGTCCTCCACTTTACCGTTCACTTTTTCCAGTGCCTGATAGATCGGGACGGTTCCGATGGGAACAGGGGAGTTACGGATGATCCACTCACGAGTCGCGTGAATGTTCTTCCCTGTAGAAAGGTCCATTACCGTGTCAGCACCCCACAGAGTCGACCACTGCAGCTTCTCGACTTCTTCATCGATCGTGGAGGCGACGGCTGAGTTACCGATGTTCGCATTGATTTTCACCAGGAAATTACGACCAATGATCATCGGCTCGCTTTCGGGGTGATTGATATTGGACGGAATGATGGCCCTGCCTCGAGCCACTTCATCACGAACGAACTCGGGAGTGATGTACTCCGGGATCGAAGCGCCGAAGGAATTGCCGGTATGCTGGAAATTCATCAGATTCCTTGGACCTGCACTATCCGTCGCCGCTTTAAACGCCTCTTCGCGCCCGAGATTTTCACGGATGGCGATGTATTCCATCTCCGGAGTGATGACGCCCTGCTTGGCATACCACATCTGTGTCACCGGGTGCCCTTTGGAAGCCTTGAGCGGTTTGCGCTTTAGCCCGGGGTAGACCTTGAGTCGGTTCCGCTCCTCTTTCTTCTCGTTGTAGCGTTCAGCATGCTCGTTAGAGAGGTAACCATCATCCTCAGGCTTCATTTCACGGCCTTCATATTCCTCAACGTCTCCGCGAGCCATAATCCAGTCCTGCCGAAGCGCAGGGAGTCCTTCCTCCACATCTCCACTGAAAGATTCGTCTCCCCACGGACCGCTAGTGTCATAAATTCTGACAGGTTCATTAGCCTCGACCCGACCACTGGGGTGACTCGTCTCGGATAGATTGATCTCCCGTAACGGAACCTTCACATCGGGATGAACCTTACCTTTGACGTAGATTCGCTGGCTGTTTGGAAAAACCTCAGAGACCGTTGTAGGCTCGGAGGGCGCAGATTCGTTTGGAGTGATCATGGATGGAGTGGTTGGCAGGGGCACAAAAAAACCGCCAAAACGCTCAAATCGTTACGATTTGGTCGATAGGGCGGGAAAACTGAGATTTAGAAAATTCATAGATGACTCCCTGCGACAGCATTACCTGCATCAGGTTCGAAGGGTCTTGCCCCAATAGGACAATCTCAGCGCCAAACGCTCCCCCGTCAGTGTTCATCCAAGGTTAACGGAAAGAAATGGGGCGTCAAGGGATTCACGCGTCGCTACAAACTAACTGGGGAAGCCGGTTTTTCACTGTTGCTGATATTCGACAATTGGCTGAGATTAGAACACATCTCAAAGATTCTTCGGATTCGGACGTTCTTTGATTATCCCAATGAGGCTCCTCGATCGCTACATTGCCAAACAAGTGCTTATCTCTGCCCTCTTTGCGGTGGGAGTGATCATCATTATTCTGGTGCTGGGTAATGTTTTTAAGGAGATTTTGCGAGAATTGGCCAAACGACCGGACCTGAGCCTTGGTTTCGTATTCAAGTTCATCATTCTCGTCATTCCTATCTCATTAAGTCTGGCTATTCCGTTCTCGTTTCTGACCTCTATCCTGCTCACTTTCGGGCGACTCTCGGCTGACAGCGAATTCGTATCGATGCGCATGGCCGGGCTCAGTATGTGGAGGATCTGCGTGCCTGTTGGTGTCCTCGCCCTGTTTTTCACCTTTATCTGCGCTTGGGTGAACATGTCAATCACTCCGGCAGCCAAAACAGAGATGGAGGGGATGAAAGCGTCATTGATCAATTTGATGAAACGCGAGCCAATGCTCCTTTTTCCTGACCAACGCGTCATGACCGATCTTCCTGACCACCTTATCTTTGCCAAAAAGGAAGAAGACAAGCTGACCGGGTTTCAGATGATTAAGATTGAGGGAGGGCAACCCCAGGCACTCGTGGTTGCAAAAGAAGCTGAGGTGTCAGTGGATTTAAAAATGGACAATCCAGAGCTGATTCTGGATCTCTACGATATGAACCTTCTCCTCCGTAGTAATGATGGAGATTTCATGGGATTCTCACAGCCCGTCTTTTTTGAGGAGGCAAAGGCAAGCATCCCAATAGGTGATTTTGGTCAGAGTGATGAAGAAATCGAGAATCAGCCCGAGAATATCAGTCTCTCCCGACTGATTCAAAAAATTGGCGACACTGATCTCGATACCGAGCTTCGCGCCACTTACCGGACCGAGTTGAGCATGCGAATGGCATTCTCTGTTTCCTGTATCACCTTTGGTCTGATTGGCGTGCCTCTCGGAATTACCGCTCAACGCCGGGAAAGCACCGCAGGCTTTGCGATTAGCATGATTATCGCGGTGGCATACTATTTCATGCTTCTAACAATGGCTCAAAACACGCGAACCAATGAAGCCCTTTACCCGCATCTGTTGGTTTGGGTGCCCAACATTCTCTTCGTTTCTTTGGGAGTATTCCTGTTCTGGCGCGTAGCCAAACGGTAAGCCACTCAGCTAAGTTGCGGAAAACTAGGTCACCGCCGATTCGAGCTGGTGAAACAGCTTGGACGCGGGCAGGTACCGGCTCAGCCGATCAACGACACAACCGGCCAACTCCTGCTCGATTTCGGGGGCATAGGTAAGTTGGCCATTGCTCAGTTGCATCTCTTCCAGAGCGAAAAGCCTATCATTCGGATAAAGTTTAACGATGCGATCATGCATCGCTTTCGGGAAACGCATTGGCCCGAGAGTCACCGAATGAATCATATCACCATCAACACACGCAAAGATTTGATCAACCATCTCTGTGTAGTGTTTCTGAAATCCGGGCCAAGGAATAAGAGGGTCGAGTCTGAGTCCGACCGCCCAACCCTGTTGGGTCAATGACCTAACCCTCTTGAGCCTCTTTTCAAACGATGGTGCCCCATGCTCAATTTCCCGGGCAATCGCGTCGGGCGAAAGAGTGAATGCAGTAACAATGTTAGGCACTGGATCAGCCTGCTCTAGCACTTTCGTATTGATGCTTTTGGTCCTCAATTCGAGCCACTTATCCGGACGAGCTGAGAAGAACGGAACAAAATGGGCCGCGAAACCAGTGATTGATTCCATCGCCAACGAGTCACAGTCGTAGCCCGAGAAAAAACAGGTCGGCCCGGCAGCGGTCGAGGGATGATCATCAATCGCCTGCTCAAATATCTCGTAGTTCACAAAATGGAGGTAATGAGCGGATCGATACATACCCTGAAGAAAGCAATACCGGCAATCGTAGAGGCAATTCAGCATGTGGCTGAAGTAGAGATTTTCCCCGGCGCCGATCGAATACTCAGGAGGAGCGGGCAGCACCGCGTTTCCTTGCTTCCGAGCCAGGATCAATGCCGGGCGCTTCTTTTGTAATCGAAAATTCTGGGCACCACGATTGAAGATTTCTCCATAGCGCTCACACTCGACCACAGTTGCTCCAGGATACCTTTTCAGGATCGCAATCGTTCGGGGATGATCGCGAACGTCGGACTCGATGTAGATGGTGTCCATGAGTAGAAATGGCGCCGGAGTCAGACGATTAAGCGGGGGCTCCTGATATCAACCGATAGAGCCACACAAAGAAAACGGTGTAAAGGGCCCACGAAAGAAAATTCAGAATAATAACCAATCCAATGCAGCTCAGAATAATCAAGAGTGGCCACCACCCTCCGGAATTTTCATCACCTGCGTCGCTATCCAGATATGCGTTCAGCATACGATAGTTTCGCGTGTTCGATTTGAACCACACCGAAAACAGATCTCCGGCAAATGGGATGACGCCCACGACGGCATTGAGCAGCATATTACCGCCCATTTTGATCAACGTTTTTACCGGTATTCCCTTTTTACCCGCTTCTCCGAGAATCGTAGCCCCTATGATTGAAGCAATCGCCTCGCCGCCATAGGGGATCAATCCGATCAGCGGATCGAGACCAAATCGAATATTCGATCCCGGCACCCGAACACATTCGTCCAGGATCCACGATACCCTGCGCGAAGTTCTTAACTGATCAGGATCACTACCGACGGGTTCGACCTCAGATGACTCTGGCGAAGGCTCTGCCATGGTCGGCTTCGATAGAGGCAGTTTCGACATTCAGAAAAGCGACGTGGTTCTTCACACCAAGGGCGGGGGAGTATCAAGAGGCGGAGGCCCTGGATCCGATGAGGCAGAAGTCGACCCAGTGGATCCCGCCTTCGCGACCGTCTTCACGAACAACACGATCAACGCCACGGCCACAACCAGAATCGCAATTCCAAGGATGGGGCGGTAAAAAATCCAGGCGATAGCCACAATCAGTGCCCACAGGATTCCAGCAAGAATGAAGGCGATGACGGAAGTGCCAGCCCCAACCAAGCGTCCCAGAATCGGCAGGATCCCAGCCAGAACAGCGATAGGTCGGAGAATCATACCGAACGCTATCGACAGCAGGACAAAACCAGCAATTCGGATAGCCCAGGTCATGAACTTGTTGGCAGATTCGGCTGCTTCAAACATCTTTTCTGCTGGCACAATACCACGCTCTAGCAAATCAACTGTCCCACCGCTTTTTGCTTGATAGGTAACCAGCGTATTACCTTGCTGCTGGGCAATCACACTGATCGGCCCCGGACGAACCACAGAGAAGCTGACCTTCACATCTCCTACCGCCGACGAAGTTGGATTATTCCCAAAATAGAAACCTCCATTGCTGAGTTGAGCTGAATTTTTCACAGCCTCAGACGCTTCGTCTAATCCGGAAACAGGGAGAGGCTCGGAGCCTCCAATCTGACTAACCAGAAACGCAGGAAGACTGAACGCTCCCAACTTGACTCCCTCTGCTTTGGACGATGCCGATTGAAAAGGAAATTTACCCGGATTCTGATGGTCGGACTGTACTTTGAATTGACTGGAATCGACAGGACTGCCACTCCACTCGGTCGCGTAGCTGTATGTCTTGGTTGTTTCGACACCCCCGCCGACTTTATTTTTCTCTTCAGTTTGTACTTGCTCGACCCACTGATACATCTCCACAGATCGTTGCAACTTGATGGCAATTTCCGAGATTCCGAATTCAGGGTCGGTTAAGGGGCCCGGGGTCACCGCATCTCCTGAAAGATGAATCAACGCTCCTTCATTTGCGGGGTTCACCTGACTGGCGTCGCCATTCACAAATGCCGCAGCCCCTTCCTTCAAATCCTGATAGCGTCGGACTGCTCTGCCTTCATTCCAGAACAGCAGCACACAGGTCAGTGCAACCAGAACTATCCCAAAGATAGCCCCACCGATGGAATCTTTTCCACGGGAACCCAGGCCTTGTTTTGTTACCTCGACAAAATTACTCATTCCCGTTTTCTATCAAACACGGATCAATGTCGCAACAGCAGATCTCGCTGACGACCGTATAAACCCATTCTGACAGAATCAGGAAAGAGCCGTGGTTTTGATATCCATCAGCATCTGCGCATTGGTAGGGTAGCGCTCCATGCATCGAAGCAACCACTCCATCGCTTCAATCTCCTTATAACCACTAAGGCCGCGACGAATGACGTAGATCTTCTCCAGCACATGTGGCGCCAGGAGTAATTCTTCGCGCCGGGTTCCTGATTTGTGAATATCCACAGCAGGGTAGACGTAGTTCTGAGCGATCTGCCGATCGAGAACCAGTTCCATATTTCCTGTGCCTTTGAATTCCTGAAAGATCGCCTCGTCAGCTTTACTGTTTGTCTGAATCAAAGCCGTTGCGATGATGGTCAAAGAACCCGCTTCTCGCGTGTTCCTGGCTGCGGCAAAAATACGACGGGGCATCTCGAGAGCGCCGACGATCAATCCACCACTGGCGGTACCTCGCTTACCTCCACGCATCTGGGAGTTAAAAGCTCGCGCCAGCCTCGTAATCGAATCCATCAGGATCATGACATGCTGTCCTGCCTCGACCAGCCGCTTAGCGCGCTCAATTGCAAGAAGCGCAATGCGAGTGTGATCTTTCCCATCGCTGTCATTGGAACTGGAAAAGACCTCAGTGTCAGGAAAGGACCGCTGAAAATCAGTCACTTCTTCCGGACGCTCGTCAACTAGCAATACCATAAGGTGAATCTCATCTTCGTAATTTTCCAAAATGCCTTCAGCAATATGATGCAGCAGGGTTGTCTTGCCCGTCCTGGGCGGGGCAACAATCAAGCCCCTCTGTCCCCGACCAATCGGAGTTACCAAATCAATCACCCGGGTCGTCGCACGAGTCGAAGCGGTTTCGAGAGTTAACTTCTTGTCAGGATTAATCGCGGTCAGCTCCTCAAA
>CAXBMX010000027.1:0-76177 GCA_963977055.1 uncultured Verrucomicrobiales bacterium
ATTGGGCGCTACCTACCAACCCTGAACGATGACTGGCCCTAATCCAGCGCCATTCGGGACAGGCCCCAGAAAATCCGCAGTCATGTCGCCCTTTGGCTGACGAATCGCATCCCTCAGCATCGGAAGATTGGACGATGCGGCTCTGGCTCTACGTGAGTATCACCGGAGTGGTCGTTTACTTGACGATCTCGCCGTATTACTGAGGCGGGAGGCGGCTCAATATTTGGCGCACTTTTTCAGAAAAGGGTGCCATCCATTCTGTACCGCCTCAATCCCAGCCGGACCAAAACACCGATAGGAAATCCTTGAAAAAGCGAATTCCTATCAGTTCGTTAATATTCAAGTTTGGTTGTGTCAGCGTGAATCAGCCTTTGGCAATCGCCGCTCCGAGTTCTTCATTGCTCATCGCTTGACCGTCGAGATTCCAGGCGCCGTCCACGGTGTGAACGACGTTGAAGTAGATATTATCTTTGGGTTGCCGGCCTCCCGAAAGCTCGTGGATGATGTCGACCGTTTCCTTAGCGAAGCCCCTTTGGATCTCTCGCGACGCGAAAGCGAAAGAGGGAACTTTCCACTCGATCCAGACTCCGGAGAACTCCTCTCCTCCCGAGAAGCTGTGCCCTTTTGGAACGATCGCGACGTTGGCGGTAACATTGGGGGTCATGACTTTATTACCGGTCAATTGGTGTAGCGAGAGCATCGATGCGGATAGGCGCTGAACAGCATCTTTGACCTGGTTAGCTGGGATGGCGCCTTCTGTGATAGTTAATGTGAGTGGCATGATATTTTGTTTTTGGTGGTTATTTATTTGGTTGGCTCATTTCGAGCCGCTGTTTGATCTCTTATAAAGCCAGAGCGGGTTCTTTTTTTGTGACGGCGCTCAGCAATGCCTCTGCTAACTCTGCAGGAACCGAAAAGGCCGGGAAATGTCCGGAACTGATTTCATGAACTGATTCGACCGCCCAATTCGAAATCATCCTGTCCTGAAGATCGGGGGAGGTAATTCTGTCGATCGTAGTGCGGACGTAAGACTTGGAAACCGAGCCAAAGTTTGACTGGCTTAGGGCCACGCTTGCGAGGAATGGCTCAGTCGCTTGTTTGGCGATCATTTGCGGAAGAACTCGCTGAATGACTTCTTCATCAACGTCATGGAAGCCAACGCCGCGGAGAGCCTGTTCGGGAACGGTGGCGTAGCTTTGATCTTCGGAGAAAACGATCTGAGACAGGAGTTCTCCATCGGCATCACTCTGCATCGCAGCAAGAACCGAGTCCCCTTCCCTAAGTAGAAAAGCGGCGACGTAGATAAGTCTTTCGATTCTCCCGGGAATTTGTTCGGCAATCTGAGAAATGACCGCGCCAGCCATGCTGTGACCGACGAGAACGATCTGATGATCGATCGCCTTTATAGCGGTCACTGCGGCGGCGACATATCCGCCCAACGTGACATCTGCGATATCCCGCAAGTTAGCGCCATGGCCTGGCAGATCGATGGCTGTGACGGTATGGCCCTGGGACTCGAGCACCGGCGATACCTGATTCCAGATGGTTGAATCTTCCCAGGCTCCGTGAATGAGAACGTAGTGTTTTGAATTTTGTGATTCTGATTGATTAGTCATAATAGATTTTCTTTCGTTTTTATTTCCTTGTGTTATTTTTGAAGCGAACACTTCAAAAATACATCGATCAAGAAGCGGGTCAAGATCTTTTTGAATCGATCACTCTAAAACTAAATTTCACCATGCCCAGACCCAGATCTATTCCCGAAGAAGAAAGCCTTGAACGAGCCCTCCATCTGTTTTGGGATAAGGGTTTCGACCGCACTTCAATCACAGACCTCAGCGAAGCGCTGGGAGTGGGGCCCTCAAGCATCTACAATGCTTTCGGGAGCAAAGAATCGCTCTATCAGCGTGCCATCGGCCATTATATGGAGACTCATGCCCGATTCGTTTCTACCATTTTCGAAGAGGCGGCAACCACGCCAACAGAGGTGGGTGTTTCTAAATTACTTCGTGCTTTGGCGAAGATGTACTCAGCAAAGGAGACGCCTCAGGGCTGCGCCCTTTTGCAAAGCGGAGGAACCGGTACGCCGCAGAATTCCGAGGCATGTGCGTTCACCTGTGGCGTGAAATCCAAAATCGAAGGCGCAATCTTCGAGCTCTTCGAAATTAGATTGAAAGCGGGTGACGAGTTGGCCGCTTCTCCCCGGATCCTTTCAAAATTTATCATCGGAACGATGGGCGGGCTCTCTCAACTGGCGAGTGATGGAACGAGCGCAAAAGACCTATTGGAAGTCGCCGATCACGCTGCCCAGAGTTGCGTGAGGACTTAGGACTGTACCCGGTGCACCCAGGGAGCGTAACGATTACAGTGGCCCACACTAGCGAGCCTTCGTTTTTGTGATCGAATCACCAAGATCGGCGCGAATCTGATCAGCGAGTTTGTTCAGCCGAGTCACAAGCTCAGGATGATTGGCCATGACGTCTCTCGACTCCCCGACGTCACTGGAAAGATCATATAGCGCGGATGGAAACTTTACGGCATGGACTCCTCCCCTCACTCCTCCGTTACCAGCTGCATCTGGATCCGGGGCATTAGTATCCGTATGCGCAAACTGCATCTTCCATTTGCCCGACCGAATCGCCCGGAGCTCTTCCTTATTATAGAAGGCGAAGAACTTGTGCGGTGACTTCGCATTGGCGGTCCCGAAAAGAAGGGGCGATATATCCTTACCATCAATTTTTCGACGGGGTTGATCGCTACCTGTGCAAGCGGCCAGAGTCGGCAACAAATCAAACCCGACTACCGGTTCATTACAAAGGGTTCCTCCGGGAATCCGTTCCGGCCAGCGAACGATCAACGGCACACGATGCCCTCCATCGAAGGTCTGCTTTTTGCCGCCTCGCAGGGGACCGGCAGATCCTCCCTGATCTCCAAAGATGAGCCAGGGACCATTGTCCGAGGTGAAGATGACGATAGTGTTTTCAGCTAGCTGGTGGGTTTCCAGCGCTTTCAGGATCTGACCAACTGACCAGTCAATCTCTTCGACGACATCACCGTACAAACCGCGCTTGCTGGTGCCAACACGCTCCTCGCTGACGAAGAGTGGAGTGTGCGGCATGTTGTAGGGAATATAGAGAAAGAAAGGCTCCGTCTTGTTGCGGTCTATAAAATCGATTGCTCCTTCAGTGTATCTTTTGGTGAGTTGTGACTGGTCAGGATTGACTTCGATCACGATATCCTGTTCGACAAGCTCAACTCCGGCTTTTCCAGCCCGGCGATCTTCCAGCGAGGGTTTGCCTTTGCCCATATCGTTGGAACCGATTGTGCCAAGCCATTCGTCGAATCCGTTGTTCAATGGCCATTGTTCTTTCTGATTGCCGAGATGCCACTTTCCGAATATGCCGGTTGCGTAGCCGTTTCGCTGGAGCAGCTCTGGAAGCAGTTCATCTTCCGCCGGAATTCCCGTGCTGACATTTGCACTGATCACTCCCGAAATTCCGACACGCAGTGGATAGCAACCCGAGAGCAGCGCAGCCCGCGAGGCGGAACACACCGATGAGGCCATGTAGAAATCGGTGAAACGCATCCCGCCCGCTGCGAGATGATCGAGATTCGGCGTTTTGATCATGTCCGACCCATAGGATCCGAGATCGCCGTAGCCTAGATCGTCGGCTAGAATTAAGACAACGTTAGGCTTCGTGGTGTCATTTGCGTGGGCAAGGCCCACTAATAACAGAAGGCATAAAGTGAATAGATGTCTCATAGTCGAATCGTGGGCTGCTATCTTTTTTCCCATTTGAGTATTGTTTCCGCCCGACCCGACGCCACTCTTCTGGCGAGCGTAATCTCTTCGGAAGTTAGATCGTATCCTGGGCGTCTTCCGCCCATCAACCGGTTGAATTTAGTCTGAGTGCTTTTGTCTGGATGTTGCAGCAAAATATTGTGCCCGAGTTCGTGGGAGCAGGTCCGGGCGATCGACCCGATCTTAAATGGCATTTCTTCACTCAGAGGAAATCGCTGAGGTGGCTTGATCGCTCCTGACGGTTTGTCGGTCCAGACTCCTACCACGCACCGGCTGCCGCCATCAGAATTGTCTTCGAAAGTCGCTCCGCCTCCGGACAAGGCGAAACCCTGTGAGGTCGCTCCCACGAACGGAACAAAATACAGATTATTGATCACTGGATGCCGGTTCCTCTGATCAAACAGCGACAAGATCATTTTGGTCCGGTCAGGTGTCTCCCTGTTTGCTTTGGCAATGTCTCGAACCATTTCCTCTAGATCCGGAATTTCTGCAGGGCCCTCCATCATGATACTTTCAGCGGTCCATTGAATTCCAGCGGGAAGCCAGATCCGATTCACCTCTGGAAGGATCGTCTGCTCGACATCACGGGGAGTCAGCCACATTTTCATGGTGACTCCCTTCTTTACCATTTCGACATATTTGACGATATGGAATCGAACCGGCAATTGAATGATACCGCCAGATCCTGTTGGAAATTTGACGAGTCCTGCCGCTCTCTCAGACTCCTGATCGGCCAGGGACGTGGATAACTGGAGCATTGAAACCAGAGCGATTAGTCGTGTCATCATTGGCTTTTTATACAGAGGCGTTCAATCATATTCGATAGCGATAACTGACGCAATCGCATTGGGAGCTTTTCCGAGAAAAAAATTACCGTGGCTTCCCCAAGATTACGTTACGGTTACGGGACCTCTCTGATTGTGCAGAGGCACTCTCCGGAAGCTTCAGTTTCTCCACGGTGACGAATCTATTTTGGTCTCTTGCGATTTCGGAATTCGCCCGGCGTCATCCCATAGCGCTTGCGAAACACAGCGTGCAGGTGGGTCGATTGGGCAAACCCGACCTGCTCTGCAATCGTTTCAAGCGTGAAGTCTGAATACATCAGAAGGTACTCGATCCGATTCATCCGCAAACGAAACAGCTCTTCTTTCGGCGATCGATCCAGCGCTGCTTTCATTCTTCTCTCCAAGGTGCTTCGAGAGCAATTGAGCCGTTTCGCAACGTCGGTTACGGAAATCCCGTCACCCAAATGATCCCGAAAAAGGCGACTGGCCCGGCTCACCAAATGGTCACGAATCGCCAAATCATCGGACGACTCACGGGTAATGATTCCCAACGGCGGAAGGAGGATTGGCTCGAGAGGATGAGATCCTCCGTCCATCAGTCGCTCAAGGAGATTCGCTGCTTCGTATCCCACACCCTCACCATCAAAGTTGACGCTGGACATCTCAGGCACTGAAAACTCGCAGAGAGTTTCATCGTTTTCACAACCCACCACAGCGACTTCTTCCGGAACCGAAAGTCCTCCGCGACGGCATGCGTCAAGAACATAGGATCCTAACCTATCGCTCGTCGCAAAGATTGCCACGGGCTTGGGAAGTTGCCGGATTGCATTGATGAGGTTCGTCATATAGGACTCGTAATCCATAGCTCCTCGCGCTTCCGGATTAGGTAGTTCACGACAGCTCCGCCCCGTTTTGATAACAGCCTGCTTGAAATTGTCGCTTCGCTCCTGAAAGAAATCCTGAGAACTCAGGTTGACGCAGGCGAAATTTTCATACCCGCGCTCCAGGAAATGAAGGGCGACTAACTTTCCTATTTCCCGGTTGTCGCAGCCCACAAATGGTCGAATAGAATGGAATCGGCGGGAGCGGAGCTCTACTTTCGGAACGGCGACATCGAGAAGAGACTGCGAGTCATGCGAGGGGAAAGTTTGCACGAGGATTCCATCGCCCTTCCAGGACTTCAACCACTCCGGCATCCCCTCTCCTGGCGCATAGGATTCGACAAAGGTTGCCCAGGGACCATTCTCGGCCAGAAACCTGCGCACTCCGGTAAGGATTGATCGAGGGTAAGATCTACCTGTCTCGATCAGGATCGCCACTTGCTTTGTTCCCTGCTGATTCATTCGCATCTAGTGCCGCAAAAACATAGCTTCACTGAACCAAGGACGAAGTTCAATAGCAGACTCACCCTTCCTATGGTTGCCCGCGAGTGTATCCTGAACCGGACAATCGAATGAATCCGCGTCAATTATTCTATACCCTTTGCATTTTCCTGCTGACTGTATGCAACACTGTCGCGGAGCCGCTGCGGTTTAATCGGGATGTTCTCCCGATTCTTTCCGATCATTGTTTTCAATGCCATGGACCGGATAAAGGATCGCGAAAGGCCGATTTACGATTGGACCACGACGCCGTTCGCGAGCAGGAAGCTGACAGCGGTTTACAAATCATTGAGGCAGGAAAACCGGATGACAGTGAACTTATCTACCGGGTCACGACCGAGGATAGTGATGAGGTCATGCCGCCACCGGATTTCGCAAGGCAGTTAAACGCTGACCAAAAGGCGGTCCTGGCGCAATGGATTGCAGAAGGAGCCAAATGGGAAAATCATTGGGCTTTCGAGGCTGTCATCAGACCTGACATTGTGCCACGCGGAAGTGAAGACCCGATTGATTATTTGATTGATCGAAAGCTGGAACAGGAATCGATCCAGCCGAACCCTCCAGCTGCCCCGGAGATCTGGCTTCGGCGGGCGTCACTGGATCTAACCGGGCTTCCTCCGGAGCCGAAAGAAGTCGATCGTTTTCTATCCGACCTCGATTTCGAAGCCGTCGCAGATCGAATCCTGAAGAGTCACCGATTCGGCGAGCGAATGGCGTGGGACTGGCTCGAAGCTTCGCGATATGCCGACACCCACGGCTACCAAAAGGACAATCTTCGTTCAATGTGGGCGTGGCGGGATTGGGTCGTCTCGGCCTACAATCGTAATATGCGGTTCGATCAATTTACGATCGAACAACTTGCCGGCGACCTCCTTCCCAACCCTTCTGCCTCCCAATTGATCGCGACAGGCTTCAATCGGAATCATCGCATCAATGCCGAGGCGGGGGCGATCGATGAGGAATACCGAACCGAGTATGTGATGGATCGAGTCGATACCACGGCAACAGTTTGGATGGGATTGACTGCAGCATGCGCACGCTGCCACGACCACAAATTTGATCCTTTGACCCAGCGGGAATTTTTCGAGTTTTTTGCCTTCTTCAATAACATCGAAGAGAAAGGTTCCGATGGAGTTGCGGCGACCTCTTCGCCGGAGATGCAAATCAACCTTCCCGGTAGTGAAGATGTAGTCGCCGCAAGGGAGACCGAACTTCGGAAATTTGAAAATCGACTGAACAATGCTGCTTCCAGTCAAAAAGCAGAGTTTGGTGAGTGGAAAAAACAGAAGGAACAAATTTTCGAAAAGAGGAATTTCTGGCTCGTCGTCGAACCGAAAAAGGTAGTCGGCGACAATCCGGGTTCAACGTTTACCGCTTTGCCCGATGATTCGATCCTTTTTGGCGGAGCGAATCCACTCAATGACACTCATCGCGTTTCCATTGAAAACCCCAGCTCAATCACGATTCGATCGATTCGAGTGGAGGCACTTCCTCACAACTCCCTCACCAGCCAATCGCTCTCCCGCAGCTTCAACGGTGACTTTCTGCTTTCCGAAATGGCACTGCTCATCAATGGAAAATCTGCGCCTTTTGCATCGGCGACGGCGACGACAGAAACCAGTCCGAATCCTGTGAAGAACGCGATTGATGGGAAGCCTCTCACGGGTTGGTCCGTTGGCGGTGGGAGGAAAAGCCCGGCTCAAGCCATTTTCGTTTTTCCGGAGCCGATTAACATCGAGACGAATGATGAGCTGGAGATCCAACTCGCTTACCTTTCGCGGGAAGAGCAATATTTTATCGGCAGGTTCCGGATCAGTTTGGGAATCGGGAGTGCCGACACCTTAGAATTGCCCCAGCCAATCCATCGTTCGCTCGCCAGTAACGATGAGAAAACTCTGCTGGAGGAATTTCGCGAAACTTCGCCAACACTCCAGCCTTTGCGTCAGGCAAGAAATGCGGCTCGCGATCAACTTTCCGCTGCGAAAAAAGCGGCCGTAACCAGGGTGATGATTATGCGCGAACGCGAAGGGAAACCGCGTGAAACACACCTCCTCCATCGAGGCCTCTACGATCAACCCGGGGAGGTCGTTACGGCAGGTGTTCCGACATTCCTGTCCCCCGCTCTACCGCAGTCGGCCCCTGGGAATCGTCTCACCTTGGCTCGTTGGCTCGTCAGTCCCGAGCATCCGCTGACGGCCCGCGTTGCCGTAAACCGGTATTGGCAGCAGCTTTTCGGCACCGGGCTCGTCAAGACGTCCGAGGACTTCGGACGTCAGGGAGAACGCCCCAGTCACCCCGAACTGCTCGACTACCTCGCTTCTGAGTTCGTCGAGAGCGGGTGGGATATCAAGGCGCTCTTAAAGCGGCTCGTCCTAACTGATGCCTATCGTCGCAGTTCAAAAATTCCTTATGAATCTGCAGAACGGGATCCTGAGAATCGGCTGCTTTCACGGGGACCTCGCAATCGCCTTCCGGCTCCCGCGATCCGGGATCAAGCCCTGTTTTTCGGTGGAATGCTCGTCGAAAAAAGGGGAGGACCTCCCGTGAAACCCTGGCAACCGGCCGGACTTTGGGAGGCGGTCGCCGGAGTGAACAGCAACACGACACGATATGTTCCCGATCGTGGAGATGCCCTGTTTAGACGAAGTCTCTATACGCTTTGGAAACGAGGCGTGCCGCCACCGAACATGATTCTCTTCGATGCTGCAGCCCGCGAAGCCTGCACCGTCAATCGACAGAGTACCAACACGCCTCTGCAAGCTCTCGTCACCTTGAATGATCCCACTTTTTCTGTATCGGCCGTTGCCTTCGCGGCTCGTGAACTTAAAAGCTCAAGTAAAGATGAAGAAACGCTCCGAAACATGTGGCGTCGGATTCAGGTTCGGGAAATCCCGGAGAAGGAACTTTCCATCCTCCAAGCCCTTCTCATAGACCAACGGGGCCACTACACGGCCAATCCCGATCTCGCGGCAAAACGTGCCTCCGTGATTGATTCCCGACTGGACCCGGTGCGGCTGGCCGCCTTTACCGAGATTGCAGAAATCCTGCTGAATCTCGACACCACCCTGACAAACTATTAATCACGATATGGATCCATCAACTCGCCGCCAGTTTCTCGGACAGGGATCCCGACTCGGAATCGGAGCAATCGCGTTAGAATCGCTCCTTCAGCGTGAAGCCGGAGCGGCCCCGGCATTGCCCACCGCGAAAGCAAAGCGTGTCATTTACCTCTGTCAATCCGGCGCGCCTTCCCAAATCGACCTTTTTGATCACAAACCGTCTTTGGAAAACCGATTCAATCAGGACCTCCCGGAATCGATTCGAGATGGCCAGCGGCTCACCACGATGTCATCGGGCCAGGAACGTTTTCCGATTGCTCCGAGCATTTTTAAGTTCAAACGTCATGGGCAGAGCGGTCAGACTGTCAGTGATTTACTTCCTCACATTGCCTCAATTTCAGATCAGGTTTGCTACGTGAAATCGATGCATACCGAGGCCATCAATCACGATCCCGCGATCACCTTTCTCCAAACCGGGGCAGAACAGGCCGGACGGCCCAGCTTCGGGTCATGGATCAGCTACGGTCTCGGATCTGAGAATGATGACCTCCCTTCCTTTGTGGTCTTGCTTTCCCGGGGGAGCGGACGTCCTAACTGCCAACCTCTCTACGATCGCTTGTGGGGGAGCGGATTTCTTCCCTCCAAACATCAGGGGGTCAAATTCCTCTCTTCCGGTGACCCCGTTCTCTATCTCAAAAACCCTTCCGGGGTTTCGGACAAAACCCGGGAGCGTAACCTCGATGCCATCGCAGAGCTCAATCACCTGCATCACAATTCTTTCGGCGACCCCGAAACCCTCACTCGGATTGCTCAATACGAGTTGGCCCACCGGATGCAGGCTTCCGTGCCCGGAGTCGCGGATCTTTCCGATGAACCGGAATCCACCTTCGAGCGCTATGGGCCGAATGCCCGGGTCCGGGGAACCTACGCCTACAACTGCCTCCTCGCTCGCCGCCTCATCGAACGTGATGTCCGCTTTGTGCAACTTTTCCACATGGGCTGGGATCAGCACAATGCGCTTCCCAAGCAAATCCGGGGGCAGTGCGCCGACACCGACCAACCCTCGGCGGCCCTGGTCAAAGATCTCGATGAGCGCGGTTTACTGGACGATACCCTCGTCGTCTGGGGAGGTGAGTTCGGTAGAACGGTATACAGTCAGGGAGACCTCACCGCCGATAACTACGGCAGAGATCATCACCCTCGCTGCTTCACGATGTGGATGGCTGGAGCCGGAGTGAAAGCAGGGCACACTCACGGAGAGACCGACGATTTCTCCTACAATGTAGTGAAAGATCCGGTTCATATCCACGACCTCAATGCGACGATTCTGCATCTATTGGGAATTGAGCATGAAAAGCTGACCTTTCGCTACCAGGGGCGGGATTTTCGACTGACCGATGTTCACGGGAAGATCGTGAAAGGGCTGCTTTCGTAAGAAACGAAACAGAGAGGTGACTTCTGATTGGAATGAACCTTACCGTTTCGCTGCTGCGCTGACAGCCCCTAGCGAGAGCAGGAAAAGTCTCACGCTGAGGCGCTGAAGCCTCTCCTGCCCTATTCAAGAATGATGCAGCCCTATACAACCGTGCCATTCGCGATCACAAACGACTTCGCGCGACATTCCTAATATGCTGTTCTTTTCTAGGCAGATATTGCTCTATAAGGCTCAGTTGAGGATATCGGGGACAGAAGAAATTGATCAAACAGCATCCGGAAGTCGCGAAACGCTTGAAGCCAAATTAACGGATATCGTGTGCGCGGGTCGCTCAACACCGGGTGTTCGGCAGCCGAATGATACCGGATGATGGCCTGCGCTCAGCTGGATGACTGCGGAGGATTACCAAGAAAAGTCGAAGGGCGCCCCATAGAGAAAAAAGCAGGCAGGTTATGAAATGGGGAACTTCGTTGATTGTCACGTCATTGATCACCCGCCAACGAAGACTCGACCGGTCGGTACGATATAGGTCGTATCTGAAGTCCCATCGCCAAACTGCATTTCCTTGGTCTCAAAGCCCCCTCCCTTCAGCCACTTCATCATTTTTTCATCGTCCTGCCACTCGGATTCACTGTAGTAGGCTGCATGTCGATTCGGCACCCAGTTGTCGACCTTCCCCATTTCCGGAACGATTTGGATGGCTTCGGGAGAACACTGCTCATCCAACCGATCGAACATATTGTCATAGCTCCCTAGCAGATCTCGAACCGCACAGACGACCTGAGAATCTTCAATCCATGGCTCATAAAGCCACATTTTCAGATAATACGGTTCGCCCATCGCATCGAGCTCCACCTTCCACGCTTGGTAGACCTGATAGAGCGAACCAAGCATCAATTTCTTCGTTAATCCTTTCGGATGCCCTCTGCCACTCCGACACAGGCCGCTGTCGATCCCCCAAACATGCCGCAACTTCGCCCAGTAGCGTTGTTGGTTTTCGAGAATCTCCGGAAAGTCACTGAACGAACGACATTCAGCCCCAGTCCAGTTACTTATTCTTTGATGAAGTCGGCTGTGCCCGCGCTCCTTAACTTTTCTCATACAATCGCTTGGACTTTACCACGGCATAAATCATTCGAACAATCAGTCTTTCACAACTGAATCGGGGCCAACCGTCAAAGTTTGCAATTTCTCAATTTCTGACGGCTTGCGCTTCTCCAGTCCAAGCTTGGATCTTTTCGCATCATGCTCAAAGCAAAGATTCGTCTGTATCATAGAAAAGTTCGATCGCATCGACTGCACTACGCCATAGCAAAAAGGCCTTCCTATAAATCCACACAATCCGTCACAAAGATTTCAGAATCTACTCCATTGAACTTGGAGACAAATTTCATACACTTCTAAAACGATTCAGCCAATCCCTGACGGTTGAGTTCAAAAGACACATCACGCCCAAGGAACAAATCATGACAATTCCAGTAAAACGCCCCCAATCTTTTCTGCACCTTCTCGGCGCGCTAATCCTACTCGCCACCGCCGCCTTCACGGCAGAGAAACCAAAAACTGACCTGTCCTCCGATGCCTTGGCGAAGGGGGAACCAACCACGAAGCGCAGCGCTCGTCCCAACATCATCCTTTTCTACATCGATGACATGGGCTGGGGCGAAATTGGACCCTTCTCCGACACCGTCAACCAAACCCCATCGCTCGATCGCATGGCTGCCGAAGGTCTTTGCCTGCGACAATACTACACTTCCAACACCGCCTGCTCTCCCTCGCGTGCCGCCATGCTCACCGGCACTCACGCAGGTCGCATCGGCATGGACGGCACCGTTCATTTTCCCGGTGAAAACTGGGGACTCAATCCCAACGAAATCACCATCGCTGAAATGCTCAAAGAGCAGGGCTACGCCACTGGCTGCTTCGGCAAATGGCATCTCGGCGATCAACCCGAATTTCTCCCCCTCGCCCAAGGATTTGACCACTATTACGGCATCCCCTACTCGAACGACATGTGGCCCGGAAATGGCAACAACCACCGCGTCACCAAAGAGGCCTACACCCCGCTGCCTATCATCCTGGGAAACGATCCCGTCGCTTACGTCGCCGATGCCCATGACCAAGCCTTGCTCGCCGAAACCTTCACCGACAAGGCCATTGATTGGATCGAAGAACAAAACACCCAAAACCAACAACCAAACACAAGGGCGCAGCCGTTCTTCTGCTACGTCCCTCATGCCTACGTGCACTTTCCGCGCTACGCCCGACGCCAACACTTTGACCGCGCCGAGGGTGCTGTCTACCGCTCCACGACTGAGGAAGTCGATGACTCCGTCGGACGAATTCTCGAAACTCTGCGCGAGCTCAATCTTGCCGAAAACACCCTCGTCATTTTCACCTCCGACAATGGAGGCGTCGGCAACCAGGAGGTCATGGGTGGCTTGCGAGGCAACAAGGGAGGCCCTAAATACGAAGGCCATCAGCGTGAACCTTTCGTTGCCTGGTGGCCCGGCGTCATTCCCGCCGGCAGCGAGTCCCACGAATTTCTCATGTCGATCGACTTATTGCCCTCCATTGCCAAACTTGTCGGTGGCAAGGTGCCCACGGATCGCAAAATCGACGGGAAAGATGGTCTCGACCTTTTACTCGGAAAGCCAGGCGCCAAGTCCCCTCACGAAGTCATTCACTACGAAGAAATGGGCTTACGACGAGGCGATTGGAAATTGATCCGAAGTGGTCGTGATGCCAAACTCGAACTCTACGATCTCAGCAGTGACGTCGCCGAAACCAACAACCTCGCCCGGGAGCACCCTGAACTGACCGAAGAATTGCTTCAGCTCTGCATCGCCCACGGCAAAGAACTCATCGCCCCAGAATTCTTCCGTCCCCGTGCTGTGCTCGATCGCCCCACCGAGCCACGCATCCCCTACGAGCACGATCTACCAAACCTGCGCACCTACCTCGGTGCACCTACGACAGAGACACTGAACGCCGCGGGTGATTCCGTGCCAGAAGGAGAATTCGGAGGAGGAAAATCCGCTTCAAAAACGCCACCAAACAAGAAAAAACCGAAGGGGAAAAGCAAAAACTAAGTCCAAAAAAATCTCGATATTTCCATTTCAAACCCTTCACCTCCGATGTCCCAGAATCCGGTTCGCGTTCCCGAATTCCCGCATTATCTTTGTGCCTATGGGAGGCGCTCTCAACCCCGGCTACATTTACATCCTCCAGAACGAATCGCTTGATTCTGATCGGCTCAAAATTGGGCGAACGATTCACGATCCCGAAACCCGCGCCGAGGAAATCTCGAAGGCCACCGGCGTTCCGACACCGTTCACCGTATCCTGGTACGGCCACACAGAAGATTGCGTCATTGCCGAACGGCTCATTCACATTTCTCTGGACGATTACCGCACCAATCCCAAACGCGAATTCTTCGATGTCGATCTGGATGAAGCCATTGCTGCCGGACGGGTCGCGGTGAAGGAAGCGGGCCCTCGCCGCAGTTGGTTCTATCGACCGGAAGAGCTCTGGAACATCGATCCCCGCAATCCTTTAAGCGCCGGCGGCTTTCTATTTCATCGCATCCTACGCCCGATTGCCCGAGCACCAGTGAACCTAATCATTCTCGGCCTCTACCTTGTCTTTCTCATTGCCAAAGCCATTTGGCTCACACTTTTTTCGGTCCTTTCTTTTTGCATCAAGATTATCAGAGCGATCGTCTCAGGTATCTTTAAAACCCTGACAGGACGCTAACTGCTTTAACCATGCCTTCTCGTTTCCATCGCTTCAATCCACTCAAGGAAATCATCGGCTGTTTCATCTGGGCCGGACTGATCTACCTGTTCGTGTCGCATGGCGGACCCGAAAAGTCGATCGACCTGATCCGGGAATTCAAAGTTAAAATGAATCATGCGAAGCAAATCACAGAACCGGAAAGGAAAGTCCCGAACGAAAACGAAGCAGTCTCTTCATCAGAATAGGAGCCATCGCTCGCCGATTGTTTGCAACCCTGTCCAAGGCCCGTGGTTGAATCATGCATGAAACCTCAATTTTGTCCTGAGTGTCACCGCCGTCAGTTTCTCAAGCGCGCTCTCCTTGGTTCCGCGGCGCTCTTCGCCACTCCCGGTGCTTTCGCCGAGGCAATTTCGCGAACCCCCTTCCAAACCGAAGGTCCGTTTTACCCAAACGAGCTTCCACTTGATACCGACAACGATCTCATTCTCGTTAACGACTCCCTCAATCCATCCATTGGTGAAATCACTCACCTCTCCGGTCAAATTTTAAACTTAAACGGGTCTCCCGCTCGGGGAGTGGTCATCGAACTCTGGCAGGCCGATGCCAAAGGCTGCTACATCCATACGAAAGGCGCCGCACGAGGAGAAGAACGCGATCCTAACTTTCAAGGTTATGGCCGATTTTTAACCGGTTCTGACGGACGCTACTATTTCCGCGCCATTCGACCCGTGCCTTATGGCCCACGCACGTCGCATTTTCACATCGCGGTCAACCAAGGCGGCAAACGATTGCTCACTACCCAACTTTACGATTCATCGCAAGAGCTGAACAAAACGGACCGAATTCTCAATAGCGTTAAAGATCCCGATGCCCGTGCCTCGTTGATCACCGATTTCAATCCACTCAAGGGCTCCAAAGTCGGAGAACTCAACGCCCATTGGGATATCGTGATCGGAAAAACGCCGGAAGACCCCAAAGCCGATCGCGGACGCAAAGGACCTGGCACTGGGTTTCGTCCGGATGGAAAAAGCGGCAAGGGAAAGAGCCGCCCCTGATCCTGCGTCATTTGATCGCAATTAGTTTCCCCGCCAGTTCGGGACTCTCACTGTTCCAGCTCACGTCTCTTCATGACAAAACATTGAATGGTCGGATTTGATCGGGTAGATTTGTCAGACTTTGAAAAGCCCTGATCTAACTGATAGTTCGAAATTCAACCCTTGGTGGCCTCACCGTTCTGGATCATGAAAGGGATACTGGGCCAACTAAGAATCGGACATCTAAAGCTACTGGCGGTCTACCTGTTGATTTGGACGCTCGTTCTGGCCTCATTCGCCGCCCAGTACCGCTGGGGAATCGAGCTGCCCTGGCCCCGGGCTTTGGTAAGGGTAATCGTGGACTGGAGTCCGTGGATTGTGCTGGCCCCCATTGTCTGGTGGCTCGCCAACCGATTTCCCATTATTGAAAAAAAGCGCAGAATTCGAAATCTCTTTCTGCACGTGATTGCCTCAGTTGTACTGATCACCTTTGCAGAGACCCTGATCGTTTTCGCCATTGCACCAGCCGCTCACGCAATGATTCCCCAAGGGGCTGAGCAACGGGAAAATACAATCAGAGGAGGAAAGGGTCCCGGAGCCAATCGCCCGCCTCCCCGACGCCGCGCTCCTCAGGCTCAAACTGAAGAAACCAACCGACTCACTTTCCAAATTTTTTCGGTAGCTCGTAAGTCCCAATTCTGGTTTCCCCTCTATTGGGTTCTCGTATTTCTCGCCAGTTCCGCCCGCCATTTTCGCGAATCACAAAGTCGAGAGAAGAAGTCACTGCAGCTTCAGCGAGACCTCGCACGAGCTCAGCTCACCGCCATTCAAAGCAGACTTGAACCCCATTTCCTCTTCAATACGCTCAACTCGATCTCGTGCCTGGTTCATTCCGATCCTGAAAAAGCCGACGAGATGATTGCGCAGCTCAGCGATCTATTGCGGAGTGTCCATGCGCGAAGCGAAACCCAACAGATCGTCCTGCGTGAGGAGTTGGAACTTCTTCGGAACTATCTCGCGATTCAAAAAATTAGATTCCCCGAGCGACTACAGATTCGCGAGACGATCGACGAAGAGTCCTTGGCTTGTCTCGTCCCCACTCTTTTGCTGCAACCATTGGCGGAGAATGCTGTAAGGCATGGCATCGAACCTAAAGTGGAACCCTCGACCCTGTTGATCTCCTCCCGCCTGCTTGATGGCGACCGAATTGAACTAGTCGTAGAAGATGATGGAATTGGATGGGAAAACACTCCGAGCAACAATGATTCAATCGGTGGGTTTGGACTGTCCAATATCAGGTCACGACTCGAAGCACTCCACTCCGGTGAAAGTAGCGTGGCTATTTCCACCCCTCCAGGTGGAGGCACCAGGATTGTGATTTGCTTTCCTGCGAAAGAAAAAATCGGAGCAGTTACGGAATGAAAATTCGAACTCTATTGGTGGATGACGAACCTCTGGCCCTAGAGCGGATCCGCACCATGCTTTCTTCGATTGATGACGTTTTGGTGATCGGTGAATGTTCATCGGGATCAGAAACCGTTGATGCCATTTCGAATGAAAATCCCGACCTGGTATTTCTCGATATTAATCTTCCCGATCTCGACGGTTTTGAAATCCTATCGGAGCTGACGGCAGAATCCGTCGAGCTCCCATTGATCATCTTTCAGACAGCGTTTGACCACCATGCCATTCGCGCTTTTGAGGTGAATGCGGTTGACTACCTGTTAAAACCATTTCGTCGCGAACGACTTAAGGAAGCAATCGCAAAGGCGCGAAAACTATTAGAGGCGGGCGCCTTGAATGAGCCCAGCACTCAGGTTCACAAATGGCTCGCCGATGAACGCGGCCGACGTATTAAGGAACAGTCAGACTATCTTCAAAAAATTGAGATCCGCGACCGGGGCGAAATCTTATACCTCGCAGTAGAAGAGATTGACTATTTTCAGGCGGATGGAAATTACATCGAAGTTCACACCCCTTCAACGATGCACCTGTGGAGGCAGACCCTCGGAAAGCTGGAGGGAAAACTCGATCCCACCAACTTCATTCGGATCAGCCGTTCGGTCGTTATCCCCGTAGATCGAGTGAGCTCGATTGAGACACCTGCTCGCGGAGAAGTCTGGATAAATCTTCATTCCTCCGTGCGCCTTGCCCTGTCGCGCAACCTTTCGGGATTGAGAGATCTTCTCAAATCCCCATGAAATCCGGGGATTCGCCCCCAAATAAGGCGTTTCATCCCAAGAATCGCTCTGTTCATCCCAACTTGGCTTCTTATAGGGGATTCCGGTGTTAAATTTCGGCACAGAGATAAGGACGAATTAAAAAATCAGATTCTGTCTCTTCATTTCCGAAAAAAGAGCGAAACATTGGCAATCATTTCTCCAGTTTCATCTATGACCGCAACGCAATCCTTTCAACTCAAACAGCAGAAGCAACGACGCATTTCGTTTTGCCTTGGCCTGCTGGCACTGCTCCTTCTGGCCACTCCGCTTTTTGCGGAACCGATCATCAACTCGTGGTTCACCGATCTCTCGGGCCGCTACGCTCGAATATACGAAACCACCGCTGATGAAGCCGCTGGCAACGCAGTCACCACCTGGAGCAGAGGTCAGGGAACCCAAGCATTGCCAACCTACGCCGGCGTTCACGAGATCACTTACACCGACACCGGCGTCTACATCCGCACCACCAACCTCGGTTTTCACATCATGGGTCCGTGGTACCTCAATGCAGCGAAAACCAACCTGTTTCCCAACTACCCCGCCAATCGCTCGGTACTTTACCGATTTCCGAGAACGCCCGGCACTCCGCCGGCTACTAAGAGCCTCACTGGATTTGGCGTGATCGGCTACTTTGTCGACGGTATCTCGATGTTCGACAGTCGCGATGCGTTTTCCTACAGCAATGTCAATGGCGCAGATGACGGGCCCAATACAGCATTCGATGGCGACGAAGTGTGGAACCGAGAGGCCTACGTCAACGAGTCAGTCACCTTCGACTCCGCCAATGCTCACCAGGCCGGATCCAACCAGCACTACCACGCCAACCCGCAGGGTTTGCGACATCTGCTCGGCGACAGCGTCGACTACAACGCAGTGACAAACACCTACACTGAAAATTTCAACGGTCAGCACTCTCCCATCCTCGGCTGGGTTCGTGATGGCTACCCGGTCTACGGGCCCTACGGCTACAGCGACGCCAACGACGCTAACAGCACGGTGAGGCGCATGGTCGCCGGCTTTCAGCCGCGGGCACTGGCCAACGGAGCAGCCCGCAACAGCCTACCGCAGTGGGTCACCACGGTCGAGAGTCGATCGACGACCATCGCTGCGAATGTCTTCGGGCCCAACATCAGCAATGCCTTCCCGCTCGGCAAGTACATGGAAGACTATGACTACAAGGGCGACCTAGGCGAGACGCATGGCGTCGATTTCGACCTCGACCTTCACAACGGTCGAGTCTGTGTGACACCGGAATTTCCCGGTGGAACCTTCGCTTACTTTGTCTCGATCGAGTCCGACGGCACTCCTAAGTTTCCTTACAACATTGGTCGTGCCTACTACGGCACCCCAACTGGTAATAATTCGGCAACAATTCCCGCGCCGAACACAACCTATTTCGAGGGCGGACCAGAACGGGCCGCGACAGTTGACTCCATATCCGTCGGCGATACTGAAGGTGACGCGGTCCTCACTTGGACTTCCGCGGAGGGCGGGCGCTACCTCGTAGAGTCCTCAACCGACGCCAGCTCGTGGGCCGACTTGCCAATCAAAGTCAGCGCCAATTCCGAGCGCGCCACACTCACCGACGGCGCACGCGGCGCACGCGATGAACTCGCCTATTACAAACCGCGAATGGATTCGCTCAATGCCTTCGATGACGCCGGGTTTGACTACGACAATAGTGTCATCGAGGCAGCGAAAACTACCATCATAGTGACACTGACAACCGGCGGTGGAACGCTTCCTCCGACCAACCTGGCCACTTTGCCGACTAGCATCACTTTCAATGGTCAGCCTGTCACGCTGATATCACGCCCATCGCAATACACCGTGGAGATCGAGGTCGATACCGCCAGCCTCGCCGACGGAACCTATGCCATCAGCGTCACCTGGCCCGATGCGATCACTTGGAGCGGCGATTTCGTTCAAGTCTCCCAGCCTAACATACTGCTATTGATCGTTGACGACTGGGGCATTGACGCCAGCCCAATCGACAATAACTCTACCCTAAATCCTGGAACCACTTTTGCGACTATGGCCAATTTGCAATCGCTTGCTGCCAATGGTCTGCGTTTCACCAATGCCTATGCCCAGCCCGTCTGCTCACCGACTCGCTCGGCACTCATTACGGGCCGCCACGCATTTCGAACAGGTGTAGGAAATCCCGGAGACGCTCTGCTGGACTCCGAAACCACTCTGCCGGAAGCCTTCTCCTCTGCCAGTTCCCCTTACCAATTGGCCTCTTTCGGAAAATGGCACCTCGGCGGTGGAGCAACTGGATACAGTACATTGGGAGGATGGCCTCACTTTGTGGGCATCACTGGGGGGGGTGTCCCAAATCAAGCCGACGGTTATGAAAACTGGCAAAAAAATACCAATGGAATAGCGGTCAATAATTTCGCCACGTATTCCACATCCGATCAGGTAAACGAAGCGAAGACGTTCATCGATGCCAAAGAAACGGCGGACCAACCCTGGTTTGTGTGGATGGGATTCAACGCTCCCCATACTCCGTTTCATGAGCCTCCAGCCGCCTTGCTCCAAGGCGGAACCGGAACCAGCGAACTGGAGCTTTATCAAAAAGCACTTGAGGCGCTCGACACAGAAATCGGGAGGCTGCTCCAATCTGTTGATCTCGCGACAACTAATATTATTCTGGTCGGTGACAATGGAACTCCCGCTCAGGTAGTCCAGGCTCCTTTTGGCCCGACAGGAGGAGGCGGGCACTCCAAAGGCGACCTCTACGAGGGAGGCATTCACGTTCCGATGGTCGTGCGGGGCCCATCCGTTGGAGTTCCGGCGGGCAGCACCACCGACAAGTTCGTCCACGTCACCGATCTCTTTTCCACCGTTCTTGAAATGGCCGGCGTTCCCGTCCCGGCCACTGCCGTAGACTCAACAGACATCACTCCCATCTTGACTGGATCAGATACTGCCCAACGCAATGCGATTACCGAAGCTTTCGGGGGAAATCAGGCCGGCAGATCGATTCGCCTTGGAACCTATCCAGACTACAAACTGATCATTCATGGAGATCCACTCGACACACAAGATGTTCCGGGGTTTGAGTTCTATCATCTTCCAAGTGATCAAAACGAGAATTCACCCCTCACCATCGCAACTCTAACCGGTGACGCGCTCGATGCCTACAATGCCGCTATCGCGATGGACACTTCGCTCGGGGGTGGATTCAGCGATCCGCCAAGTGGCCCAGAAGACACACTCTTCATCGAGTTGCCGAACATAACCGGACCGGCTAGCCCTCCGGGGAATCTGAACCCCAATCCCACATCAGTGACGGTGGATGGGGTGACAGCGACCTATGTCGGGCGGCTCGATCAAAATGACGTTGCCGCGCGCTACTGGGTGAAATGCACCGTGCCACAAGTGGCCTCCTACACTTCGGCGACAGTCACCTTTACCAACAACCCGAACACCGGTGACGCCCGCGTGTTTGACTCAATTCAAATCATCGTAGCCCCGTAATTAATTATAACACTGATCTACTTCGTGCGCTTACTCACCTCCATTCTCTACCTTTTCATTCTGCCATCCTTCGCGGATGCCGGAACGATCGTGCTCGAGATTCGGCATCTTTGGGATGGTGAGCCACTGTCTATTCCGAGCGCGAAAATCGAAACCGCCGCCAGTGAAACCATCGATTTCACTCGTCTCGCCTACCTCTTGAGCGAACCCAGCCTCGAGGCCGGCTCGGACGGAAAGCGGCTCGGCAGAAACGATTGGTTCGCCTTCATCGATGCAAAAAATACCGTTTCCAAACTCACGCTTTCCGGCGTCCCGGCCGGTTCCTACTCGAACTTACAATTCCACATCGGTCTCGGCGCCGAAGCCGATACCTCCGACCCAAACCAATACGCCGCCGGTCACCCGCTCAATCCGCTAGTCAACAATCTTCACTGGTCGCCGCAGGGCGGATACATCTTTCTCGCTCTCGAAGGTCATTCGGCGCCTCGTTCTTTCTCCTACCACCTCGGCAATCCTCGCAACCGGGTCGTCTGCGAAATCCCCGTCGAATTCCAACTTGATTCCACAGTCACCATCGCTCTCGATTTTCACCTCGACCGAATCTTCAATGTCGATCCGCCTCTCGCAACTCAAGCGCAGACATCGACACACTCTCGCGAAGGAGATCCACTCGCGACGCTTCTGAAGAATCGTCTCTCCAACGCCTTTTCCCTTCGCGAAGTGAAGGCAACGCCGAATCACGAAGAGAAGCTCAGCGACGAATCAGAGCCGACCGGAAATCTCGTTGGCACGCCTTATCAATTCCGCATCAAAAAGGGTTTTCCAATCCCCCCATTGCCGACCGACTACCCTCTAACCAACGAACGCGTCGCCCTCGGTCGCCAGCTTTTCCACGAAACGCAACTGTCACGCGGCAGCCAAATTTCCTGCGCCAGCTGCCACCTGAGCGAGCATGCCTTTTCTGACTCGAACCGCTTCTCAGCCGGAGTCGATGATCGTATCGGAACACGTAACTCAATGCCCCTGTTCAACATGGCTTGGAAGTCATCATTTTTCTGGGACGGCCGCGTCAACTCCCTGCGGGAACAGGCGATGGTGCCCATTCAGGATCACGTGGAAATGGACGACTCCTTAGAAAACGTCACCGCCAAGCTCACAGCGACCCCAACCTATCCATCACAGTTTCAGGAAGCCTTCGGCAGCCCGGATATCACCGCCGAGCGAATCGGCATCGCTATCGAGCAATTCGTTCTCACCCTGACATCCTTCGACTCCAAATTCGACAGAGCGGCTCGTGATGAAGAGCCACTCACCGAGCAGGAAAAACGAGGGTTCGAGCTATTCATGACCGAGTATGACCCTCGCCGTCAGCAATTTGGGGCGGACTGTTTCCACTGCCACGGAGGCGCGTTATTCACTGATCATCAGTTTCACAACAACGGCCTCAAACCAACCGACGATCACGGCCTCGAAACGGTTACCGGCAAAGACACTGATCGCGACAAATTTGCCACCCCTTCGCTTCGCAACGTCGCCCTGACCGCGCCCTACATGCACGACGGTCGCTTTGCGACCCTGGAGGAAACGGTGGATCACTACGCCGCCGGCGGCATTCAGAGAAGTTCGACCCTCGATCCGAATCTTGCCAAACATCCCGAAGGTGGCGTGCCCTTGAGCGAATCGGATCGCGCCGCTCTCGTTGCCTTCCTGAAAACCCTGACTGACGAGCAATACCTGGTTTCGAAATCCCCACCAAAACTTTCCAGAAAATGAAAAAAGCACTCACCGCTCTACTGGCCTGCGCCACCTTGGGACTGAACCTTTCTGCTCAGGATGAAGCCGCAGGTTACCTGCGCTTCAACACCGCTCCCACTGAAGACACCGTCGACTGGGATGATCCTGCCCGTTTTCTCGATGTGCCCTTCGTTGCTCAGGTCACCTACCGAGGCATGGTTGGAAGTGCCAGCGGAAGCTTGATCACCGTCGCTGATTCCCCGATCTGGACGCCTGGCGCCTTTGCCTCCACCCACTACGTAGAGATAGTAAATGGCACCGACGCCGGAATGCGATTCGCCATCACCGGCAATTCTGCAAACAGCCTGACCGTCAATCTCGGCGGCAGTAGCCTCGTCGATATCGCGGCCACTGATGAGATCTTCGTCGCCCCGTTCTGGACGCTGAATTCCCTGTTTCCCGAAGGCATCAATCTCACCGCGACGACAGAAATCCTTTTCGCCTCAGACTTCACCACCACCTTTATCTACCGCAGCGACCTCGGCCGCTGGGTCGATAGCACCGACACCAGCACCGATGTTGGAGACAACACTATCCCGCTCGATGCCCAACTCGTGATCCGTCAAAATGCCGCCACACCGATCAAGCCATTCATCTGGGGATTCAAAGCACCAACGCCTCCGCTACGAGCGACGATCAATTACCTTCAAATTGGTAACAACGACTTTGCCAATGGCATCAACCTGACCAACGCAGCATCTGGGGCACTTGGTATCGATACCACTGGTGCCGACGGAGAAACCAGCGAACCCCAGCATGGCGGCAACACCCCAACGACCTCGGTGTGGTTCAACTACACCGCGACGCAAGATGGCTCGCTCATTATCAACTCCGAGAAATCTGCATTCGACACCATTCTAGCGGCCTACTCGGGCGCGGCCGTCGATAGCCTGACATCGCTCGCCTCAAACGACGACTCTGCCACAGGGACCTGGAGCGAACTGACCTTCTCGGTTAGCAACGGGGTGACCTATCGCATCGCGCTCGATGGCAAGAGTGGAGCGACAGGAACCGCTTACCTTTCCTGGGTCTTCTCAGAGGTCGCCGCGGCCACCACTGTGGAGGACTGGGCAATGAACGAAGGCTTGAGCGGCAATGCCCTGCTTTTCTCGGCCGATGATGATGGCGACAAGCTCACTCTATTGGAAGAATATGCCTTCAACCTCGACCCTACGGTGGGCAACATCGCTATCCTGACCGCAGGAACAGGGACATCGGGCTTACCTCGGGTCGAACTAAAAGTTGAGCGCTTACAGATCGAATATGTGCGCCGAAGAAATGATTCAAATTTGACCTACACAGCAGAATTCAGCAGTTCACTCTTAGGCCCTTACATTGCCGGGACAGGAACTCAAACAGTTACCGTGATCAGCTCTGAATTCGAGCGGGTGGTCATCAACGATTCGGTAACCAGCGCCACTGAGTCCATCAGGTTTGGTCGAGTCAGTGTCACGGAATCGTCAGCCCCATAAGCTGCCTCAATTCCGATTCTCGCCAAAAGAATCAACCAGATTCTGCGGCGGTTCGCTCATCACCTTGTTGAATCGAGATGCTGAGTCCCCTAGACCCGACTTAATACCATCTCCCTCAAATCATTGGGCAAATCATATCGATCGATCTCAGCATCAAGCAGAGCGCGAAGGTCCCCGACTCCGGAAAAGAGAATCGCATTCAATCGGGTCGCAACGGTGGAATCGGCCAATGACTTCGCGTCCGGATAGGTCGCTTCGAAAAAGGCACGCAGTTCGCGAAACTGAGTCAGATAGTATTTCTGATGATACCCTTCCGCGTAGGTAAACTGCCTCACCGGAACGATTTCCGTTTCGACTTTCTGGCCCGCCGCCTTTAACTCTTCGCATGATGCTTCGGCTGCGATCCGCTGGGCCTCATCCCGATAGAACACCGCATGCCAGTATTGGCGATTCGGATTGTTATATCCAGGGCGATGGCTTTTCCAGAAAATCCGGAGAAGATCACCGTAAGAAATCACTTCCGGATCAAAGTCGAGCGATATTGCCTCCGTGTGATCACCGAGCTCGTAGTAGGTAGGCGATTCCTTGTCTCCACCGCAGTAGCCGACACGAACGCGAAGAATTCCATCGAGACTCCCAAACTGAGAGTCGGGCCCCCAAAATCAGCCAAGTCCGAAGGTCGCTGTTTCAAATTTTCGCTCCGACGTATCGCGATCAAGAGCCAGCGAAGTGGCGGAAACAGTTCCGTCTTCGAGAGCTAGCGGATGCGTGTCTGCGGGTTGGGATCGTGTGAACATGAGAAATAGCGTTAGCTTGATGCCTTGTGCATCGTCCTACTTTGAGGTCAAAGTATCACAAAGCTTACGATACAATCAACAAAACCGATCCCAATTCCAACCACGACACGTAAACTGACCGAGCCATGAGTCCTGACGCCCTCTCTCATCCCAATCATTCTCTCAGTGACCGAATTGCTGCCTGGTCTGCCGAACACGCCTCAGATTTCCCCAAGGAGGTCTTAGAGCTTTTCGCCGCCAAGACAGAGGAGCTAATTCAATCCGACATCCTGGAAAATTCAGTTATGGAGGGAGAAACGTCCCCGGATTTAAAACTTCCTGATACCTTTGGAAACGAAATATCTCTTGCCGAAAAAATCACTCAAGGACCAGTCATTCTTAGCTTCTACCGTGGAACATGGTGTCCCTATTGCACCATCGAATTTCAGGCCCTACTCGAATTAATGCCAAATTTTCGAAACCGAAACGCCACCGTTCTTGCCGTGAGTCCACAAATTAAGGAAAGGTATTCGGACCCAAAGACAGCTGGATTCTTTGATCTTTCCGACGAAGGCAATCGAGTCGCCAGAAGCTTCGGCTTAGTCTATCCGCTAGGAGATGAAATTCGAAAGGTTTACACCAACTTCGGAATTCGACTGGGAGAACTGAATGGCGAAGATAGCTACGAAGTCCCGATCCCAGCCACCTACCTGATTGATCAGAACCGGATCATCCGATACGCACATGCCAATGCGGATATTACACAGCGGGCTGAACCGGAAGCGCTACTCGATACGCTTGCCGGACTCGCCGCGGCTTAACGACAACCGCCCCAATCAATAGGCACCGAAATCGAAGCCTTTCTTGTTCAGTCGAGGCCATTGACTTAAGTTGAGCCCATGAAAACAGTTACGGCCTTTCTGCTCTCTCTTGTATCGATTGCCACTCTCGACGCGGCAGGATGGAACCCCGAAGATGACACCTTCGATCCATCGGTTGAATCTGTCATCGCAAATGGAAACTCCTGGATCGGAGACCCGAGTCCAGTTCATCAGGATGGATATGACATTGACGGGTACACTTATGTGGTGGCGAAGCCAGACCAAAATGGCAATGCCCTGATATGGGTTTCCTTGATCATTCCCGCGATTCCCGGAGATACCCGCCCCCCAGGAGGTGCCACTCTATTTCTTCCAATCGAGCAAGCGGAGACGCTTCAAGGCCTCCTTGATCAAGCGATCACGATCGCCGGATCCAATGACAAAGTCGGTCACAACAAAGAAGTCGGAACCGTGGTTGAAACCCCGGGATACGAGACGTGGAAAGTGATGATAGACGGAGGCACGGATGCTCCGGTTCTTTTTCATCATACCAGAGGCGAAGACACTGGAATCTACCGATTAAAACTCAATCCGGCAAAGAAGCTGCTGGAGGCGCTGACTCACTTCCTCGCTGAAGGCAAGAAGGTCGCAGCGGAGTAAATATAGAACTCCGAGAGTGTCGAAAGTCGCCTTTTCGGCCGATCAGTTCAATCTATAAGCCCACGGCACACCCACCATTCACGCGAAACGGATTCACGGTAAATCTCGACCTATCCCATCTGGATATCCACCCCCTCTAGAGTCCTTTTAGGGCGCCCAGGCCAAGGTAAGATTTATCCGCAGAGCCCTTGCGCCGCCTTTGCTGTGGCCTGATTCGATTACGGCACCTGGATCGATCGTTCTTTGGAGTTCGCTCAGGGCTCTGGAGTCCAGAAAAAGTCTGACATATGCCAAAAGCTTGACGGCGACGGAGAAGAGCGGGATTAAGAAATCCTGATTACGCAACAAAGATGAATACGATCGCAGTCATAGGTGGAGGTTTCAGCGGAACGATGGTGGCCGTGAATTTGGCAAGATTGAGCCAGGCACCGCTAAAGGTTCTCATCATCAATCGGGGATGCCCAAATGGACGGGGTGTCGCCTATAGCACGCAGCGCCCAGAGCATTTGCTAAATGTCGCCGCACGGAACATGTCTGCTTTCCCGGATCACCCAAATCACTTGTTGGCCTGGCTCCGAACTCGGGTCGAATACGCCGATCTCCCGGATTCCGAACTGCGGGAGATGTTTATTCCTCGACGTGTTTTCGGAGATTATTTACTCGCCGTCGCCCTCCCCTACACAGACCCGGTAGATCCAATGGCTTCGGTGAAAATTGAATTCGTCTGCGGAGAGGCGGTGGATTTCCAACAAAAAGAGAACCGCAGTTATGTCATTCTTTCGGACTGCTCAGAAGTGGTGGCCGATAAGATTGTGCTAGCCTTGGGCAATCAGCCTCCAGCCGACCTTCCCGGCGCGGAAGATTTAAGCGACCATTCTGCTTACTGCGCCAACCCGTGGAAACCCTGGCTGGATAGTCTCCCCCCAAACGGAGGCAAGGTCCTCTTATTGGGAACCGGACTCACAACCGTAGACGCCATTCTGACGCTGATCGAATGCGGTTGGGAGGGAACGATTCAAGCCGTCTCCCGAAACGGACTGCTTCCTCGGTCACACTTCAAAGGTATCGAATATCCAGATTTCCCCCCGGAAAATCCCGAGGAACTAGGCCTGGAAAAGCTGAACCAGTTGATTGAGCATCATTGTGAAATTTTGAAAAACCAGGGAGCAAACCCCGCTATCATTGTTGATAAACTTCGGCCATTCTCACAGTTAATTTGGCAGCGATTTACTCGGGAAGAAAAAACCCAATTCTGTTCTCAATACGCCGCGCGCTGGAACGTCGTCAGGCACCGCATCGCACCGCAGATTCATGAGCAGGTATCAGGTGCGATCAAAAGCGGAAAACTGGAAATCAAAAAAGGATCCATCACTAAGCTACAGCCCACGAATGACTGCGTAACCGTTTCGTTGGAAGACGGGACTTCGATAGTTGGAGATCTTGTCATCAACTGCACAGGACCCATGACACGCTTCTCTAAAACAGAGATGCCTTTAATTCAAAATTTACTGGCAGGCCGTCAGATTCAATCTGATGAAATGGACATGGGAATCAGTGTTTCTGAGAATTTCAATGCAATCGATTCAGAAGGAAACCCCTCTTCCAAAATTATTGCGATCGGCCCACTCTTAAGAGGCACCCTATGGGAGTCTGTTGCGGTACCGGAATTGCGAGGTCAGGCAATGCGAGTGGCCCAGATTCTACTTGAAGAACTGGAGCCAGATCATGCCCGAGATGCGGCATGGCCGTCATTCGAGGAAAAAGCCGTGATGGAATATATGATTTGAGGTCCCTTTTCTTTTCTGGGCAACGCCCTCTCAAAAAGCCCTCAACACGCGAGATTCCGGCACCAAAGACAACGGCGGACTGTGAAGCGTTACGAAAATTGAATTCCTAGAAGCAACATCTCGCTATAAGATTTCATTTCGATGAATCCCGCATCCTTTGCCTCCAGTAGTTCACTTCTCATCTGTAGCCTGATGATAACTGGAATGGCATCTGCCGACGATCATGCTCTTCGCCCTACGGAATTCTATCTTCAATCACAGGCCCCTTCAGAGTTCGATATCGCTCGCCCTGAAACGCAGAACGACCCCGTTACATTCAAAACCTCAACTTTGTCTTACCAGGTCAATGCTCCGATAGCCGAAGTGTTTCGAGCCTACGTCAAAACGAATCCGCTGAAGATATGGAGCCAACCACGGGCGATGGTGAGAGCCGTGTTCATTCCGTCAATCGGAAGGACAATCCAACGTTCAGAACTGGCCACGAATTGGCCGGGCTTCGAAGAAGGAATGGATCTCTTTCTCGATATGGCAAAGCTCCCATATCCTCTTGTAAACGAACCCGCCATGATGATTGCGCTAAGAGCCGTCAAAATTGATGACGTAAACTACACGATCACATTCGCCTACCTCAATGGAAGTCCCTCCTATGGCTTTCAGAAAGTCGAGTTCAATGTCCCCCATAATGGTCGCGGGGGCACTTTGGTTCAGCACCACGTTTGGTTTCGGTCTTATCAAAAATCAATTGAACGTCTCTACCCCGGGTATCATCGAAAAATGCTCTGGAGTGCACACCGAAACTACCGAAAGCAAATTGAACCAACGTTTCTTGAGTTCCTGGGAATTAACAGAAAACCCTCACGGCGCCTCCCTTAAGAACATTTCCTTTTTCTCTAGACTTCCAAACCGGGAGCGGGGTCCCCAAAATTATCCGAGGTCGATAGCAGCTGTTTCAAATTTTCGCTCGGACCTATCACGATTGAATGCGAGCGGACGCGTATTCTAAAATGGGAGATTACTAACAGAAACCTGTGACATCCGGCCATAGGTGAGTTAATCGATGGTGACCGACTCTCTTTTTCCATCAAATCCAAAATAAAATCATATGGACCCACTCTTCACAAATGGCCTGATCTACCTGGCCGCGGCCGCCGTGGCAGCCCCCCTGGGACGGCGCTTTGGGCTTGGAGCGGTCCTCGGCTATCTGATCGTTGGCTCACTGATTGGGCCTGCCGTTCTGAACCTTGTTGGTGATCAGGAAGAAGTGATGCATTTTGCAGAGTTTGGTGTCGTTTTGATGCTATTCGTCATTGGATTGGAGATTGATCTCACCCGACTCTGGCGAATGCGTCGATCGATCCTCGGCCTCGGAGGCCTGCAGGTAGTCGCAACGACCATCGTCCTAGGTGCCGCCGCGATGTTGATCAGCTCCGACTGGCGCGAAGCAATCGGAATCGGGATGATTCTGGCGCTCTCATCGACTGCTATCGTGATGCAGACCTTACGAGAAAGAGGCCTCAGCGAAACCAGTTCCGGCACACAGAGTTTTGCCGTGCTGTTGTTTCAAGACATCGCATTCATTCCCATGCTTGCACTGCTCCCGATGCTGGCGCATCTCCCCGTCGAACACAGTGAAGTCGGGCATGCGACCACGACATGGATTGATTCGGTACCGCGCTGGAGCAAAGGGCTACTGATTCTCGGCGCCATCTCTGCAATCGTCGTAGTCGGCCGATTTCTACTAACTCCCTGGCTACGCTGGGTCGCTGCGCTAAAAGTCACCGAAGCCATCACGGCGACGACGCTAGCCCTGGTGGTAGGAGTGGCCTTACTCATGAACGCGGTCGGACTATCCCCTGCCCTTGGAACATTTATCGGCGGCGTGATGCTCGCGAGCAGTCCGTTTCGTCACGAGCTCGAGAGTGATATCGAACCCTTCAAAGCCCTGTTGCTGGCCGTGTTCTTCATTGCCGTCGGCGCGGGAATTAATTTCGGATTAATCGCAGAGCAACCCATCACGATTGGGCTGATGGTATTGACTCTCATCGTTCTCAAGTTCGGTGTGTTGTATCTCCTTGCGAAGAAATTTGGCCTATCGTTTGACCAGCGTCTACTCTTCGCCGCAGCACTGGCACAAGGGGGAGAATTTGCTTTCGTCCTCGGCAGCTTTGCATTGGGGCAAGGTGTAATTGGGGAGGAACTCGCTTCGCAGATGATTGCCGCAGTGGCACTTTCAATGGCGGTCGCGCCGCCGCTTTTGCTATTGGTTCAAAAGGTGATTCTACCGCGCCTCGGAACCCTGGAGACCGATGAAAATGAACGGTCTCACGACCTTGAGATGGATAAGGCGAAGGTTCTACTGGCCGGTTTTGGGCGTTTTGGTCACCCATTGGGCCGACTCCTACGCAGCGCAGGATGTATGCCGACGGTACTCGAGCGGGACAGTGATCACGTTGATCTCTTACGACGAATCGGCCTGAAATGCTACTACGGCGATGCCACGCGTCCGGGGCTACTAAAAGCAGCAGGAGCCGAAGAGGCCCAACTGCTCATTCTGGCAATCGATAGTGAGGACGAGTGCATGCAAATCATCGAGACTTGTAAAACACACTTCCCAAACTTGAAAATTCTGGCCCGCGCTTGTTCTCGCGAACATGCCTACCGGCTACACAAAGCCAAAGTACGATTCTTTATTGAGCAATTGGGGTCTTCTCTTGATTGCGGCATCGCCGCCCTCGAAGAAATTGGACACGACACCAATCATGCTAAAGACGCAGCCCGACTATTTAAGGAGCATGAGATGGAATCGATTGATCAAATCGCCCCTCATCACGAGGAAGAGCAAAATTGGATCGGCCTCGCTCAACAGAACATTCGAGATCTGGACAGTCTTCTACTCAATGCCCCCATTCCCGTTGGAGGCGCTGACGACAAAGACGCCTAAGAGTCCCCCCCTTTAACTTTGTGGAAGGCAGACAAGGCACTCACTAATTGGGTACTATGCCTGAATTCGAACGTCGTGCAGACATCTCCTCTCTCGCCCTCCCGCAACTGCAATTATTGCCCCGATCGTCGGGAACATAGGCCCTAGTTGGAGTCACAAATAGCGCCCAAAATACCATCGTCAGGATTTCCATCGATCACGAATTCATTTTCGCCTTTTCCGTCGCAAAAAAGGCCTGATGAAACTACGATTTCTGAAATGCTCACTAAAAACGAGGTTGCATAAATTCCGAGGCCCCTTTTCATCCTCCACTTAACGCAATCCTTTTAACCATATTAGTTTTCTTCAACAAGCCAGCGTTAGGTGAAACGAACAGCAAATCAGTATCATTTCAAAGATCAGTCGCCTTGAGCAGACCAAATGAAAACAGAACCTAGAGCGAAAGAGCTGAATTTCCTTCAAGAGGCAATTAGGTATCTTGCATTCAATCTTCCAAACAATAAATTTGGAAAAAAGGTTGCCTCATTACTTCTGAGGATCGCCAGAGGCAGCAGACAAAACTCGTACTATGTTGATATTTTTGAAAACCAGAGGGCCGTTCTTCACCCATTTGACAACATTTCGGAGAAACGAGTTTTTATTACCCCCCAATTGTGGGAGCCAACCGAACGGAAAGCTCTCAAGCAAATCATTGAAAGCTACGCCAATCAAAAAATCACTTTTTTTGATATTGGGTGCAATGCGGGATTATATTCCCTCTATGTGAATTCGATCTGCCTTGATCAATCGATCGATTTAGAGGTCGTGGCTGTTGAACCGGACCCTTACATGAGAAAAAGGCTTGAGCAGAACTTCTCCCTCTCGAAACTCAATTCCACGGTTCTTCCGTGGGCCCTTTCCGATAAAAGCTCCGACCTAATCCTCAACATCAACCACAAAAATCGAGGGCAAAATTCAATTATAGAGAGTACGGACTCCAGTGAGAAAATTACGGTTACCTCACGGAAACTGATACAGCTGCTTGACCACGTTAGCATCTTTTCTCCAGACGTCATGAAAATCGACATCGAAGGAGCCGAGCACGAAGTCTTTGCTCCATTTCTCTCTGAAACCCCAAGGGAGCGCTGGCCAGAGCACATCTTAATGGAAGGAACAGTGGAAGGAAACAATTCCAAAGGTGTTCAACTTTGCGTGGCTTCCGGATATACAGTCGTAGTTGCCACGAGCTCTAACACCCTGCTGAAATTACCTAGCCCATAAAAATATGCACATTTTCCACACAGAGTGGTCTCATGGATGGGGCGGTCAAGAGATTCGAATCATCACGGAAATGGAAGCACTCATTGGCGAGGGAATTGAAGCTTCGATTGCCTGTCACCCAGACTCCCAAATCTATAAGGAAGCGAAGAATAGAAACTTCCAGACTTATCCAATCAAATTCGGGACCCCGGCAAACCTTTTCACGATTATACAACTGGGCATACTAGCCCGCCGGATCAAAGCTTCCATCATCCATACCCATAGCTCGAAGGACTCGTGGATAGGTGGTATTGCGGGAAAACTATTCAATATACCAGTAGTACGCAGCCGACACCTTGCTTCCCCGATAAAAACAAAGCCAACTAACCAACTCCTCTATCGAATTCTCCCATCTGCAATTATTGCAAGCGGTGAAACGATCAAAAAACAAGTATTCGAAGCAGCCAGGGTTCCTCAAGATCGAATTTTTTCCGTCCCTGCAGGAGCGGACCCTAAGCGTTTTAAAGCAAGCGCCGCTATTCGCATTGAAACAAGAGATCGACTGGGAATACCGGAGAAAGCTACTGTTTTCGGGATGGTATCCGTCCTTCGAAGTTGGAAAGGACATCTCCTGTTTCTCGAGGCGATCGAACCCATCATAAAGTCGGATGATTCGATCTGGGTTTTGATTGTTGGAGAAGGCCCAATTCGGGATTTGATCGAATCAAAAATTGATGAATTCGGAATATCTAACCAGGTTATTTTGACAGGCCACTGCAGTGATCCTGAAAACTATTATCCCGCAATGGATGTTCACCTCCTACCGTCCCTCCGAAACGAAGCCACCTCACAATCGGTCCCCCAGGCCATGATGTGCCAAATCGCAAACATCACTTCCGATGGAGGAGGACTGACTGAAGTTGTCAACGATGGCATCACGGGATTGATCGCAAAAGCAGGGGATCGAGATTCTCTAGCCCATTGCATAGCGAAACTTTCGAATAATCCTGACCTCCGGGCAAAACTCGCGAAAGCAGGGCAAAAAAATGCGCTCGAAAATTTCACCTTTGAACGCCAGGTCAATCGAACTAAGGAAGCTTATCGCTTCGCTGTCTCAAGCTAATATGAATTCGGAAACAATTGTTCATAATGCGAGAAATGGCTGGATGGGCTAGCCCCCCCCAAAAGAGGCCCCAAAACCATTATTATTCCAGAGAATGGTCGAATTTCACTCTTCCTCGAGGAGCCCTCAAACCAAACTTCCGGAAATCTCGACAGTCCTTCATGCGAGCGCAGGGCAATGCCCCTATCGGAAACACTTCGCCCACATCAATATGAATCCGGTGAAGGTCCCGATGGGTTCTACGAGAACGAACACCACTTTGAGTGCTCTCTCCACGAAATCTCGAAGCCAGACGATTGTTATGATGCAGTCGTTCTCACTCAAATTCTTGAACACGTGCGGTCGCCATTGAACGTGCTCGAGGAAATTAACCGGATTTTGAAGCAAGATGCCAAGTTGCATATTGGCGTGCCTTTGAACGGACTGCCATGGTACTTTTTTAGTTCACTCATTTTGGCTTGAATGAACTTGCCAATGAAACCGGCTACGAAATGGACAAATGTGAGAAAGTTTGGGGTGCCTTTTGGTTCTACGATAAAAACCTTCAGACAACCAATCGCCAGATGATGATGTTTTTCGTAAAGCCACTACAGCAACTCCTGTTTTCGTTCAGGGGCATTGCGGGAAATTCCATTTCTCGATCTAACCGGGAAACAAAGTCACCTATCAACTGACGACTTCGACGACCAACCGCAAAGTGCTAGCCCTGAATATAAAGCACCATTGAGACTCTCGGACTCATTGAGGGAATCAGCCGGCCAATGCTCCCCGTTCGCCCACCAAAGGACAGGTTTCTTTCGGTCACTTTATATCAAATTTAGGCCAGATAAAAAAGCCTTCCCATTACTACTGATTCCGAGTCTTTCCGAATTCACGAAAGACTTCAGCATATTTATCGCTTTCATCTAAAATGGTGAAGCCTTTGATCGAATCAGCAATTTCGATCCGGTCAGACGGAGAACGCTCCTCGCACCAATCCGAAACCGATTTCGAAAACGGCTGGTCCAAAAGATATCCGTTCACCCCTTGCTCAACAAGGGAAGAGAAACCGTTGTTAGAAGTCGTTATGACGGCGCATCCACAAGCCATCGCTTCCAAGCAGGCATTGGAGAAAGGATCATATAAGGTCGGCAGAATAAAAACATGAGCTTTTCGAAACCATTTCTCAGGCTCAGAAACTTCCCCAAAAAACTCGACTCGATCGGCAACTCCAATTTCTTTCGCTATTTGCGAATAGCGGCCCGCATCCCCTTTTCCCAGGACGGACAATCTCCAATCCTGAGGAAGTTGTGCTAGTAACTTCAAGGCTTCAACAAGTCCCTTCCTTTCCCACCCATTACCAGCAAAACACAGCATCTTGACATCATCATCTCCCACCGCTGAATCCACAAAAAACTTTTTGGGATCAAATCCGTTTTCGATGACCTCCACCTTGCCAGCATATTGCGGATAATATTCGGCCAATTCACTAGCGATCAAAAATGAGTTCGCTACAATTTTCCGGGCAGACTTCAGAGTCATTGCTTCGAGCACCATGGCAACCGGATGAAGTATCCGGAAAGACAACAACGAGCGGAACACTCCCTTTCTCGACAACCATGCTAAATGAACCCCTTCCCCTGCCCGATAAATATCCGCCTTAACGCCTCTTTCCAACGAAAACGAAAGGACCCCAGCATCCAGAGATTGAATAAGACGATTTGATGAAATGGCGTAACGAATTAGGCGCAGCCACCCCGGGCCTGTTCGTCCGCCGATTCTGTGGCCTCCAATAATATCTCCCGCCCTGACCTTGATTACATCGAAGGAAAGGTTCTTGAACTGCTTTGCTAGCCGATTGGCAGCTACTTCAGCCCCACCGGATTTCGCCTCACGTCGAAACAAATATATTTGCTGCCTAGACATCACAACTCAAAGAAAAGCATTTGGATTTCGCCTTTCAGAAATAGAATTCAGCAAGTCTAAATACCAGGTGCAATTTCTTTGCCGCCTTCTTGAATATTTGACTTTTCTCCGGTTTCCATCTCAGCATCCAAAGCCATCTGAGAGAATAGATACAAGATCATAATGGTATGCAAAACCTCCGAATCCGTAAAGGTGTTCTCGAAAAAACCCGACACGATAAAGGCCCATACCACTGGGAGGAAATACAACTTCGCATGCTTTGATCGATACAGTTCGCGCACCCAAAATATGCAAAACGCGATCAATGAAAACCCACCCAAAAACCCATTCGAAGCAAAAGCTTCGGCAAAATTGTTGTGAGCGTGGCTCCCATAATAACTCCCCTCGAAGTCCGGTTCCATTCCGTATTTTTCCTTTAACTTCGCGCATTGCTTTTCAAATTGGCGATGCCCCACCCCAAATACGGGGTTCTCTAAAAAAACCACCGAAGCCGTCTTCCATTGGCTCACACGAATGTTATCGGTCTTCAATTCGAACCCATCATTGGATGAAAAATTATGAAATTGCCGCGCATTCGTTTGGTATCCAATAACCAGCGCCCCCATCGCCAAAACAGCACACGCTATCGACAACTTCATATTCCGGGCCAGCACCAATAGGCAAATCCCTCCGACCACGACACCGACGGCAGGTCCACGACGGTAGGTCAGATACAAGGCCCACGTGATAAATATCAAGGTAGCAGTGAGAAAAATCAGCCGGCCCCATCGGGGCCTTATGATTCGCTTGGCCCAATCCCGCCCAACAATGGAATCAACCAGAAGAGAAGCCGTCAACAGCACAAAAAACTGCAAGGTATAGGCGTAGGACATCAGGGTGCCGCTAACGCCATCCAGCGTAGTCTGATATTCGGGCGACTCCATCAGGAGGGGGTGGTAGCCCGTCTTCATTCCAATCAAGCCAGCAACCGCCACTCCTACGACCCCAATCCATGCTAACCAAAAACCTAGCTTATGCAATTTTTGGTTCCGATAGAGCATACCTCGAAAACACGGCACAAGTAACAATAGGAGCACGATCCCTTCATACCTCAGCTTCTTGATGTCCTTCAAAGGCTTATCGTAACTCTCCCAGTTCATGACGATGCTGAGAAAATAGGACACGAGAATAAAGGCCAGAGCAACCATGCTTGGGCGAAACGGCAAGCCCTTAGCAAGAACATATCGTGGGCCACTGCCCAATTCTTTGACCCCGCGAAACCGCAAGAACACATAACCCAAAAGACTGGCGACAATGGCTATGTGCGCTGCCGCAATGAATCCATTCCCGCCCATGGTGCCCAGAACCCCTAGACTGAAGGCAATTAGCGCGAAGAGACGCACTGCTTTTTGAAGAGTATCCATTAACGTTTATAAACTAGCGACCTCTACCATTGCCCTTGCAGTGATTCATTTAAAGAACGTATCAGATCAAGCGGAAGCACTAGTGGATTCAGGAATAGTGTCAGAATTGAGAAGAATATTTTTCCCGTAACGGCCGAGAATCGAAATTCTCGCCTTCCATGGGAGGGCATGCAAGATCAATCATCAAGATTTCAATTTCAAGGGTGACCCCATATGGATCGGCTACTTAGGCGGGTCAAAAAGAGGTGGGAGAAAAAAACAATTTCCCATCAATTCCTGATTCATTTTTTACATCCTTCTGACAACTGCGGGAAAATGCATATTAAGGTAAAGCCATGATGAAACTGATTCTCTTTATCCTCGCTGCCATTACCGTCGCCATCATAGCACTCAACTTCCATCGCTTAGCCACTCCTATTGGGCAAGTTCAAGACTGGGCATTTATTGAATCCGTTGGCGGAATGAAAGTAGAGCGAGCGGGACCGCTTCTGCTTGTTGATTGCAACGTATCCGGCACCGAAACGATCACGAAGAAGCCAACGATGCAAAATTCTGGTATGGGAGTTCAAAATCTTTCTCACACCCGAGCAGGCAACAAGATTTTTCTAACCGTCTCGACGAGTTTGATTGGAAAAGGAACAAGTGCTAAGTGCGGTAACGTCGATATATCGAACTATCCACCAGGCTCCTACAATGTGCTGTATTTGAATCCGGATGGCACCACTCACCTCCTCAAAAAAGTGACATTACCTAAAGCGGACGAGTAGACAATGTGATCCCACTCCAAGCACCACGATGGCGTATCACGTTCACGTCCCGCAAAACGTAGCTTCGACGACCTCGCCTGAAGTCGGAGGAGATTCGTATTCGCTGAAATCGGGCTGAGAAGAAAAGGGATTCTGCAGGACCTTGTTCAACCGATAGAAGGGTTCGAAATCGCCTCCGTTGCCTGCGACGATGGCTTCCTCAATACGATGATTTCGAGGAATGAAAACTGGGTTCGACTGTCTCATTAAGGCAATCACATCACTATGCTCTTCGGACTGCAGTCGCGCTCGCCAGCCACTGAGCCAGGCGACGATGCCCTCAGGATGATTGAAACACTTGATCACTGACTCGTCTTGGCCGCTCTCGAGAGCGTCGGAGAGATAGCGAAAGGCGAGGGTATAGTCGGCTTCTCCTTCCGTCATGACCTCGAATAAACTGTCGATCAAATTCCAATCGTCGGCCTTGCCTTTTACGATGCCTATCTTGGCGATGAGTCTTTTGCGAAGGGCATCGCCGTGCGCTTCAGGAAAAAGCTCAAGTGCCGCCTCAGCAATTACGACCGACTTTTCCCTATCGTCATCAAGGAGAGGAAGCAACGTTTCCGCAAAACGCATCAGATTCCAGTGCCCGATAGGCCCTTGGTTGGCAAAGGCGTATCGCCCCTGGGTGTCGATGGAACTGAACACTTTGGCAGGGTCAAAATTATCAAGAAAAGCGCAGGGACCGTAATCAATCGTTTCGCCAGAGACAGTCATGTTATCGGTATTCATGACGCCGTGAATAAATCCAAGTTGCATCCAGTGGGCAATGAGATCTGCCTGCCGTCCGATGACGCCGTTCAACAGAGCGAGATAGGGATTCTCCTCCTCCATGGCGTCAGGATAATGGCGCGCGATGACATGGTCGGCAAGAAGGCGGAGATTCTCGTGATTCTCCCGCGCTGCAAAGAACTGAAAAGTGCCTATGCGAATGTGTGACTGAGCGACACGTGTGAAGACGCCGCCAGGAACCATTCCATCACGAGCGACTTTCTCTCCGCTCGCAACCGCCGCGAGTGCTCGAGTGGTTGGCACACCGAGGGCGGCCATCGCCTCCGAGACGATATATTCCCGGAGAACAGGTCCGAGCGCTGAGCGTCCGTCGCCACGGCGCGAATACGGAGTCGGACCGGAGCCTTTGAGCTGAATATCACGGCGAACTCCTTTGGTGTCGACAACCTCACCGAGAAGTATGGCGCGACCATCACCAAGTTGAGGCGAAAAGCCGCCAAACTGATGGCCGGAGTATGCCATCGCGATCGGTTCTGCACCAGTCGGAATTTGATTGCCTGAAAAGATGGCGAGACCTTCTGCTGAATCCAGTCGGTCGACGTCGGCCCCAAGCTCCGCCGCAAGTTCGTGATTCAGTTGAATCAGCTCGGGCGTGCGGACTGAACTCGGATCGACAGACTGTGAAAAGGCATCGGGCAGTCGTGCGTAGGTATTATCGAAAGAAAAAGGCATGGGAATATTCACTCAAATTCGAAGCATATAGCTCAAGCGTCTCTGCAGTTTACCTCGCTTTTGGCTGGCTATTGAAAGTTCTTTTCGCAATATCAGAAAACCCCATGAGAGATGTGAGTCGCCGGATGGAAGGCCTCACGCGGGATATTTTCACCTCAATTGTGCGTCCTGACAAATTTCTGACAAAGATCATCCCTCAACCGCCCGTATTAAAATATATGAAAACCTTTGCTACCTTGATGGGAATTCTCATCGCATTCGTCTCCATGAGCACCGCCCAAGAGAGCGAGCAATCGCCCCCCTCCTACCGGGATGCCGTTCTCAATACTGCAGCCATGGCGGAAAATGCCGAAGCCCGGGCTCTCGCCGAGCAACTGGACCTTCAAATACTCAACTTGACCTGGGAAGACACCGGCCGCTATCAGGATTCCGCCGTCGGGCCCAACATCAGTGACATGACCATCCAGGTTGCGGTGGAGCAGCCCGATTCTGACGAACGCACCGTTCACTGCATGCCCGTCATCCGATTCCCAAATTTTAGCGACAAGTCGGCGGATCTCGATCCTGAGAAATTCCATCTTCTTGTCGGCAACGAAAAAGGTCAGCCACTCCGCCAGATCAGCCTTCGCGAATTTCTCGACAACCCGACCCTCTACCTCCACGACGCCGGCTCCTGGTCCGGCGAAGGACGCAGAAGCTTGCTCGCCCCCAAACGAGACTCTCGGGTACTGGTTAGCGCCCAGGCCTGCTTTCTTCCCGTTCCACTGGCCGCCGGCAGCCAAGCCACTTTCAATCCGGTCCTCTTCAACTATCAGTCGACGAAGGACGATCCGGCGGTGCTGACCATTCTCGTCACCCGCGAAGGCACCAGCACCACCATCATCGACAACACTCGCGATGCCTTCGAAGAGGGCGGCGCCTGGGGACAGCGACTCTTCTTTAACAACAACGGCGAACGCGCCAGCCTTACCGGCGAACGCGAAAGTCAATTCAAGGGTCCCGCCACTGACGGAAACAACGAAACGGTCAAAGCCGCTGATGAATCAGGCTTGAATCTGGTGCTCATGATTCAAGTGCCGCTCAAGCAGCGCAACCCCATGACATTCGGCAACGAAGTGATGACACTCGCATTCTCCTCAGGAGCGCCGGAAACCGTGATGCGCTCGTCAGAGAGCGACGTCGAAAACGCAGTCATCGGTCACGGCGAAATGGAAGGCCCCTTCACCGAACTCGACCGTCTACCCATCGAACGAGATCCGGATTTCCCAATCCGCGTCACAGTTCAATTTTACAAAGCCACTTCGAATGGCGTCGTCAGTGAGGCAGACCTTCAGGATATCAAAAAACAGATCGATCGAGTCTACGCACAAGGCGACTACGTTGGTAGTCTGGTGACCGAAAGCGACACTGGTCGAATCACTGAATACGATGGCCCTAAAGTGGAGCCCGCCGACTGGTGGAAACAGTTTTGGACACGTCATGAAGAAAACACAGGAGACACGAAAGAGGAAGCCATCGCCAAGCTTCGGAAGCTACTCGGCGAGGACTACATCACCTGCCCCGTTAATGACGAATATCTCAACACCCTCCTTACCAGCACGGATCTTCCCGAAGGAATTAATCCCAGACCGGCAGAAGAGGAGAAAGGTCTGTTAAAAAAGATCTTTGGTAAATGATCGGCCATCACTCCTCTCGATACAGTGGCACCGCGCTGGCAATAGTAATCGTTTCGATCTCTTTTTCCCAACCCTCTCCGGCAGCCGATCTTGTCCGACACAAACTAAAATTCAAAGAATCCAGTCGCGAATACTACGTCCAAGTTCCGGAGGATTATGATTCGGGAAAAAGCTACTGGGCACTCGTAGCCGTCCACGGCGGCGGAGGGAACGGCCGAAAAGGATTTCTCGCTGAAGGATTTCGCGAGGTGGTGCAATTCTCAAACTTCGATGCCATTGTTGTCTCCCCCAGTTTTTCGAACGAAGATCTTCAGGCAAGCCGATTCCCGGCACTCGGTGAAGGAGAATACCTCAAAGCGGTCATCGAAGATCTAAGGATCCGCTATTCGATTCACGAAAAAATCCTACTCTCCGGGTATTCCCGGGGAGGACAGTTTTCTCATCGTTTTGCTTTTGCCAATCCGGAGCTAGTCAAGGCAGTTGCTTCCTGCTCCGCCGGAACCTGGACCACTCCCGACGGCCAACTTCTCATCGAATCACTCGGTGCGATCTCTGATCCTTCCACCTACCTCAAAAACGCCGACAATGCCACGGCCGCGCCCGAACGATTGGGCGGCATATTTACCAAACGGGTAGCTGATGTCGCCGGCTTGAAGCCCCTACACAGAGCATCGAAAGTTCCATTTCTGGTCATGTGCGGCTCTCTCGACACCCGTTTTGAGATCTCTCAGCAATTCGCTCAAAGCATGGAAGAAGGAGGCTTCTCAGTAACAACCTCCTGGCCACGAACGCCACACACATCGAAAAACAAAAGCGAGTTCAGGGACGAATTTGAAAAATACTCCACGGAGTCACTGGCATTTTTCATAGAATGCATCCAATCATCGAAACCTTGAAACCTTGAAACCTTGAAACCTTGAAACCTTGAAACCAATGTCTGGCATCACCTTCCAGAAGAAAAAATTTTCCGGCGAAGCTCATCAAACGTAGTATGATTCGGCAGCAATTCCCACAAGCGAGACGGCGCCTATTGCCTCTTTCTTGAACAACGTATGGACGAACGACTTCTCTTTTACACTGCCGTTTTGGTACTCGGTATCAGTGCTCAATGGATCGCATGGAAGCTAAAGTTTCCATCCATCCTCCTCCTGCTCGCAACCGGGTTCGCTGCCGGTCAGTTTTACGATCAATCCGCAGTAGTAGAGCAGGACACTCTTTTCGCCCTGGTATCACTCGCCGTCGGAATCATTCTACTCGAGGGCGGGCTTACCCTTCGATTTTCTGAATTGAAAGAAGCTGGGACTTCGGTGCTCCGATTGGTAGGGATCGGGAGCATCGTGACCTGGTTTCTATCTTCTCTCGCCGCCCACTATCTGGCTGGTTTCAGTTGGCAGGTCGGCATCCTCATTTCCGCCATTCTCGTCGTCACTGGCCCCACCGTGATCGGACCACTGCTTCGCACAGTCAAGCCACAACGCTCTATCAATTCGATCCTGAAATGGGAGGGAATCGTGATCGATCCGGTCGGCGCGGTCCTCGCAGTCCTTGTTTTTGGATTTTTCTTCGGCCATGGGGACGGGCATTCCGGAACTGCGGGAGTTTTACTAACCCTCAGCAAAACGCTTCTGATCGGGGGAGGTCTCGGCTACGCCACTGCCTTCGGACTAAGCTACGTATTGAGCCGACATTGGATTCCCGATTACCTGCAATCGGTTGCTGTTCTCGCGACCAGCCTGGCCATGTTCACCCTCTCCAATTTTCTCCAAAACGAATCGGGCCTGCTCACTGTCACGATCATTGGTATCGGGTTGGCTAACCAACACCGAGCTAGGATCAGGCATGTGGTTGAGTTCAAAGAAACGCTCCGAACCATTCTTATCTCGTGCCTTTTCATTGTGTTAGGAGCGCGAATTGGAATTGATGATATTCGCTCCGTTTGGAAGGAAGCGCTCCTTTTCCTACTCGCCTTGATCTTCGTGGTGCGGCCTATCAGCGTCTATGTCAGTATGATTGGCAATAAGAGCGTCTCAGCAAAGGAGAAACTATTCCTCTCCATGATGGCTCCCCGCGGAATCGTGGCAGCGGCAGTCTCGTCGGTCTTTGCCCTTGAGTTATCACAAACAGGCGGACCATTTGCCGAAGAAGCAGCGCGCATTGTGCCGCTCACCTATACCGTGATCGTCGGGACCGTCACTTTTTACGGACTTCTCGCGGGCCCTATCGCGCGAAAATTGGGACTCGCCCTGAAAAATCCTCAGGGGGTTCTTTTCGTCGGAATTCGTCGATGGTCGATCGAGGCCGCCAAGGCCATCGAGGAAGCAGGATTTCGAGTTCTCATGCTGGACGCAAACTATCAAGCGACCGCCGACGCACGAATGTCTGGGATCTCCTCAGTAAACGCGAACGTCCTCTCTGAATTTGTTTCAGAAGAGATCGATTTAGCGGGAATAGGAAACATGGTGGCGGCGACACCAAATGATCAGGTAAACACTCTTGCCTGTATCAATCTGGGACACACTCTCGGAATCTCCCATGTCTTTCAACTCAAGCCACATGACTTCGAGGACTCGGAAAGGAAATCCACCACGACGGAGTACAACGGTCGCTTGCTTGCAAACAGAGGAATCTCATCCTCAGAGATCGACCGCTTGGAGAAGTCCGGAGCCGTCGTCAAATGTACGACCATCAATGACGAGTTCTCTCTTGAAGATTTTCAGGAACTCTATGGAGAATCCGCTCTCATCTTGTTCCGGATCACTTCCTCGAACGAACTGATCGTCGAGACTCCGGAATTGGGCCCCGTCAATCCCGGTGAACAGGTAATCAGCCTGGTGATCGAATCAACTTGATCAAGTACTCCGCGCCGGCAAAAAAGAGATGGCCAAGCAAGCGGGAAAAAAGTGATACTCCCCTCTCTACTGAAATCGTAGCAAACTTACCTTTCTCTATCTGATGCAACGTCGCAAATTTCTCAAATCCTCCGCCTCAAGTGTCGGAGCTACCGCTCTCGCAAACAATCTCAACTATTCCGCGTCAGCCGCACTTAATCTTCCCGGCACGGTCATTGACGATTTCTCACGACCCGATTCATTGTTTCACGGATCCAAATGGGAATCCCTCAACCCGGGATACTGGAAGATCGAAAACGGATCTCTCCGCCGCCGCCTCAAGAACTACGGCGATCGCGCCCGCCGCACCGGTTTCCCCTACCATTCGGAAACCCATGGCGGCAAGAAGATGGAAACCGAATACGACCCTTCCCTTCCGCAGGGGGTTCTCTGGCGTCGTGAGTGGAAACTGAAAGACGTCTACGAAATCACTCTGCAAGGCACCTTCCGCGGCGAACTACCATCCCCTCCTGAAGGTGATCAGCCCGACTGGCAAATGTACCAACCGGGCTACGGTTTGATTGGACTGGCCATTGGCGGCAAGAATCTATTCGAAAGCTACGGCAAAGAAAGGCAAGCCACCTTAATCGGATGGCAGGACGACGATTCACTTTCTATCGTGAAAGAGCCCGGAACTGGCAAAGGGGTCAAGGCCAATGCCAGGAAAGGACCAAAATCTGTCGCGGCACCAGCCCTTAAACCGGGTGACACTTTCACCCTTGCAGTCAAAGTCGCCGGAGATGGAAACGGGACGGCCAAAGTGACCTCACAATTTTCCGTAGGAGACACCCAAGTCGAACTCGAAAGAACCGGAGTTCCCTGGCGCTTTACTCAGGGTTACTTTGGCGTGGTCGGGCGCGGCCTGATCGATTTCGAAATCAATGGTATCAGCATCGATGCCAATAAGAACGAAGCTCTCAATGTCGGAATTGCAGATTGCTCCGCTTGCTACCCCTTGGGTGATTTGCTTAAAAAAGTGAACGGCAAATGGCAGGTGAAGTTCGTCGGCGTCTTTGCTTCTGACGGTAAGCAGGCGGAGATCCGAATTTCTTCATCCGAAAATCCAGAGGGCGGCTGGGAAGAAGCTCCTGCTGCCGGTTCCGCGAAAATCGTAAACAACGCTTTTCGCCGCAACACCTCGGTGATCACAGTCACTTTGCCAAACAGCCCCGCCGACTCCGACCTCTTCTACACCGTTTGGAAAGACGGTGTCGACGTAACGGGCGACGCTCGGATCGGAACAGACGCCTGCGGTCCGGGAACTGGTCTCGTCGGAGACGTCCCTTCTTCGGGGGCCTATGTCGGTAGGCTTCCCCAACTGCAGGCGCCCTACAAACTTTGTGGCCTCAGCTGCCACGCCATCACCAGCGGCCTCCAACAGCGAACGGATGACGGGCTGAAAATTCTCGGCGGGAGCGATGATTGGCAGGTCCGTGACCAACCAACTGTCGAAGCCTACAAGCACCTCGATGACTACGGATTCCAGATCATGGTGTGGGAGGACGATGTCTGGTACATGGAGCTTGTCCTTTATCCGCCCAGCACCGATGACGCTTACAAAGTCGTCGCTAACTCCATCTTTGGCCCGACGAGTCGTTGGCAGATGATGCGTCACTGGAACGTCATCAATCCCGGTGATCACGACTACGGAATGGATGACGTGAAAGGCCCGGAACAAATTGCGATTCGAAAGCACGAAGGTCTCGGCCAGGATCCGGCCTACATGCGCCGAAATTTTCAAATTGTACACCACCTCGTCACTGGTGCGGAGCAAGTCGATCCTCTGGCCAATCCCAAAAAATGGCGCGCGTGGAAAATGCCGAATCGCGACTTCACCTTTGCCATCGTCGACTCTCGTTTGTGGAGAAGCTCGCAGGACACCAGTATCTGGAAAGAGTGGGGATGGGACAATATTGAAAGCCCCTATGATCGCACCGACCCCACTCGGGCCCTCCTGGGAGAAGAGCAATTTGCGTGGCTTCAGCAATTAATCCGGACGGATTCAGCTCCTCTCATTTGCCTCACCGGAATCAACGCACTCCATACCATTTGGGCAGGTAACGCCAAAAACGGAAGCCCCTTTGATCAAAGAGACCGTGTCGCAGCCGACTACGCAGGCTGGGTCAAAGCTGGGTCTGATCGTGTCATCGAGCTGCTGGCCGAGCGTGATGGCGTCGTCACCGTCTATGGGGACGTTCACAATGGGAGTATCATCAAGAACAAGGAACACCGTCTGATCGAATGCAGCTTTGGACCGATTGGCCGAAGCGGAGGCAGAGCTGTCATCCCCGGTTTTGGTCCATCAATGAAAGATTTCGACGGGAGAGAACTGGATGTCTTTTCTCTCTATCACAAAAGCTACGCCGGCCCCGACCTCAGAGGCCATGAGCCCGGTGACCCATTCTATTGGAACTTTCTGGAAATGCATTTTGACCCAAGGAAGTCCGATCCCGCGATCGGGCTTCGCCTGCGAAACCTGATCGATGAACCGAACGAAATCCCTCGCGGAGGCGGGGCCCTTCACGAAGTTGCTTCGCAAAGCGGAAATCCACTGACCTGCCAACTACCGGAGATCAAAACTCTCGCCAATGCTGATGTGCGATTCGTCCACACAGATGGAAGACCAGTAAGGGGCACCCGAAGCCTTTCGGACGGAACCATTTCTCTCAAGGGGCTACCTCAGATCGAACCGGGCACTCGACTCATCGTGACCGCTTTTGATGGCGAGAAATCTGAATCACAAACCATCGTCGTTTCCTGATTGATTCATCCGCTTGCAACGCTTCACCGTGAAGCATCAAGCTCAGAAAATACGGACTGCAATTCAGATAAAGCAGCAGATGATTTTTCTGAAGCCGCCGGATTCATTGGCTTTCTGATAGACTCCCATATTTCCGGAACAGGTCGTAATTCGCCGGAGTTGTTCAAAATGAAATCACGGTTTCTAAGATATCGTTTTCTTCCGTTCTGAACATGAATCCACTCTCTCGGAGCTCCTGGATTTCCTCTTAATTGCGGTACAAAACTTCGGCCATGAATCGTTTCCCCGGGCAATTCCGCCCCTCCCAGTTCGCACAAGCTAGGAAAGAGGTCAGAAAAATCGATTAAGTCATCATTCGTTGTCCCCGCTTCAATCACGCCAGGCCAGCGAATCATCAGCGGCACCCTTGTGCCTCTATCGGTCATGGTACTCTTCCCTCCCTGCAACAAATGCCCGTCGCCCCAAACGGACTCAATCGATTGACTGGTTCCGTTGTCCGCCACAAATATGAGCACCGTATCGTCCGCGATTGAAAGTTCATCCAACTTTCCCATCAACCGACCAACGTTCTTATCGAGATATTCGACCATGTCAGGAAAGAATTTTGTATCTCCTTTGTCGGTACCAACTTTCACCGGATCATTCTGATCTTTGCTGTCAGGTGTCGGCACCCAGGGATAGTGAGGCAGAAGGCAAGTGTAGTAGGCTAAAAACGGCTGACCTGATTCAGCATTTTCAGCCATGAAATCCATCAGGAACTCGACGTTCACATCGGGACCAAAGCGACCATCAATTTCGTCAGCGATGATTTTTCCATTTCGATTGAAATGAGGATGATGAAATCTCCTCGTCTTCTCTCCATCTGCTCCGAACAATTGCCACAACTGGTATTCGTCAAAACCAAAATCACTCACTTCATTTTTCAGATCCAAAAATGACAGCTGCCATTTTCCTGCGATCGCTGTTCTGTATCCCGCTTTTTTCAAGTGCCTTGGAAAGCTGGGCTGGTCAGTATGCAGAAACGTCTCGGAATGTTTCTCCGGATTAAAAATGACAATAGGCACGCCGTTGAGAAAATTGTAGCGCCCCGTCAGCAAGGTCGCCCGGGACGGTGAGCAAAGCGGATTCGAGAACGCATGAGTGAATCGCATTCCCTGAGTGGCCAGCTTGTCCAGATTGGGAGTGGTATACGATTTTCCGCCGTAGGCAGACAAACATTCAATTCCCAAATCATCTGCCACAATAACGACAATATTGGGCTTCCTCACTTCGACCGCTTGTGTCGTTTCGCCATTCCCCCCCAAAGCGAAAATAGAGAGCATGACTATCGTTTTGCCAGCAACTCGAAAAATGACCTTCAAATTCATTGATCAGAACGTAGCATACAGGTAGACACTTGGTCATCCTGTCTCTGATACGCTTTTCCGTCCGATTCACGCGACATTGATCACACTTTCAAATCTCTCTATGAAACTTACCGTCAAAACCACCTCACAAAACCTCGTCAAAACTGATCTGCTGATTGTTTTTGGCCGGGAAGAAGCCTCTCTGAAGCTTCCCGCAGGAGTCACCGTTCCTCCTCTGGCGATCCGGTCGTTTGAAGGCAAAGAACGTGAGATGCGATTAACTGATGCCACCGGCGGACCTGCATCGAGAGTATTACTGATTGGAGTTGGCGACGGAAAACCAATCGACCCGGAGATCCTTCGCCGATGTGGCGCCATGGCGGCAAAAAAAGCCGAAGAGATCGAGGCGTCAGCCGCGACCATTTGGTTTGACCTTCCCACAGGCAAGTCACCGGAGTCACTGGGACAGGCATTGGCCGAAGGTCTCACGATGGGATCCTATCACCTCACCGAATTTCAATCCGAAGCGAAACCTACGCATCTCAAACGGATGACCCTTCACGGTAGTCCGACCTTCAATACAGGATCAAAAAGAGGACAAATCATCGGGGCCGCCAATTGTCTTGCTCGCAGACTCCAAGACAGCCCCGGCAACCTGATGCGACCACGCGATCTCTTCACAGAAGCCAAAAAGATCGCTTCATCGAAAGATCATATCACGCTCAAAGTGATCGATGAAAAAGGCATGGCAAAACTGGGAATGGGATCCCTGCTTTCGGTCTCCAAAGGCTCCTCAGAACCAGCCTACCTGATCCATTTGATCTACAAACCCAAGAAGCCGACCAACAGCAAAGTTTGTCTGGTCGGAAAAGGTCTCACCTTTGACGCCGGAGGCATCAGCTTGAAGCCGTCCGCCAAAATGGATGAGATGAAATATGATATGTCTGGAGGAGCCGCCGTCCTCGGCGCGATGGCAGCGATCGGAGATCTCAATCCGGACGTTGAAGTTCATGGCCTTGTCCCCACCTCCGAAAACCTCCCTGACGGAAACGCCAACAAGCCGGGTGACCTGGTCACCGCAATGAACGGGCTCACCATCGAAGTATTAAACACGGACGCCGAAGGCAGGCTTATTCTTGCCGACGCACTTTCCTACGCCAAAACAAAGATCAAGCCCGATGCGATGATCGATCTGGCGACCCTGACCGGGGCCGTTGTCGTCGGCCTTGGGCACGAATACAGCGGAGTCATGGGAAATACCCCTGCTCTGATTGATACGATCATTGAGTCAGGAGACCGAACCGGAGAACTGGTCTGGCCCCTACCGCTGCACCCGAGGCATACCGAGGAGATGAAAGGATCCGTAGGCGACCTGAAGAATATCAGCAGCCCGGGCGCCGGCGCAGGCTCCTCAACCGCAGGCGCATTTCTCCAGAATTTCGTCGGAGATATCCCCTGGGCCCATCTCGATATTGCCGGAAGCGCCTGGGGTGCTGCTGATCGCGACTATCAGGGCGGCCCTCATGGCACGGGAGTTGGTGTCAGGCTATTGGTCGACTACGTAGAGAGCTTGTCCTAATCGGTATCAAAGCCATCACTTCAACTGGATCCTCAATTCAATAATTGCCAGAAAAAATCAATTCGTAGAGACTCCGTTTCCCTCCCATGAAATTCAATCACACCGCAACGCTTGCAGCAACCGTCGCCGCCTTCGCTTGCTTCCAAAGTGCTTCAATCTGTCGGGGCCTTCCTCTCGCGACCGAAGACCTTGTCTTCGAAGAAAAAGGCGGGCTCCTCGCTCTCGAAGCTGAACACTTTTTTCAACAAGACCACGCCGAAGTCAGGCAATGGCATCTCACCACAACGGATCAGACTCCTGATATCAAACCGGACGCGGACCCCAACCATACTGCAGGAGCAAGCGGAGGCGCCTACCTTGAGGTCCTGCCAGATACCCGTAAGAACCATGGTGAAAAACTGATCACCGGAGAGAACTTCATCAACGAGCCAGGGAAAATGGCTGTGATTAGCTACAAAGTGCACTTCAACACGCCTGGAAAATACTACGTCTGGGCGCGCATTCATTCTACCGGCACCGAAGACAACGGAATGCATGTCGGTATTGACGGCACCTGGCCGGAGTCAGGGCAACGAATGCAATGGACGGAGAAAAAGAAGTGGGCGTGGGGCAGTAAGCAACGCACCGAAAACGTCCATGGGGGAGTCAATGGTCTACTCTTTTTGAGAGTCGATTCTGCTGGTGAACACACCATTCATTTCTCAATGCGGGAAGATGGATTCGAGTTCGATCAGTGGCTCATGACGACCGATCCCGATTTCAAGGCTCCAACTGGTCCCGCCAAAATCAGCTCCACCAAATCCGGCACTGCCCCAAAACCATTTCAATTCGTTCCGGCTCGCATGCCAGCCACGAACAAAGGTGCAGGACCATCCTTTACCGGCGCTCAGTTTGGAGAGCGAGGCAGTGATGGTGACGGCAAGGTCGCCGTTACGGGCGAACTAATGAGGTCTCACAAAATTGCAGTCACGCTTGACGGACCATTCGCCCATGAAAAGGACAACCAGCCAAACCCTTTCACCGACTACGCCTATGACGTAACATTCACCCACGGTTCCGGCAGCCAATACAAGGTTCCCGGTTACTTTGCCGCTGACGGGAACGCCGGCGAAACCTCTGCTGAATCAGGAACCAAGTGGCGGGCATTATTTGCCCCCGACCAAACAGGAAAGTGGGACTACGCGATCCATTTCAAAAAAGGAAAGCATTCAGCCATCTCTGATCCTTCCGATTCCAAACCTCTCGCCCCCTTTGACGGAGTCGCAGGATCATTCACCGTCGCCGAAAGCGACAAGAGTGGACGCGACTTTCGCGGCAAGGGGCGCCTCGGTTACGTCGGGAAACATCACCTCCAATTCGCCGGTACGGGAGAATACTTCATCAAAGCAGGCGCAGATGCACCCGAGACATTCCTCGCCTATGCCGATTTTGACGGAACAACTGCATTTAAGCCTGAGAAATCCGCTTTAAAAACCTGGAATGCTCACCTTCAAGATTGGAAAGACGGCGATCCTGTCTGGAAGGACGGAAAGGGCAAAGGCATGATTGGGGCAATCAACTATCTCTCTGGAAAAGGCTGCAATGTTTTTTCCTTCCTTCCCTACAACGTCGGTGGTGACGGAGAAAACGTGTGGCCGTTCATCGAGCGATACGAAAAATTCAATTATGACTGCTCGAAGCTGGATCAATGGAGCGTGGTATTTGATCACGGAACAGCAAAAGGCATGTATCTGCATTTTAAACTCCAGGAAACAGAAAACGATGACAACACCCGGGGAGGCCACGACGGATCCAGTAAAGGCCATGTCCCTGCGTCTCTCGACGGAGGAGATCTTGGCCCGGAGCGCAAGCTCTACTGCCGTGAGTTGATCGCCCGATTCGGACACAACCTCGCTCTCAACTGGAACTTGGGCGAGGAGAACACCCAGACCACCAAACAGGTGAAGGAGATGGCCCAATACATCGCCGATACCGATCCCTACGATCATCTCATCGTGATTCACACCTTTCCCAATCAACAGGATCAGGTCTACCGCCCGCTCCTCGGAGAAGCATCAGTGCTCCGCGGCGCTTCATTGCAAAACAGCAATACGAAGGACTGCCACCATCAGATTGTGAAGTGGACACGTGCCTCTGCCGAAGCAGGCGTTCCGTGGGTCGTCTCTTTCGACGAACCAGGAACAGCAAGCGAAGGGATGCCCGCAGACCCCGGCTACCCGGGCATGCCAGACAATTTCAATAACCCCAGCGTCGATGACACAAGGAAACATGTCCTTTGGGGAAGCCTGCTCGGCGGTGGCGGCGGAGTGGAATACTATTTCGGCTACAAGCTTCCGCAGAGCGATCTCAACTGCGAAGACTGGCGCTCACGTGACACGAGTTGGGACTACTGCCGAATCGCCCTCGAGTTTTTCAGCGAACAGAATATGCCTCTGGGCGAAATGACTAATCAGGATGAGCTTGTCGACAATCCTGATCACGACAACTCCGCCTACTGTTTCGCTCAAGCTGGCGAAGTGTATCTCGTCTATCTCCCCAAAGGAGGCTCCAAGCAGCTTGATTTGTCAGACGCCGAAGGCGATTTTTCTCTCCAGTGGTTCAATCCTCGAAAAGGTGGAGAACTGACAAACGGCAGTCAAATTAAGTCAGGAGGACAAGTCTCACTCAAAGCCCCAGACAAGACAAATGACTGGCTTGCCGTCATTCAAAAGTGATCCAACAACACCAAACAAGAGGCCAAACGCTGAGGTGAAAACGCCTGAGAATTCGTCTGACCGCTATCCCTTCATAGGTGTCTCGCCAAGAAAGAGGCAAACATGCAAAAAATAGGAGAAGGAAGGCGGCGGACTTTCATCACCAAGCGTAATTACTAATTACGCGATCAAACAGATCAACCAACACCCAAGGTTTCTCCCCTAACAAATATCAACTATGTCATCCACCACCATCAACGCCCACGCTGCCAATAGTCCTGGTGGCGCACTGGAACCATTCACCTACGAAGCAGGCGAACTGGCCCCCAACGAAGTTGAGATCGACGTCATCTATTGTGGCATTTGCCACAGCGATCTCAGTATGATCGACAACGAATGGGGCATGTCTGCCTACCCACTTGTCGGTGGACACGAAGTCATCGGCAAGGTCGCCAGTGTCGGAAGCAACGTTTCCCATCTTGCTGCCGGAACGACCGTAGGACTAGGATGGCATTCTGCCTATTGCGGTCATTGCGAGTCCTGCCACTCAGGAGATGAGAATCTCTGTGCCACTGCTGAAGGAACCATCGTGGCTCGCCATGGAGGATTCGCAGATAAGGTTAGGGCGGATGCCGATAGCGTCATCGTCGTTCCCGACGGCATCGATTTGGAATCAGCTGGACCGCTCCTTTGTGGCGGCATCACCGTTTTCAATCCACTGGTTCAGTTTGACGTCAAATCCACCGACAAAGTCGCCGTCATCGGCATTGGCGGGCTCGGCCATATCGCACTCAAATTTCTCAACGCCTGGGGATGTGAAGTCACCGCTTTCACTTCCAGTGAATCAAAACGAAAAGAAGCGCTCGAACTGGGCGCTCACAAAACACTGAACTCTCGCGACGAATCAGAAATCACAGCCGCGTCCAACTCATTTGATTTCATCATATCGACGGTCAATGTGAAGCTGGATTGGAACCTCTACATCAACACGCTCAGGCCCAGGGGTCGTCTTCACTTTGTCGGCGCTACTCTTGAGCCACTCGACATCGGCGCCTTTTCTCTGATTGGTGGACAAAGATCCGTTTCCGGATCACCCGTCGGAAGCCCTGCTACCATCGAGAAGATGTTCCAATTTGCCAACCGTCACCAGATTCGGCCTGAAGTCGAGGTCTACCCCATGAGTCAGATCAACAAGGCCATTGATCGTTTGAAGTCCGGGGATGCGAGGTATCGAATCGTATTGTCGAACCTATAGGCCTCAAGCAGCCAAGATGAAGTTGGTGTTAACCCATCGCCTTCAACCGTTGAGCGAGATGCAGCTTTCCCGACTCAATGCGGGAAGGTTTCTCTGGTTCCCCTATATTGCGCCTGCTATAGACATCAGTCCTTCGACCCTATTTGTGATTTGAATAGCTTTGCCCTTGAAAGAATCAAGGGTATAATTTAGCCATGATGAATCTTGAGGAACTCGCAGCCGAAGCGGCTCAACTCGATGAGGTGTCAAGAGCCTCACTTGCTTCGACGCTCTTACAGAGCCTCTCGCCACCTACAAGATACATTTCCGACGAGGAAGTTCACCTCCGCGTCCGCGAGGCAGACGAGGACCCAACTGTCATGCTCACACACGAAGAATTTATCTCCGGAATTGAGACACGTGGAAATTAGATACCACCGCGGCGTACAAGCCGATCTCAATGGCGCACTCTCCTATTACAAGGAAGTTTCAAAAGACCTTTCTGAAGATTTCTACGACGAGTTTCTAGCCGGGATTTCTAAGGTTCGCGACAGTCCCAAAATTGGCCATTTCAACGCTTGTGGTCTACGCCGCTGCAATTTAGTCCGATTCCCATTTCACTTCCTCTATGACCTTCGGCTTGGATATATTCGTATTTGGGTGCTAAGGCACGATCACCGAAATCCCAATTTTGGATTAAAGAGATTCTGAGCATCAAAACCCTCTTGCTAGAATATGTTTCATCCACCTCAGGACGAGTTCTTTTACCTTTCGTATCTCGTGACGGCGACGTTTTCGGACGACCTAGGGAAAAAAATCGAAAAACTAGCCACGGCTTTCGTTCTGTCGGTTGGTGATGATCCGTGGATCATCACCAACCGACATGTGATCGACTTAAACTACAGGCAGTCATCACCAAAGTATCGAGATTTTTCTCTCGAATCAATATCCCTTACTGGAAGAAAGCCTGATGACTCGATATACCAAATCGAACTTCTGAAAAATTCCCGTGTCATATTTGACGAAGAATACCAAAACGACGTCGCCATGATCCTACCAAGATCAGATAGTGCCAACGCTGAAAAACTACACTGGCATTTTGGCATCAATCATTTGGCGAATGATGATGATTTCAACAACATTAAGCCGTTTGATTTAGTCTACTATACCGGATTCCCTCCACAACACGACAAACTCGCTTCTCGCCAAATAGGCAGGAGCGGACGAATTGCCAGTGACCCAAGATTCAACTACTCTTGGGACAACATCGATCGCGGAGACTGTGTTGCCTATGAGGGATTTTCGTTCGGCGGATCATCTGGAAGCCCAATCTTCACGCCTCACAAGGGTTTGCATGGTATCACTGATGCTAGAAATGCATTTCTAATAGGCCTAAATGCAGGCCACATTCCAACTCCTGAGGGACATAGTGGAATTTCATACTTCTACAAATCAACGGTGATCCGCCGGATGATTCAAAAGAACAATCTGCTATAGTGAATCACAATCAGGCAATTTGGCCTACCCTTCCGCTTTCACTCGCAGCACGATTGGCTGGGTGGTTCGGCCACCTTCCGCCGTCGCCCTCAGAAAGAACACTCGCTCAGAGTCCGGCACCCACTTTGAGGCGGTGATGAAAAACCGCTGTTCTGTTCCCTCCTCGGGAATCATCAGGCCGCTCAGACCGATGTTGTCGATGATTATCCCGTGAGCCAGGTTGCGCCCTGAGTCCTCTTTCCCGAAAAGAATTCGGTCGCCAAAACCGATCCGCTCTGCCCGCACCATTGCGGTAATTGTTTCGCCCGGTCGGATCGTCAACACCAGCGGCTCCCCCTGCTTCATTTTCGGATCGCCACTTTTGCCGTCCGGATGAATTGCCACCTTCAACTTCGGCGCCTTCTCATCAATCATCACAGATCCCAAGGTCGCCAATTGCTGGCGCGTCACCACACTTCTGACCGTTGCTGTCGCCGCCATCGTCACCACTATCTCTTTTCCCTTTTCTTTATCTTTATCTTTATCTTTTTCTCCCTCAGGCACATCACCTTCCATTTTTTTCTCTTCTCCCAGTGCATCCACCGCCGCCCAGATCACGCCCATCGCCTTATGCTGACCACGTTCAATCACGACCGACTTGGCACTAAGCCCCTTGGGCAATCCGTTCACCTCCACTTCAATCGGCCCGTCGAATCCATCGTGTCTTACCACAGTGACAACAAACTCACGTCCAGTTCCAGGGGCCACTTTCAGTCCTTTTTTTGCATCAATATCATGCTTAACAAAGAACCCAGGCCTTGGTGGTTTCACGCTCAATTGATAGGCATATTCCTTGCCCCCAAAACCCCGAACATCTGAAATCCGAACCTGATATTCCCCATCCTTCGGTGCCGTGAACTCGAGCCTGGAATCATTGCCCAGTAGTCGCAGAGGATCATCGTCATTTTCAAAATACAAAGTGTAGACCGGCAATCCATTAGGCACAGGATCGACTCCGGCAGGAATCGGCTCCACCACGTAACAGGGCTCACCCAGGGCATGAGTCAAACCAGATGTGCCAAAGTAGTTGTGACGATTCCCGAACCCGGGATACACCGTGAATCCAGAATCTGGACCGCGTGGATAGAGCCACAATTTCACAACCTCACCGTTGCAGTATAGATATTCATTCAGCTCCATCTCGCCCCAGTTGTGGACGCGAAAGTCATTTGCCTGGATCGAGTTCTTTCCCCGAAAAGTGAACCAGGAGTCTCGTACTGCCTGTAGCCTGACTCGCTCAACAGGTTCCCCTTCTTCATTCAGAATTTCGAGTTTCGAATCAAGAGGCGATTTATCCATCGAAGCATTGACTCGAAACACCCACGGTTGCCCCGCCTTTGCCGAAAAAGAATAATGATCAGTATCCTCGGGTTGATCAATCGTGCCTCGAATCATCGTCGGCAAAGACACTGGAATTGGCATGGCTTGCTCCACCGCATCAATCTCACTGACTTCAGTCGACCTATCCCTCCCTTTGCTCCCTGCATCCATCTCGTCAGACTCGACAGGGTTTGGCCGCCCACTCAACCCTGTTAACTTCGCATAAGACCATGTCTGAGTAGCACCATCCAATCGGCCTGATATGAGTTTCTGCTCTCCCGTGAAGACAAGCGCCGGGGCTGTGTCCGGCTGATTTCCCCAAGCCTTGACTTGCTTCAGCGAAGGCAGTGACCATAGCTTCACCGAACGATCATCGGATGATGAAGCCAGCCACTTTCCATCGTTTGATACTTCCATCGCAATGATAGAGTCCTCATGCGCGAACCGCGAATGAATCACAGGATTGATCTTTGGCTTGTCCTTTGAGACCAAGCGATACATCCGAATGCGATTATCAGCACCGCCGGCAAAGACAAATTTCCCATCAGGAGAAAAGGCGACGCTGTACTGCTCACCCTGGGGCTGATTAAAAGTGTCGAGCCGCAATCCATCAGAAACTCGCCACAGCTTGACGGTCATATCGCCACTCGCACTGGCGAGAATGTTGCCATCCGGAGAAAAGGCGAGATCGTAAATAGCCCCGTTGTGTATTTCGATGGTGCGAAGACGCTCTCCCGATTCGACCTCCCAGATCGCAATCTTGGCATCGTAACCACCTGTGGCAAGCCACTTGCCATCGGGCGAAAATGTCGCGTCATAAAGAATGTCGCGGTGATACCCCTCCCCAAAATGGCGCACTGCTTTGCCTCCCTCCCAAAGCGTCGCTACCCCCTTGAGCCCTGCAATGCCAGATGCCGTTACCAACCGGTCGCTCTTACCGGGGGCAAACTCGATCGCATTCACTTTGCCGGAGAGGCCACCCAAACGCTGCACCGTCTGACCTTCGCCATTTGTGATCTCGACACCTCCGAATCGCGCGATCGCGAGACGACCGCCATCGTTTGAATATGCCAGGGCAGTGATTGCCTTTTTCCCTTTTGCTGGAGGAAGATCAGGGACGGTGAGCAGAGATAAAATCGAAATGTCATTCTCCTTGCCCGGACCTTTCGCCCCTTCTTCGATCCATTGCCGAAAGATTGCCAGATCCCCTTCAGTAGGTTGTGGATCGTCAGCTGGCGGCATGGGCTCCTCCGTCCCACCTGACATGAGTTTCATGAGGTAACTTTCTTTTGAGTTCCCCGGGCGAAGCATCACGCCTTTGCTGCCGCCCTCTTCAAGATCTAGGTAACGCTCGACCGAAAAATCGCCATCGAAGTCATCGTCATTGTGACAAGCGGCACAGTACTGACGCAAGAGAGGAGCAATGTCAGTGTGATAGTCCAGTTCGGCAGCCACGCCATGGCTCAAAGCAGAAACCGCAACCAAAGACACAATTAGATCAGCGAATCGTTTCATGAAGTATCAGTGCTGAAAGAGAAATTCACGGGAGCTCATGATGGACCAGAACAAGTCTTCCACCGCCGCCCGACGGTCAGTATCCGGGGTGTCAGAGAGGACTTTCAATATTCCATCGCTCTCCTTCTCAGTTGGAGGCCGAGACAGACAAAGCATCCAGGCTTCTTCAATTAATTCTTCATTGTCGAGTTTCATCAAGTCAGTGAGTCGGCTCTTCTCACTAGCCAACTTGTCATTCACCGTCTCCCCGTTTGAGACATGTAAAGCCTGAACCAAACTGGGTTGATTACTGCGTTCGCATTCGCAGGAAATTTCCCGCTGATTTCGTCCAAAGGTATTGAGAAAATAGTTATCCACCGTTGCGTCGAAGAGCTCCAGTGCGCGGGTGCCTTCCGGATAGAAATCGGTTTTCTGAAAACTGCCGTCATTTAGCCTGATATTGGTAAACAAGCTCGGCACCCCAGTGATCCCGGCGACCGCGTCGTGAATCACTTCAGCGATAAGTCGGCGGGGAAACTGACGCGAAAAGAAGCGATCGTCTTCTTCGTTCTCGTAGAGCACCTCATTACTGCGCTGATAGGCCTCGCTATTGAGGATCACCCGCATCAACTCACGCAGATCAAAATCATTTTCCACAAAGTGGTCAGCCAGCGCGGCAAAGAGCGGTTCGTTGCTAGCGGGATTGGACGCACGCAGATCATCAACCGGATCAACCAGTCCGACACCAAAGTAGTTCGCCCAGACCTTGTTCACGATGCTGCGAGAGAACAGTTCGTTGTCAGAACTGGTGAGCCAGTCAGCCAAAACTTCCCGCCGATCCCCCTTGAAGTCATCCGGAATCGGCTCCTGATCGAGCGGCGCAGGCGCTTGTGGTTTCCCCGTCCTCGGTTGCATCAGATCTCCGCGCGGCTCGACATAGACCGTCCGAATGCCATCCCCATTGCGGGCATCACCGCCCCACCCTTTTGCCCTGACCCGGGAGAAGAGATTGGCGAATGCGTAGTATTGATCATTGGTCCACTTTTCCAGCGGATGATCGTGGCACTTGGCGCAATTGAGCGAGAGGCTGAGAAATGTCTGGCTCACATTCTCAGCCATCGTCTCGGGATCCTGATGGACCGCGTAGAAGTTGGTAGGCCCCTCAACGATACTGCTTCCTTTCGCCGTGATCACATCACGCGCGAATTCATCCCAGGGTTTGTTGGCGGCAATACTTTCTCGGACCCAGCCATAGTAGGCCTTCACTGCATCCGGACGCAACTTCGCCCCGGAAACCAACATCATATCCGAAATCCGATAGGCCCAGTAATCGACAAATTCTTCGCGCTCCAAAAGTGAGTCGATCACCTTAGCTCTCTTGTCAGGATTCTCGTCCGCCAGAAAACGTCGCGTCTCCTCCGGCTCCGGAAGCACCCCGATCGCATCGATGTAGGCCCGTCGCAGAAAATCAGAATCGCCGGCCCGGGGAGAAGGTTTCAAATTAAGTCGCTGCAACTGAGCCAAGACATGATCATCGATGAAATTCGCTCTCGAAGCGTCAGCAAAAACTTTCTCAGGAATCTCATTGAGCCAGGGAACGGAGAGACGCGCCATCACGATACGAGACGAAAACCATGCCGTAACCGCCCCCTCACCATTCCCGATAATTTCAGCAACACCCTCTTCTGAAACAAGGGCAACTGCCTCATTCGACGAAGAGAATTTCGCCCACTGTGTCACATCCTCTTCGTGCCCATCGCTATAGCGTGCCCGCACGATCAGACGCTGCCTGTCGCCCCGCTCAAGACTGGAAAGCGCTGGGAAAATCTCCAAGACCTCAAGTCGGATATCTTGCTCTTCCGGGGCCGTGGCACCCGCCGCAATCCATTCCGAAATAATGCGATAGTCGCGAGACCCTACATCAAATTGCTTACCACCCATGTGCTTCACCGCCGTTGTCGCTTTAGTCAGCAGCAAACTGCGTCCCGGATCGGCCCGCTCGATTCGGCGGCCCCGGGCTTCTCTCGTAATGCGATGATAGTCACGCTCTGGATCGTAACCGCGCAAACTCAGGCGCAGTCCGTTTTTACCCGCGACCGCCCCGTGGCAGGCCCCCGTGTTGCAACCGGCTTTGGAAATCACCGGCATCACATGATTCCGAAAGCTCCATTCGCTGGCCGCCGACAAGCCACTCACATTCACCGTAGCCTTGGCAATTGATCCATCCGTTGATTTCGCAATCAGGGTGACTTCGCCATCTCCTTTTGGAATCACAACGCCTTCTTGGATAACCGCAATCGAAGGATTGCTCGACTTCAGTGAAAATCCCTCAAGGGCTTCCCCTACAAATTCACCTTCTTCACTGGTCTTCAAAACCATGATCCGCTGGCTCGCCTCTGGACCCATCAGTTCAATCGCCTCGGGAACCAGGGTTAAAGATTCCGCTGTCGCCACCAACGGCAAACCAACCAACATCAGAATTCCCAACTGACCAATCCACATTATCGCCCTCTCAATCATCATGATTTCGTCTCGACTAAAAGAGTTCGTGAATCGGTGCACTTCCCACGTCAGTCAATGGAAACGGCCGTCCTGCTGGCCCTGGTAAATGTCCGGTGTGATCAATTCCCATGCTGTGAAATACCGTAGCAACAATCTCTGCCGGATCCGTCGCCCGCTCTGCCGGAAACCCACCGATCGGATCACTTGCCCCGATCACGCGGCCTCCCTGAACCCCTCCTCCTGCAAAAGAAACAGTGAAACACTGCGGCCAATGGTCCCGACCACCAGCCGGATTCACCTTAGGGGTTCTTCCGAACTCTGATAAACCAGCCACCAAGGTGCTTTCCAACATCCCCCGCTGGTCGAGGTCCTCTATCAATGCCGAATAGGCCTGATCATACATTGGGGCCACCTCATCCTTCATCTGAGTCACTGAGATAAATGGCTTGGAGCCATGGATGTCCCAACTCAACTCATCAAAAACGGTGAGGAATGTATTCACCGTGACAAAACGCACCCCGTGCTCAACCAGTCGTCGCGACAGCAGCATGCACTGTCCTACGCGATTCATGCCGTAGCGCTCTCTCACTTTCTTCGGCTCTTTCGACAGGTCAAAGGCCGCTCGCGCCTGCTCGCTCGACATGATCCGAAACGCCGCCGCGAAATTGTCATCCCAGAGCCGAGCATCTTCGCTCGCCTCAAAACTCTTCACCGTATCATCGACGATATCCCGCATCTTGCGTCTACGATCAAGACGGCTGGCCCCGAACTGGTCCGGTGGCAGCAAATCGGGCACCTTAAAGTTCGGCGTCGAAGGATCAGCCATCAGTGCAAAAGGATCGTGTGACTTACCGAGAAACCCTCCTGCCTGACCGTTCGGTAAATTCCCTCCCCCGCGTCCCATCAGCTCTGGCAAAACCACAAAGGGAGGCAAGTCAGTCTTGCGACCTTTCAGATATGACATCACCGCTCCCGCATGAGGCGTCTGAATCCCTCCCGTAAAGCGACGACCTGTCTGCATGATCTGCCACCCGGCATCGTGCACCGCCGCACCTCCATGATGACATGAACGAACCAGGGAAAACTTATCGGCGATCTTTGCGTGCATCGGCAAGATTTCAGAGATATCGATGTCAGGAGATTTCGTCCGAATCGGCTTGAAAGGACCACGAATCTCGCTCGGTGCATCCGGCTTCATATCCCATAGATCGATGTGACTGGGACCACCCAAATTGAAGATCATGATGCAGGCACGGTCTTCGTGCGATTTCTTCACCAGTCCAGCTTGTTTGGCCGCGAGGTATTGAGGCAACGACAATCCAATGGTTCCCAGCGCCCCTGCCTGCAAGAACTCACGACGCGTTTTGAATAGGTGACTGTCGTTACGACGATCACCATCGCCTGAGCAAATCGGGGCAGTGCCTTCAGCAAGAAAATCAAACATGACAATTTACGGAATGGGGTTTTACGGGTCTTTCGGAAGATTCTATCACAATCACATAAGGAAATTCGACCCCGCAACTGCGCCAAAAGGCTGACTCATTCTGCCCTAATCAACATCACGAGTCTTGTAGTGCAGTCAACATTTTTGGTATATTTCGATCATGGAGCGACTCGAAGCCTTATCCCATCGAGGAATCTTTTTCTCAAAAAACCCCAGCCTTGAACCCGTATTGGAGCTCATGGCGACTACGCCGAACGCCTGCTTTTTTGTAAAGGACCTCCAGAGTCACTACGTGATGTGCAATGCGATGCACCTCGCCACCTACGATATGACTCACGAGGAGGAACTTATCGGTCGAACCGCTCGCGAATTTTTCCCTGATTTGCTCGCCGATGCGTATGAGACCAACGATCACCAAGTATTCGGCACCGGAGAATCACTTTGGAACGAAATATGGCTAGTACCCCATGTCCGAGGAACTCCTCGTTGGTTCATCTCGAGCAAATCCCCTCTCCATGATCTCGATGGTGAGATCATGGGGCTCGCAGGCATAATGCACCCCATCGCCACTCCCAAAGATCAGAAGACCCACTTTCAAGAACTGCAGCGCGTCATTGAGTATCTCGAGTCGCACTTTGTTGATGAGGTCACCGTGGACAAGCTCGCCGGGATCGCCGGAATCTCGGTTCCCCACTTCAACCGTCGATTTCGTCAACTGCTCCGGCTCTCTCCCATGGAATATGTGCTATCACTCCGAATTCAGGAAACTCAGCGTCAACTCATCACCAACAATCATTCGATCGGTGACATCGCTATCGCGACTGGATTTTTTGATCAAAGTCACTTCACCAAACGATTTCGCAAGACTACGGGAATGACACCCCTGGCCTACCGAAAGCGATTCAAAAAACAATCGTCGACCTAGGGCCAAGTTTGATCCCTTCTTGCAGTTGCACTTGTGGCGTCGTAGTTGGTTGATAATGGCCGGCAACAAAGACATATCACCAAAAACCCATTTCCGAGGATACGCGATCCCCGGTGACCCGGTGCCGGGTTCATTCGACGACCCATCCCTCGCCCTTGATGACGGCGAAACATTAGACGTTCTCTGCGGGCACTATCGAATTTTCCAACTACGCAAAGGGCATCGCTATTCGACGGATGACATTCTCACGGCGTGGTATGGAACCTCCTGGTGCCCCCATGCTCGTTCCATCCTCGATCTCGGCAGTGGCATCGGAACCATCGCCATGGTCGCAGCATGGCGAATCCCGGAGGTTCCTGTGGTGACAATCGAAGCGCAGGAAGAAAGCATCGCCCTCGCGAAAAAGTCAGTTCGCTGGAACGGCCTTGAAAGCCGATTCGATATTAGAAAGGGAGATCTCAGGGATCCAGAGAATCCCGATCCTACCGAAAAGTTCGACCTCGTCTTAGGAAGCCCGCCCTACTTCCCTCTCGGAACTGGAGTAGAAGGCGACCACCCTCAGAAAGTCGCCTGCCGGTTCGAAGTCAGAGGAACGATCAACGACTACTGCGCCAAAGCAGCGGCACATCTCGAAACAGGAGGCATTTTCGCCTGCGTCTTCCCCATCAATCCTACCGCACAGGAAGAGCGAGTGATCGAGGCCGCTCGCCAGGCGGATCTTGTTATCATCCGCCAGCGATCAGTGGTCCTTCGCGAAGGTGAACCCCCACTACTTGGTCTGTTTGTTATGATGCGGCGAATCGACCTTCCGGAATCCATCCATCAGTCCACCTGGCGCGAGCCAGACCTGACCATTCGAACGAAAGATGGCTCGATTCACCCGGAATACGCTGCCGTAAAAATCAGCTTCGGATTCCCTCCCTGAACCGGCCGCACCAATCCAGCTCTTTTCAGTAATCGCGTCTGATCGAGTTTTGATATCATTTATCCAAAAACATTCGAACTGTGCGCCCCAATCTGTTAACAAATAGCAATGCGCTACGCCGTTTTCTCCGACCTACACGGGAATCTCCCGGCTTGGAAAGCGGTCTACGCGGATATCGTTGCTCAAGGAGCTGAGACAATTGTCTGCCTCGGGGATGTCGTTGGTTACGGCCCACGCCCCCAGGAGGCCCTCGATGAGGTTCGCAAAGTCACCGAAAACTTTGTCCTCGGAAATCATGACGCCGCTGCCTGCGGAAGGATGGACCCTTCCATCTTCAACGACAATGCGAGAGCCATCGTCGAGTGGACCACCACGGTTCTCAGCGAAGACGCACTCCATTTTCTCAACGAAGTCCCGCTCACGATGGAAGATGGTTCCGGCGCTCTTTTTGTTCATGCAGAAATCGAGGAACCGGGACGATTCGGCTATATTCTTGAGCAATCTGATGCGGAGGAAAACTTCGCTGCGACCGATGCGGAGATCACCTTTATCGGACACACTCATCAACCGGCGGTTTTCACCTGTGATCCTCAAGGAATGGTTACCTCCGATCCTGTCATCAATTTCCAGAGGCAGCCCGGATGTCGTTACATCATCAACGTAGGATCATCCGGAGAACCTCGCGACTACGACGTTCGCGCCAGCTACTGTATTTATGATGACGAAACCCGTCAGATAGAATTCAGAAGGGTCAAGTTCGACGTCGAAGCCTATCGCGCGGACCTGCGATCCGTCGGCTTAAACATCAATCCCTTCTTCCTGCAGGCATACGACGATTTTCAAGCTGGTGCGAAACCTCTCGTTTTACCCAAACTCCCGCAAGCCGATCACACACCGGTCGTCGCCGCCGTCGCCAGACGTAAAGAATCAGGCACGAGGCGGATCATATGCATTCCTCCTTCCGCCCCTTCACTTTCACGCGAAAAAGCCATCCCCATCGCCGGCACTTTGCCCAAAGCCAGCAGCTTGCCTAACAAAGGCCTCACTCAAGCGCCTCAGTCATCAAAGTCCTTTTGGTGGACGGCATCGCTCATCATTCTGCTTCTCGGAACGTGCCTTGGTTTTTGGTTCTACTCCAAGCGGGCGGAAGAAACTTCCATCGTAGAACTCACCAAGGCACATACCGACATCGTATTGACTAAGGCGCTTGCTGAAGAATCGACCGATCTTTCCGCAACGGGCGATACGCAAAAAGAAGAGCGCCCACCTCGATCTCCCTCTGGCTTGATCTTTCACACTCATCTCGACTACCCGGATCAGGCAACTGCCCTCCGCCCCATAGTGGGCGGTTCCGAAGGTACCCCTCACCAGGGCCTCTTTCGCTCAACGGAAGGGAAATTTGGAAAAGCCATGCTGAGTTCAGCAATGAAAAATGGTGCCCAGTGGCCACAGGTTCAAAACTTCGCACCGACCGACTCCTTTACGATCTCAGGCTGGATCTGGCGCGAAAAAAAAGGAGGAGGTACCATCGTAGCAAAAGCTCTCCCGAACGGCACTCGAGGGTATCGAATTTTCGTTAAAAACCGGGGGAGAAGAGTGGCCATCGAATTTCACCTCGTCGACAATAGAAAGAACGAACAATTCATCGAAGTCAGCGCAGGGCCTCAGATTCCCGAACAGAAATGGATCCACGCAGCAGTGACCTACAACGGCTCCGGGAAAATTCCTGACATTCGTATTTTCATTGACGGACGCATTTGCAAAACGCAGCAACGGGGAGTGAAAACCCTTTCCGGAGGCTTCGAAAGCGACAGCCCTCTGCGAATTGGATCCGCGGGCGGACGGACCGACTTCAAGGGAAAGATCGATGAGGTAATCCTCTTTAAACGAGTCCTCGCCGAAAAAGAAATCCGTCACCTTGCCAATCTGGACAACTAGATCAGGACATCCTGATTAACAACGAGCACTCCGAACACCTCGCTCAAGGAAGCTTGGCAAGATAGTCAGACGGATTCGCCTTGAACGCCATCTTACAGGCAGGACAACACAACATAATTTCCTGCCCTTCGTGAACGAGCCTAATCGGAGTTCCTTTGGAGTGAATTGGCTCGGATGTAACGAGACAAACATCGAGCGGGTAAGGTTTCACGGCTGCCGCAGCAAGCTCCTCGCCAGCCCCCCCGGAATTAGTTGTCTCACAAGAGCTCAGTCCAAAACTCACCAGCGAGATAGCGATCAGTATGATGACATCCGTTTTCATAACAAAGAATCCAATAGCACTTCCGAAGACTGGATTGGAATCCCCTATTGGGTCAAGCCAAAGCTCACTTAACCCAAATCACTTGAGCCGCATTCCCGTTTTCTTCGAACAGGTTGAAAGAAATATCTTTCACCTCTGGACCAAAGGTGTTGATTTTTTCGATCACAGCTGAAGCATTCGAATGTCCCCAGGCCCTCCAGCTACCATCAACCAGTCGTGCCGCGCTCATCATCAAACCAACCCTGACGGCAGTGGCCAATCCAATACCTTCAGGAACCATTTCAGCCCCTCCCTGAGGACTCGAGGAAACCGCTTTCACTTCGCCGTTTTCCTTCAGGACTAGACAGTGCCGGGCTCTAGGGCGTGATTCGACTTCTTTTATCCCGTCGATCCGGTTCAACTGATCTGCCACGCGACTATCCTGTTCAGGAAATACCGGATAGAACCTACCGGATTCGTCTTCCCCAAATATAAATCTATCCATGGAATAGATCTTTGTCAGCTTTCGCTGTGCAATATCCAGCTCGACAAACTGTTGTGCGCCCCCTTGGTCCATCCAGATCACCACTTCTCCGGTTTCGCGAAGGATTGCTGAAACCTGACCATTCCCTGCTACTGAAACGGCATCCTCAATCGAGCCAACATCGAATCCAGAAGGAACCCGCTCCAAATTTTCTTTCGCTAGGGCAACCGTTCTGTCCGATTTTAGAAATAGTGCGCAGTGGTATCCCAAACTGAATTCAACAATGTCTCGATTCTCTTCATCGACCGGCTTCAAGAATCCTACCATCTCCCCGTTGATTCTGAGCCCATGGGCCCAATGCCCCACCCTCTCCACGGCAACAATATCTCGATAGTCGCTCATTTCGGTGTGTTTCCCCCGGCTATCCACCGGAACGGGAGCCGCATCCGTCCCCGACAAGATGCCGAATCCAAAAACCTGTCCCCGCGGCAAATCCCTGCGAACCTGCTCCGGAGTCAACTCCCGGGCTCCAATTGGCCTCGGGGCAGCCGCCACAGCAGCCACTTCAACGGGCGCTGAAACCGTCGCACCTGGAACCAGAGCTACAGGAAAAGCAGCAAAGGGAAATCCTGACTTTTCGATCTCTTTCATCACAACATTCATCTGATTGAGCACTTCAATCTCTTCCACCTCACCAGCCAACTCGACCACCCGCTTCCGGAAGGGCGAAAGTAGATTTGCTGTCCTCGCGTCATGTTCAGATTTTAACCGGTATACCTGCCCGCGATAGGCTGAGCGGAGATTGGCCAACCCCGAAGGCAAACCGGAATCATCAGGAAGCAACACACCCCTGGCCTGAACTCGCTTCATTTCGGTGCGGTAATGCAATACCTCCTCCAGATCGCCCGAGACTTTTGCCGCCCGGTTTTGATCACGCTCAACAGCCGCGACATATTTCCCATTCAATTCCGAGACCGTCCCCTCGTATTCGGAAAGAATCGTACGCCGATACCCCGCTTCATATTCCTCAAGCAAATCGGTAAAAGGATTTTTTTCAAGAGCTACGACAGGCGCCTCCACTTTTATTTCGGTGGTGTTCTCAACCAATTGGGGCATCTCAGATTCAGCAATGACCGGCTCTTTTGACTCCGCCATTTCGCTGGGGGTCACTGGCTCCTCTTTTGGAACGACCTCCCGAGGCGGCTTCGGCTGATCTTCCGTTTTAGCGACCGCATTTGCCGGGCTATCATCTGGCACTTCAACTGAATCGACAGGTTTCCCAGTTGGATCCAAGGGACCCTTACTTTGCACTTCGGTCTTTCGCGGCTTCTCCTCGGCCACCTTTTGCACCTCAGACTCTGGCTGCATCTCCGTGGTGATCTGCTCAGAACCACTGGAAACAGAAATCCCTTCTTCAACGGGATTCTGTGACCCGCCAATAAAATACACCGCCACTGCAACGAGAGCTAAAACTCCAATCCCGGCACCAATAAACAGACCGGCACGGCTCCTCTTTTTCTTCCCCACCTCAAAGGCATGTGTCGCTGCAGCCTGTCTCGCTACCGCGACCGGCTGCGATCCGTGTATTATCTCATTGAGCGCTGTTGCCACCTCACCCGCACTTTGCGTGCGAGAATCCTGATCTGGATCCATTGCTTTGACAATGATCTCATCAAATCGCGGGTCCAGTCCCGGCACTTTTTCCGACACGGACTTCCAACTTCCTCGCGGAACCGATCCCGTGAGCATCTCATAAAGCATCACGCCAAGAGCATACACGTCAGCTCGGTGATCCGGCTCAACCCCCCACTCGAGAACCTCAGGAGCGACATAGTCCGGGGTTCCCATGGCCATGTTAGTCATCGTCAACTTCGTGGCCGCGTGGTCACCCCCCACCTTGGCCAATCCGAAGTCCCCAATTTTCACCGTCCCACTATTCTCGATAAAGACATTCGCCGGTTTAATGTCTCGATGAACAATCCCCGCATCGTGAGCATATTGAATCGCTTCACATATCTGCGGCGCCCATGACAAAACATGATCAGGCGTCATCTCCCCCGTTCGAATGACGCCGTGAAGGTCCGTCCCTTCCACATACTCCATCACGATGTAGAGCAACCCGTCAGAAGTCTCGCCGAAGCTATACACTGAAACGATGTTGGGATGATTGAGCTGCGCCATCGCCTGCGCCTCTCTTCGAAATCGTTCGACGAACTGAATCCCGTCAGTGTCCTCCATTGTTGGGAGAACCTTGATCGCGACGATCCGGTCCAGCGAATACTGACGAGCTTTGTAAACGGCTCCCATCCCCCCGCGGCCAAGCACTTCGAGAAGTTCATAACTCGAAAGTACCGCATCGAGTTCCTCAACGGTAGGAGCGACAAAAGAACCGCTCCCCGACGAAGATGAACTTCCTGGTGTCTCGCTGGATGACATGACGAAACTCTGCCAGAAAATTCCTGCAAAAACAGTCAAATATTGATCTCCTCCTGAAGAAGGCTACGACTCTAGGAGACTCCTATGTCCACCCCGCTCCACATTCTCTATCAGGACGAATGGCTCGTCGCCGTCGACAAGCCGGCCGGACAGTTGGTTCATCCGTCTGACACGCCTTCGATCGATGACGAGGTGACGATGAAAATTCTGCGGGATCAGATCGGCCAACAGGTCCATGTCATCCACCGCCTCGACCGCCCGACTTCCGGTGTTTTGCTTTTCGCGACTGACCTTGAGGCGGCTCGCGGACTCCACTCCCTTTTCGAAAACCATGAGGTCGAAAAAATCTATTGGGCCGTAGCCGATGGTCACCCAGCGGAACCGGCGTGGGTCTCCCGGCAACCGCTCATCAAGGAACCCTCTTCCAAAGAACAATCGGCTGAAACTGAGTTTCGAGTTCTCGAGGCCTTCCCCAATGATCTCGCCCTGATCGAAGCCAAACCCAAGTCCGGACGCTATCACCAAATTCGGCGTCATCTGCTTCACGCCGGCCATCCCATCGTCGGGGACTATCGCTACGCAGGAGTCGAGCGAAGCGACGAAATGGGCCAAGTCCTCGGAACCGGAACCCGCATGTTACTCCAGGCGAAGAGCCTTCAGTTTCAGCATCCAATGACGAAAGGTAACACTCTGATTGAAGCCGTGATCGACCCCGCGCTTCAGAACGCAATCAACCACTCACGATCGCATCGAAGGCCAGTTGACTAACATCGCCAAATTTCATCTAATGGCGCGGCATTTGCCAATCATTATGAGAACTAACACCAACAAGCGACTTCTCCTCATAGCCGGAATTCTTTTCCCCATTTGTATTTTGGCATCCCCATCCCGGTCACAGGATCCTTATCCTGAATTCGAACCGCAGAGTTACAATTCAACAACCGTTGTCGAAAATTTATACGAGCATGCCACCAATCGGCTTCGCCTGGGATACTATGAAGAAACACTCGTAGCGGCACTCGAAACTGAGAATGAATTCGATGGAAAGCTCAGCCCACGAGATCAAGCTCAGCTTGAAGAACTCGTTGCGAAATGCCTGTTGTTAAACAACGCCGATCTATCCCGAGCTCGAGAACTTTTTTTCCACTCCTACACGCTGCGAACCAAGCACTCCCTTCACGATGACCAAGCCCATGAATACGATAACATCAGAGAAGGGTTTCCCTCATCAATCCGCCTGCTTCTTTGGGCAGGTGAGTGCGCCCTTGCGGAAGGACAGCCCAATATCGCAAAAGGATTATTCGAGTCTGCCAGGAAACACGGCGACGAACTTTTCGAATCCAGCTTCGAACAACAACTAGCGACTTACGATAAGAATCATCGAACCAATGCCTATGCTTGGGGAACTCCGACCTTCGAATCCGCCTTCTCACAGAGAGGGTCATTCTCAAGCGATATCCAGCTCTGGTCCAGGCTCATTCTCGGGCATCTCGCCTGCTCAGATGCTCCGTCCTCCCTTCTGAGAGATCTCGATAAACAGAACTACGTTGGAAAACTAATTTCTGCCAATTACATCGAAAGACAGGCCGCCTTCCGAAGTGAATACGCGGAGGGCACGGTGGGGCCGAGCCCACTCAATTACTTTCTGAATCTCGCCATTCACTATGCGGAGGCACAAACCGAGAAACAACATTCCATTTCGCTGGCGAATTCAATTATTCAGCAATTAGAGAATGACTACCTTGGAATGTTTTTCGTCCAAACAGCAAAACTTCATCGGCTTGTGATCTCTGTGGAAGGCTCTGTGAGTGAAGAAAAACGAGAATTACTATTGGGTCTGATGGCTAGAGGTGCCCGTCTTGGCGAATTTCGCATTTACCCCATTGTTGTCAGTGCTTTCATCAATGGAGGCGACACGACAGGCACTGCGTCGGCAGCAATTACGGGAAAGAATCTCGCAACTCGCCAATTCAGCTCCAGCATAAAGCAATTGCGGGATTCTGATCCACTCGCATTCTCGGAGTTCCGAAAATCCTTCGATGGCTGGATCGATTCACGAATTCGACTGGGCTATGCGCATCCAGAATCCATTAGAAGATGGGATTCTATCGTCGAGTCCCTGGCAATCATCGAAAATGGAGCGCCCTTAACACCCTCTCTCCCTCATCTAAATCCCCAGTCTGTCGCAATTGAATATATCCGCTTTCCAAATTTCCGATTCGATGAGGCATCGGGATGGTCGGAGAATGGCTTTCGCTACAACGCTCTGGTCACGGATGCCGACAACCATACATCCGTCATCGAACTGGGCGAGGCATCTTCAATTGACCGCCAGGTTGCTGCCATCCGCCAACCCCTCACCACCATTGGCGACGATCCTTCGAGGGCCGGCCTACTCAATGCAAATTTAGAAAGCGCGATAGCGGAGCTTTCCGAGCTAGTTATTAGCCCACTGTTTGCTAACTCAGGTGCTGCTGCCAAAGCCACGACCTGGATCATCGGCCTTGATGGCAACCTTCAGGTTGCGCCCTTCTTTGCTCTAAATACTCCATCCGGAGAATTAGGCCTCACCAAGACACTGGTTCACGTCAACTCCATCGCCAACTGGAAAGAAAAAGCATGGGACGGATCTCACCTAAATTGCCTTCTCGTTGGGGACCCCTCCTATGGATCTATGATCGATGGGAATACTTCAACCAGTTCGATGCCCCCTTCCCGAAGCCTCGATCTAGGAGACATATATTTCCCCGATCTTAAAGGGACGGGTGAGGAAGTGGATCAACTCGAAGCATTTTTCCGCGATAATTCAATCAGGCACTTAAAACTAAAAAAAGATGATGCTTCGGAGGCAAACCTACGAGTTCAGATCCCTGCAAGAAACCTTCTTCACCTCGCCACCCACGGCTACTTCACCCCTCCCAATCCCTCAGCGGCTATCGAGTCAGGAATTTCCGTATCAGATGGCCTGTTTCGCTCAAGTGTCGTATTTTCGGGAGCAAATACTGCTCTTGAGCAGTCCAGAAGAAATCACTTCTTCCCCTCGGAAAATGATGGGTTTATGATGGCCGCTGAATTCATTCCTATCGATATGAATCATATCAAAATCATGTCTTTGAGCGCATGCGAAACGGCCCTGGGTGACACAACAGGAGGGGAAGGAATTTCAGGGCTTCAACGTGGACTCGCCGTCTCCGGCGTCCAGAACATGTTACTATCACTCTGGCAAATCTCCGATGAAGTCACCCCCCGCCTAATGGCCGATTTCTATCAGGGGATCAACGACGGCACCCCACCCCATACCTCACTGGCTAACGCCCAACGAGAACTCTATCGACACTATCGAAATGAAGAACATGGAACGCTTCTCGCCAATTATTTCACATCAGGCTTCAGATTAGTGACTAATACCCTCCACGAAGGCGCCCCACTCTCGGCCGAAAGCGCTCCAACCTCGGTCTCTCCTCCCAGGGAAAAGCCTACCTCGCTCTGGGTGATCGCCTGTGAAGCCGAGACTTCGGAAGCCACCGCCGAGAAACACGCAGCGAGATGGCGGAGCCTGGGCCTGCCCGCTGACAAACTGTGGATTCCTGACTACGAGTCTTTAAGCGGTGCCAACTACTGGCTCACCTTTGTTGGCCCATGGGATTACGCTTTAGGCAAAGATGAACCCGCCCGCATTCTCCAAAGCAAGGTTCTACCTCAATATCCCTCTGCCTATGGCATCCGTGTTGACCAGACACCTAAGAGAGAAACTTTCAAATAGGAACAACCGATTGTAGAGGATCCCTCGACAAGGAGCCCTTCGCTGCAGAAAGCAACGAAGGGCTCGGGCAATAAACATCAGCTTTTATCGACACCCAGCTCATCGAGCTTGGATGCAATATCGGAGCCGTGGCTTTTCGCGCTCACTCCATCATCAATAAAGAGGATTTCACCATCCTTACCGATGTAAAAAGTAACCCTCGAAGCATTCCCTTTTTCGTTCTTTACGATTCCGTAATCCATCGCAGTCTCACGAGTTGGATCACTCAGGATGGGATAATCCAGTTCAAGGGACTCCGCAAATTTGGTGTTAGTTTCTACGTCGTCGCAGCTCGCAGTAAAGTAAGCTACGTCGAATTCCCGAATATCATCGCCACTCTCACGGAGCGACTTGCATTCGGCTGTTCATCCACCCGTAAACGCTTTGGGATACCAGGCCACGACGACCGCCTGCTTGTCCTTAAAGTCTGAGAGCTTATAAGTCTTTCCGTCACTTCCCTCGAGGGAGAAGCCCGGTGCTTTATCGCCGACCGCGAGGTCAGCCCGTGCATTGGTCGCCAGCGCAGCCATCCCAATAAGGAAGCCAGCAGCGAAGAGTGTTTTTTTCATGATCAGTTAGGTAATTCAGGTTCACACAGAGTGAACTTTTGAAAGGTTACGAACAGACCCCAAAATTGTCGACATTAAGCTGCTGACCGATCCGCGCCCTAAGGATTTCTTCCTGAACCATCAGGGTTAGGCCACCGCCCCTCCTCTGTTCAATTGCCAATCAGAAATCGCTGCAAAGCCTCCGTCACTGGAGCTTGTCGACCAGGGTCCGTCAAAGTCCAACAACCCGCCACCGAAATTCCTTTTTCCAAATCCACAACGAACCAGGCCCGATGTGAGTTGAGAGCACCTGAATGCGACAAGCGAATCACCTTCCCGTTTCTCTTCACCACCTTCCACCCCAGTCCATACTGGCTTTGCTCACTCCGAGGACGTCCTGCCTCACGAATCATCTGCTGCGACAACCCTAGGGGATTGTCATCAGAGTTTCCCCAGGCATCACAGATTGCGACTCCAAACAAAGTCATGTCCTCTGCCGTGGTATAAAGACTACCACCAATTAGCGGAAGCCGGTGACGTTCACCCAGCAGATGGGGCGATGTTTTCCGCGGAGTCCCCGTCGCAATCTCATCATCAGGAAACCGCCCAGCCGGAAAGTAAGTCGTCCGGGACATACCCAATGGCTGACAAATTCTTTCCTGGAGAAGCGATTCAAACGACTCCCCAGAGGCCAATTCCGCTACCCGACCTAGGACGCAGTAGCCCGCGCCGCTGTAGGCATATTGCGCCCCAGGCGGCCCGACCAAGGGAGAGGCAACGATTCCGTTCACGGATTCCTCCAGGGTGAGCCGAAAGTCCCGAATCCATCTCGACTGCTGCTGCGTCATCCGAGACTTTTGGCTGTAGATCCCCGCCCGATGACACATGACCTCCTCCACCGTCGGTGGGCGCTCTGCCACCCCGCCCTCGCGCAACTCAGCGCCCCCATACTCCGGAATCCACCGACTGATCGAGTCCTCCAACTCAATCGAAACAGTGTCGTCTTGAACCAAAGTCAACGCACAGGTCGAAGCGATCGGCTTGGAACAGGAGGCAATCAGGAAGAGAGTTTCCTCATCAACGGCTTTATCGCCACCGTCGGAAATCATTCCCAAGGCCCCAGAATACAAAAGTCCGGTCGAGCCTCGAACCGCGACCTGAACTCCCACCGCTTCGCCATTCTTTGCGATCTCTCTTAATTCACGTTCAAGCGAATCCAATTGATCCTGACACATTGCCCCAGAAGGCAATGCCATCAGCAGCCCAATAGTGAGAGATACAACTCCTTTTAATATCATCATCAAATTTCCCTAATTCAGAATGTCTCCATCTTACCCTTCAAAATGATAACTCTCTCCCCACGTCAGAATCAGCATCTTCTCCTGAGTGGCATACTTTAATCCCTGATATTTGTAGAATGGCAGCAACTTGTTGGTCCCGTATTTCGGCTTATGCCCGAACTCCCACTCGTGTCCCGGCACCATGACTGGCTGAGTAATTTCCATCACCTGATTGACCAACTGACTGGGCCAAGCGGTGATCTTTAGCCAGACATCGGGAGCCCATCCTTCAGCGACGACCTCTTTTAACCATGGAGTGAACTCACGACCTCGATTATCCCCGTTGTGAAGAAAGGTAAACCCCTGCCGATCACGGATCAGGTAAACATTGTGCTCCGGGTCGCCTGGCCGAACCGAGTATTCGCCGCTCTCGTCTTTCTGCATCGCTTGAACCGCCTGGAAAGTCTGCACGGTAAAGTTTCCGACTTGCGTGTCGGTTTCCGGATCAATTGTCCTCAGGCTCTTCGCAAAAGGAGACCGGACCCAGATGCGTTCTTTGAATTCCTCTGTCACCACCACTGTTTTTCCGGTCTCTCCCAACGCCTTGGCCAAGGCCCAGGACGCATGATCGTAATGACGGTGTGTGATAAACAAAATATCGACGATCGCTGCAAACTGCCGACGCATTTTTGGGGTCCAATGAAAGAGAAACCCCTCTTGCTCTTCGGGACTTCGACTGAGTGATTTAAAGGGCCCCTCCACCGCATCGATCGCAATAATTCCATCCGGTGTCTTGATGAGAAAGCCGGATGAATACAGTTTCCAGACGATCGCCCCATTCTCAACCACCGTGTCTTCCGCCTCATTCAACGCCTTCTGAATCGCGCGGAGGTAGTAATCGAAAAACTCAGGGTTGGCCGTCTCAGGATTGATATCCCAATAAACCGTATCGTCTCGGGCCACCCACGACTCGAGTCCAACGATGAACGGCTCCCGCTCCTTCAATAGCCCTGGGACCGGAGGATGGGAGCGCAGACCTGTCTCAATCTCGTCCAGTTTCAGGATTGACTGATCTTCTCCGAGGACATGCATCGGAAGTGCTCCTGAGAACAAAACTAGAATTATCCAAGCAGCGAATCTTACCGGCATAGCTGAAGACTAACCAGATGAGGCTTCTGTTTCCCAGAATTATTAAAGACGGACTCAGGGACGGCACCTTCTCCGCTCCCGCCCGCAGATGCGGGATGGGAGGTTCGCACCGAATCCGCTACAGTGACCCTATGAAACACATCCCTTTCCTCTCGGCGGTGAGCAGTCTGCTTCTTGGGTTCACTAGTTACCCCCTAGTTGCCCAGGCCCAGGCCCAGGCCCAGGCCCAGGCAAACCAACCATCCGCCGAAAAAATTGCTCAGTTCCTCAAGCGCTTTCCCGAAGCCGATGCCAACAAAGACGGCAAGCTGACGATGGACGAAGTCAGGGCCTTCAATCAACAGCGCCGAGAACAAGAAGGAGAGAAACCCAAACAGCAACGCCCCGCCCGACCAGAACCCACCCATGCCAACGTGACCTATGGCGATCATGAACGCCACGTCTTCGATCTCTGGCTCGCCGAATCGAAAGACGGCGCTCCCACCCCACTCGTCATCTTCATCCACGGCGGCGGCTTCAGGGCCGGCAGCAAGGACTCCGCCAATGCCGGCAGCCTCCAGCAATACCTCGATGCCGGCATTTCCTTCGCCGCGATCAATTACCGCCTCTCGGATGTGGGCCCCTACCCCATCATGATGCATGACGCCGCGCGCTGCCTGCAAACTATCCGCTCTCGTGCCAAAGAGTGGAACCTGAACCCTGACAAAGTCGCCTGCTTCGGCGGCTCGGCCGGTGCTGGCATTTCCCTCTGGCTCGGATTTCACGACGACCTCGCCGACCCA
>CAXBMX010000028.1:0-75595 GCA_963977055.1 uncultured Verrucomicrobiales bacterium
CATTCACATCAGCCATAGCGACGACTTCGCCTCCGGCCTGACGGAATCCATCAATGTGGTACTGGGCCATCCCGCCCGCACCGATCACACCTACTTTTGTTGACATAATTTGAGGAAAAATTCAGGAAGATATAAGACGCCTAGCAGGAACGATTACTCTTCTGACTTGGCGCCATCCTTTTTCTCAGTTGAAGGCTTTTCCGGGCCGCCCTGAGTTGGAATTTCAATTTTCATTCCAGCCTCAATCGCCAGCTTGATCGTCTCTTCCGTGATATCTATCTCGGTGGAATAGGTAAATACCGGCGGAGTCACTTTCATCAGGACTACATCAAGCCCCATCTTCTTGGCCGCCATCAATGCCACCGGCTCCAATCGAATCCGGAATTCATTGATCATGCGAGCGCGCTCTACTCCAATATTCTGTGAGGCCTGGCCCTTAAGACGAGTAAACTCTGAATTTAATTGCTGGTTTGTCACCAATATCTCGCGTTTCTGCTCTTCGGACGGATTCTCACCAGCCGCTTTCTCAACGCCCTGCATCTGGCTTTGCATCGTCGCTTGTGTCCGCTGCAACTCAGTCTTCAGACTTGCTTCCATCGTAATCAAATCGACACGAACTTTGTCTTCGACACCGAGTTCACGAGCGACCGCGTCGATATCGAGGATGGCGACGCCACCGCTTTGAGCGACAAGCGAGCCCGTCAGAATTATTGAAGTTAACGCAGCGATCAAAGGGCATTTCATAGTCATAAGTTTCATATTTTAAAGGGGTCGCAGAGGTTAATGAGGATCGTTTGCAAAGTCCAGCCCTTTTAACAGAACGATTGAACGAATCAGGTGCTGCTGGGTCCCCTGTCTTTTCGAAGATTGTCGGAGTGTCTGCCATGGAATGAATATCCGGTCACCCTCCTTCGTCTATCAGATAAGACAGGACCGATTCTCAATCTCAATCCCCGGCTTATGACAGTGCAGTCAATCCAAGAAAATGCGACTTCCTCATGCCTCATTACGTCGTCATTCAATGCTTCAGACTTGACCGATGCGGTGAAGGCCTGTCGCGAAAAACTGAACGGGAAACCGGATCTAGCTGTCGTTTTTGTGAGCTCAGACTATCGACCTCACCTGAAAGAACTGATCGAAATACTGCAGATCGACGGCCACACCACCAAAATCATCGGAGCCTCTGCTGACGGGCTCTACGGAGTCACTACCGAGCATGAGAATGCCAGTGGGGTGTCGATGCTATTTCTGAAACTTCCTCAGACTGTCATACATCCTCAGAATGGGAGTCACAATCATGCCGTTCACTTTCCAGATCGGGCCATCGCCAAGATGGACGCCCCGCCAGCGGGATGGATCATCCTGGGTAATCCTCTCCAAACCGACCTATCCAGCCAGCTTCGTGAACTCAACAGTCATTTCCCAACCATTCCTGTGATCGGCGGACTGGTTCGAGGTGGTCCCGAAAATGACGATCTCTTTCTTTTCACCGAGGACGGCATCTGCCGGGAAGACTTCTTATCAGTCCGATTCCATGGAGGTCTCAAAATCCACCCTCTCATAAGCCAGGGCTGCCGGCCAATTGGTGATCCGCTCGTAGTGACCGGTGCATCGCACAATCAGATTATTTCAATAGGGCGAAAGGAGGCATTGAAGGTACTCGAGGAGACTTTTGATACCCTGCCGAATCACGAACGCCGAAAAGCCCAGGGCAATGTTTTTGCAGGTCTCGCCGCCACTGAAAACGTCGACAACTTCGAGACTGGGCATTTCGTGATTCGCCACATTGTGGGGGCCGACTTGGCGGAAGGTCGACTCATGCTCGATTCACCTGCCCGGGTCGGGCAAACTCTACAATTTCAGATCAGGGAATCCGAAGGTGCCTCACAGGATCTCCGATCGGCCTGCCAGCAATCCGTCGATTCCGGGGTTGATCCATTTGGCGCTATGATTTTCGGAGGTCACGGCCGGGGCCGTTGCCTTTTCGAAATCGAGAACCATGACGCTGGGCTATTTCACGAACTGTTTGGTGAGGTGCCACTCACCGGAATGTTTGCCAACGGCGAAATTGGCCCCATCGCAGGGCGCAACTTTCGGCACGACCATTCGTTTTGTGCCGCCTTGTTCCTAAATCCCGATCAAGATATCAGTCCTGATTCTCCCTGAGGGAAGCAAGCGCGGTCTTCAATTGGAATGGGGTCAGATCAGGAAAGTGCTGACGCAGTCTCGCGGCGATTCCCGTGACCTGAGGACAGGCAAAGCTAGTTCCCGTAAACTGCTGCCAACCGCCTCCGGGACAAGGGGCGTCCACATAGACGCCACAAGCCTCAACTTCAGTGGTTTTCCCCGGATAAAACCGAAATTGGGAAGAGTTCTCAAAGTAATCCATGTCAACTCCCACGACCGAGGCAAGCCCGGCTGGATACCCTACTTTGTTGCGCTTATTATCTTTCGCCGCGACCCACAACATACTGTTGTAGTAGGCGCGATCGGCTAACCTGGCTAAAGATTCGTAGCTTGATTCCGTGCCTAAACTCAGATTGAGAATATCCCAGCCCTGGTCCACCGCGAACTCCAACGCTGTAAGCAGCTTGTGAGAAGTCGAGTTATGGGACTTCCCAATGACTCGAATGCTATAAAGTTCCGCATCGGGCGCATGCTGGTGAATGATATAGGCGCAGGCAGTCCCATGCTCAATGACATCCTCTCCACGCTCAAGCGGCACCACCTTGGCGGATCGGGGCCTCACTTCGACCACTTCAAAATTGCCCACGACACGCCCTCCCAACTCAGGAAGGTCTGATGCCACCCCGGAATCGAGAATTCCGATTTTCACGCCACGTCCGGTGCCTGTTTTCAGGCACTCTCGGAGTCGGCCTTGATCAACCACTTCATCAAAGGTCATATTCTCCGCCATCTTCGGCTACAGCATACTCGGTTAACAAATCCGCCATCGCGGCCAACATCTCACACTCACGCTCCGGTAAGCTCATTGCTTTCTCTGAAATGATCGCGGGGAGCTGGAAGCGACGGACTGCATCCCCTTCATCCGACTCACAGGCGAGACCGGGAACATCAAATTCCTCGGCATGCTCTCCAATCTCGATTTTCGCGATCGCAGTACTGATTTCGATCTTTCGAAACAGTTTCATTGCGGTGGCATAAATTTCGCCAAAAGCCTGTGCCGTCATCAGATCTTCAGCGGAGAACGGAGTGTCCTTCAATTCCCCTGTCCGATTCACAAAAGTTGCCACCCCGTAGACTTGATCATCATCAACGATCGGAACGACGAGAAGAAAATTCGTTTCAGTATGAGCGGCATCATCCACTTTTGATGCACCTTCAGTCTCAGGTCGAACCTTCGCAATAGCCTGCCTTGAACTATAAACATAACCACTAACAGACCCATCAACCGGAACAGTGATATCTGACGGATCGAGGTCGGGATTGATGGAAACCAAGAATTGAAGCTCTGTTTGATCATCCGTTGGAATCAGAATAGAGCCCTCTTCAGCTGAGATGGACTGACAAGTATCACTAACAAGTTGCCGTAGCATTTTGGCGGCATCGCCCAAAAGCCCGTCCCCATGTTCTCGTATTCGGCGAAGCGCCGTCGCAAAGTCCGACATAGTGCAAACAGTAAAACACGGAACAGGCAGAATGGCAGCTAAAACTGACCACCTAATTGCTTCGACCAGGTAGACCACTCACGTTTCTCGTATTCGCGTGCGACATCCCTATCTTCCTTTTTGAAAAAATCCCACGATTCCTGAAAATGTTTCATGGAAGGCCCATCACTTTCAGTCAGACGTTGGATCCATTGGGGATTAGTTAGGCCTAGCCTTTTAGTCGCCTCGGCAGGATCATTCCGAAATTCTGAACGAAACTGTTCATCTGTGATCCTTGCCATCATTGAACGTTGATATCCCCTGAGTTCAGCAAACTCAAGGCTTTGAAAATCAGGGGCATCCATTGCTACCGTTTCCTCGATTGGGCTGGCCGGTGCGGGAGCTTCGAACGGACGATGTGAATAGAAAATCTCCCTGGCTCTCCTGATATCGTGCATCACGGAATCAAAGGGCTTCAATTTGCTGTCCCGTTCCAAAATCACGTGGCGAACATTCACGGCACGTTTCACCGCTTCGTCAAAGAGAGGCCAGACCTGATCCATCACGGGAGCAGAATGACTGTCCATCCACTGACCGTCTGGACGCTGCTCTCCGCCGGCCAGGTGCATCTGCGAAACGCGCTCCATCGGCAATCGATCAAAAAACTCGATCGGATCATAGCCATGGTTGCTGGCATTGTTAAAAACATTCGTTACATCGAGTAATAGAGTGCAATCGGTCTCCTCAGTCAGCCGCCTCAGAAAATCAGCCTCGGATAAAGAACAATGAGGAACAGGAAAATGATAGGTCACGTTTTCCAGTGCAAACGGACGCCCCAGGACACGACGGGCAGCAAAATAGTTTTGTTTCAGCCACTGAATCGAAACTTCTTCGAATGGCATCGCGAGGAACATGGTCAGATCGTTTCCGTCAACACTGTGATAAGCAAGGTGCTCGCTGAATACGCGAATTCCATTTTCATCCATGAAGCTACGAGTTCGATCCAGGTAGGATTGGCTCAAAGGCTCGACCGTTCCGATAGAAAGCTGTAGGCCGTGGGCAACGCAGGGGAACTTCTCCAATGCGTCGTGTAGCAGTCGTTCGTCAGCGTCGGCATAAGTACGCCGTTCGCGAACGATATAGTCCTCGGTAGAGATCTCCAGGAGATCGATTTCCTCACGATTCATGACCGCCTCGCGGTGAACACTAAATCGATAGGCTAGTCCTACTCCGTAGGGATTGTTGTGGTGCGTCGTTACCATGGGACTGGACAGGTGAAAATTTGAATGAGGTAAGTTAACTGGTAAAACTGGGAACTAAGTCAGGGAAGGCTTCCCCGAATCGTCAGACTCCTGCTTTCGCAGAAATCCACACGAGACGGGATTTGCCCTTAAGGCGAAACTAGTTGCTACTAGTAGCAGCTGTTTCTCCAGCAGTTTCGACGCCAGGAATTGCTGAAGCAATTACGACGCCAGCCGCAATAGCCGTGAGCTTCGACGTCTCCGCCTTCAGCTTCTCCTTCACCTTCTGGAGGTGGGCCGCCCATACCGCCGCCACCGCCTTCAGCGGAGGTGTAGACTTGAATTACGACCTGTCCACCTGTTCCGGGGACAGACATACTGTTAGGTCCGGCACCGACTGGCCCTGAGGCTGGTCCGACACCGACATCACCGAGTCGTTCTTTGATTTCCTCTGCCGGAATCAACTTGTCTTCAAGTTGGTCGTCAGCGACATCATAGAACTTTCCGTCACTACTTCTGAGTATTGCCATTTTATTTCCTTGGTTTGGTTTTCCTTTTTAGGTTGATGGCTCGCTAGCAACTTTTTTGTTAATAGCATCAGCCAACAAAATTGTTTAATTGGTGGGCCCGCGTTCTAATTTGACCGGTGGCACCGTATCAGTAATCCCGAGGCTATCCTCCATATCGGCGAGGATGATTTCCATTGGCATCTGCACCGTGGATCGGCACTGATGAGTCTCGGTCGAATCAAAAGTTCCGTTCTCATAATATTTATTTGAAGGCGATGCGCCTCCGCAATATTGAAAGAACTCGCAGGTAGCGGCACACTTCTGATTCCCGGCTTCGACATCCGCCAGGACCTGCTGGAATGCTTCATTCTTAGTCGCATCAAAAACAGACCCACTGTTCAGATTCCCAAAGTTGAAGGTCCCATACTTTTCAGTAGGCTGCCCCAGTAACTCGGGTGAAAAGGTGGAGAAGTTACCAAAGCAATCCACGTTAATCATCCCAAGCGGATCAGTTTCAAGATTGTAGTAATTCCCTTTGGGGTCGTGGCACCATCTAGGCTCCAGAATATTCCTCTTCGCGTTGTCAAATTCGCGAATATTGATAGGATAACCATCCGCCTTATTTCTCTGATAAAAGCGTGTCAGAAAGGACTTCACGCGATCCAGTCCGCCCAGTTTTTCAAGCGATGAATTCTCGTTTGCTCCTTCGACTTCCTCGATATTAAATCCAACTCCGGTGATACCGTTCTCCCGGTAGAAATCGTAGATCTCATCAGGATGGTCGACTGAAATATCCGAGATCACCGAAATCACTCCAAAAGGCATTTTATTGCGGTGCAATGTTTCCAAGCCTTTCATTGCCTTATCGAAAGTGCCTTCTCCTTTACGGGTTTTGCGATGGTGATCATGAATCTCACGAGGCCCATCGATTGATATCCCAACCTCCACCTTGTTCTCTTTCAGGAAATCGCACCACTTATCATTGAGCAGTATCCCATTCGTCTGAACGGTGTGAACTACATATTCCTTCGCCTTGGGATGACGGTTAATGATTTCAAAGGCTTTTTCGTACCACTTGATTGGCACCGCAAGAGGCTCGCCGGCATGCCAAAGCAGATTAAAGGGAGTATCAACCAGGCCGCTGTCCCATATCTTCTCCATGATATTTTCTAGAACATTATGGTCCATCCGTCTCGTATCAGTCCGGTTTGGCAGGTAGCAATAGTCACAATTGATATTGCAAAACGGGCTTGGCTGGATCACCAGTAATCCGAGCAGAAGTCGCTCTGCATTGGCTGGAATCAAAGCAGGTCTACTGGAAGCAGTATCAGTTGGGATACTTGCTGGACCTATCGAAAATGTGGAAGTGGGAGTCATGATATCAGACTGACGTATTGAGATTCAAATATATGCGGATTCTTGTGAAATAATCAGTCTCTCCTCAAATCCATTTTAATGATTTGTGGCTGACGATTTGCCTGTTGACCTCGCTTCTTTCTAACTAGATCAATTCGAGCCTGAAGCGGTTGCTTAGCGCGCAGTCTCGTTCTTACAGAGCGGATGCGATTGTGAAGAGACTTTGAATGCATAATATAAGAATGAAGGTTTCTAGCAAAGCGATCAAGACTAGGAGAGAAAAAAGATTGGCATCTATTTTGCCTTGTCATCTGACAGGACATGTCTCACGCTCAAAAGATTGACGAACCAAGTTTGTCACTTATGCGGATTGCCTATTAATTTTTCAATGTCTGATCACGAGCAGCCATCCCCACCTCCTGAGCGTTCAAGGAATAGCACTCCGTCAGGCGATTCTTCTGATCCCGAATTTCAAGGACCAGGCGGCCCAGCCCCCGGACCAGATGGACCCGGACCAGATGGACCCGGACCAGATGGGCTAGGCGGACCAGGACCAGGCGGACCAGGACCAGGCGGACCAGGACCAGGCGGACCCGACGATGGCGACCCTGACTCCGATCTAGATCCTAAGGAAATGCGCCGACATTGTTTTCGGCTCATACGCGAGGTCACTTCTCAGCTTGGATGGAAATACAAGCTGTGGATCCCTGCTGCCGTTATCCTTTCATCCGTCAATCTCCTGCCCCAACGCTTCCTCCAATACTTTGCGGAAGGTTCATCGCGTCTCTCCGAGATCGGAGCTGATGATTTTGTGAAAATGTTAATCATTTTCGGTATCGGAGTAGGCATCTGTCAGTGGGTAGCAAATATGCTCGACGGTATTTTGAGCGAATGGTTGCGACTGACTGTTAGTATTGGACTGAAGAAGGATGCCGTCGTCGGATTGAACCGAACTCGGATCGATGCACTGGACTCGGCCAATCGAGGAGACTGGATGACTCGAATGACCAGCGACCTCTACAATGCGGAGGAGTTCATGACACGATCCCTTCCTGATCAGGTCACTAACGTCACCATGCTGATCGGATCGGCGGCCCTGTTTTTCTACTACAGTGGGCCCGTTGCATTTATCCCCTTGGTAGCCGCCCTCGTTCTGGGATGGATCAATATCAGCGTCCAAAAGAAGATGGGGCCAATCATGGGCCACGCCCGAATGCTTGAGGGTGGTGTCTTTCAGTCGATGATAGAGACCTTTGAAGGACTGCGAACAATCCGCAGCTTTGGAGGTGAAAAATTCACCTCCACCAGAATCGACAAACAGCTCAAGAAGATCTTCACCGCAGGGATGAGGATCACCAGATCGATGGCGCTTGTGATGGGTTCGAACGAACTGATCAGCCAATTGGTTATTACCGCCATCCTCACCCTGATTGCTTATCAGATTAAGGGCGAGACGATGACCGCCCGAGACGCCCTCGTCTATCCTTTCTTCATCAATTTGTTCCTTGGCGCGGCCAAAAGTTTGGTGATTTCCGCCTATGACTGGAACCGTTTCTTCGTCGAGGGAGGAAGACTGGCATCCCTCCTCTATGACGAAGAGAACAAGGAAACCGATCCCAAAGAGGTTTTTGGAGATTTAGATGAGCAAGCGGCAGATGTGACAGCGCTTCACGGCATCGGAATCACGATTGCTTATGGCGACAATGCCCCTGTCGTAAAGGATCGCTCCCTTGAACTAAATCGAGGTGAGCTGATCGCTGTGATGGGCCCATCCGGCTGTGGAAAATCCACCTTGGTTGAAAGTGTCGCTGGGTTGAGGCGTGCCAACGCCGGTGAATTTCGAATTTTGATGAATGACGGAAGTGCCAAGACATTCCCCCAGTCACCAACCTTTATCTCTGCCTTTGTTGAACAACAGCCTTATCTCTTTGTGGGTAGCATTCGGGACAATATCGCGATGGGCAGAGATGGCGTCACCGATGAACTGATCGATGGCGCGCTCGCCGAAGTCGGGTTATCCAAACTCGTCCAATCACGAGGCGGGATTGATCACGTGTTAGGAGATCGAGGCCGAAACCTCAGCGTGGGACAACAATATCGGCTCGCTCTATGCCGTGCTTTGGTGTTTCGCCGCCCCTTCCTACTGATGGATGAGCCCTTTGCCGCGCTCGATTTCGAGTCAGTCGACCGAGTCATTGAGACAATGAAACAGGAGAAAGCGAGAGGCACAGGAATTCTCCTGATTACCCACTTGCTACCGGAATCCCTCGAGGCAGACAAGGTGATCACATTGACTCCTGAACGATAACTGACGGAGAATCAATCCTCTCTTCCGTTCCGCCCCGGAGACGCATCAGAACCGTGATGGTATATGAGGCATCCGTTAGACGAAAGACGGCAAAAGAGCTAGAGAGAGACTTCCCTAGCGCCAGATCACTGGCCAACGCAATAGAGCGTCGTGCCCGAACGAAGGTAGAGATGGCCTCCAATGGGAGCAATGGTCGCACGAAAAATCTCATCCTTCGCGTCATCACCCAGTGAATTGACTGAGACGATATCGAGAGACTCACCGGGCCGAATGACGACAACGTCACCTCCCACAACCGTTTGAAGATAGATCAATCCATCTATCACCAACGGTGCCGCCGCAACTTCGATGCCCTCATTCTCACTCAGACGTTCAACATAGTAGGGCTTTCCATTGGCAGCGTCGTAGCAGGTCGCGATTCCGCTCATACTGGTAATGAACAGGTAGTCATCAACCACGGTCGGTGACGGCAAATCGCGTCCCCCTTTCCTCGAAGCATGCCAAACCATATGACTATTCGTGACGTTACCCGATCCTCCGGGAGTGACGCAGTAGGTATCGCCCGGCTTCCCGTTCACCACATACAGCTTTCCGTTGGCAAATTCAGGAACCGGAGAACCCCTTCCGTTAAAAGCTTCACAAAACCACAATTCCTCTCCGCTTTCTGGATCGTATCCGCGGACGCCAAACTCGCCGTTGAGTACAAACTCTCTTTTACCTTCGTGTTCGATCAGAATCGGGGTGCTCCAGCCTCCTCGAGGTTTATCCTCCCGGGGCGTATCCCAGGCAATCTTTCCAGTCTCCAAATCTACGGCGACCAATCGTGATACACCCAGTGCGTCACAGTTCTGAATGACTTTACCATCGAGGATCACTGGCGACGCAGCGACTCCCCAGTCCCCGGGAAAGTCCCCCAGGTCGATAGCCCACTTCTTTTCACCGTCTACGCTATAGGCATGAAGACCACCGGGACCAAAAAAGGCGACGACCGTTTCGCCGTCCGTTGCGCAAGTCGGGGTCGCCTGGCTATTCATTGCGTGAAAGTCCTCAGGATTTGCACATGCCAGGGTGTCCTCCCAGATCATTTCCCCCGATTTCGCTGATAGACACATCAAGTAGCGCTCGGATCCGTCATCAGATGCCCCGGTCAGGAAAATTCGATCACCCGCATTAACTGGAGAAGACTGCCCACTCCCCTTCAATGCAGTCTTCCAAATCACCGAACTCTCATCCCATGACGTAGGAGCACCGGTCGCTTCAGAATGCCCTCGACCACTAGGGCCTCTGAACTGAGGCCAACTCTCTTCAGCAACGGCTGTCGCCGAAATCACTAAACCAGAAAGGATGAATGTCAGGATATGTGGTCTCATTGAGTTGAATCTAAAGGTTTTTGGTAAACGATAAAATGTTGAATTGGCAAAAAATCACGAACTTCGACAAACTCTAAACCGATGGCTTCCATTTCTCGAGTGACCTGTTTCACCGTCATTTTGTGCAAAGGCTTGATTGGGACACTGGGATCTTCACCCCGGTATTCGAGAAAGACGATTCGACCACCTGGTTTGAGCCCCTTTGCCATGGACTCCCCCATCTCCCGGGGATGTGAGAATTCATGATACGCATCGACCAAAATAATGAGATCAACCGAGTCCTCAGGCAATCGAGTGTCTTCGATCGTGCTGTGAATTGTCTCCACTTTACCGGACTTCAGACGCTTCTTTTTCTGATTAATAAAATCTAGCATCTCCGGTTGAATATCCACCGCATAGACTTTCCCCTCAGGAATGAGAGGTGCGATCAGGAATGTGAAATAACCAGATCCAGCACCAATGTCAGCGACCACGTCATCCGATTCCAGCTCAAGCTGATCCATCACCAATGACGGCTTCTCCTCCCCTTCCCGGTCCCGTCGCTCGAGCCAGCCAATCGCGTGCTGGCTCACAACCTGTGATATCTCCCGGCCCATGTAGACCTTGCCAATACCATCGCGGGAAGGCTCCTTTGTCGAATAGAACTCATCACCCAGCAATGGGGAGCCCAAAACAGAGATCAGAATCAGGCATATCAGACTTTGGCGCATGACACAGAGAATTGTCTCTCACCTCCAAAAACGAAAGCCGGAATCTTACCTAATCACGGGAACTTTTCAACACTGGCAGGGCTTGACATAAATGTGAGAAATGAATCGAGCCGCAAAGTAATCGACCAAAAACAGAACGCTCGTTTTGAGGATTGCCTGAATGTTCCGAAAGGTTTACTGTCGGCCAAAATCATGGGAGACGAAGAAGTGACAAGGCGACACGTAATGTATGGAAGTGCCGGGATGGCGGCGGCGGGAATGATTCCCAGTGCTCGGGCTACCCCGAAGCCGATAGAGAAAGAAGAAGATCCACCTGAGGAGGATGCGATTGAAGCCTCAGAGCCAGACGCCGCGGAAGAAGAGGTCACAGAACCCGTCGTTGAAGAAGAGCCTGAAATCGTCGAATTGACCGGACTGAAAGGGGCCATCATCGGGCACACCGGAGCGGGCAATTTCGGGCACAATCTCGATATGGTTTTTGGTAGGCTCGATGGCGTTCGTCTCACCGCGATTTCCGATGAAAACCCCGAAGGACTTGAAGCGGCACAGACAAAAACCGGCGCCATCAATGCCTACGGAGGTTTCCGCCAACTTTTCGAGAATGAGCAGCCTGATATTGTAGCGGTCGCTCCCCGCTGGACCGATCAACGCTACGACATGGTCGAGGCCGCTTTGATTTCAGGGGCTCACGTCTACTGCGAGAAGCCATTCACCCGAACGCTTAAGGAAGCAGACGATCTCTTGAACTTGGCTTCAGAGAACAATCTTAAAATTGCGGTAGCACACCAAATGCGCTGCGATCCCTACCTCCAGCGTTTTCATGAGGAACAAGAGAACCTGATCGGTGATCTCCTTGAGATGAAGGTATACGGCAAAATGGATGAGCGCGCCGGCGGAGAGGACATGCTGGTTCTTGGCACGCACCTCTTCGATGTCGTTCGTTGGTTTGGGGGCGATGTTCAGTATTGCACCGCCCGTGTCACGGTGGATGGCGAACCCGCCCTGGCCGAAGACGCTCACGAATCGAAGAAGGAAAATCTCGGACCACTCTTGGGCGATTCCATCCTCGCAGAATTCATCATGGACTCAGGAGTTCAGGTTTCCTTCATCTCCGACAAGCGCTTCCGCGATGTGGTTGGACCTTGGGGCATCGAGTTTATCGGATCGAAATCGAGTATGCGACTATTCGCCAATCATCCGCCGACATTGTCACTGCTCACGCGAGACAACCCGGCCGACACGGAGCGCAGCGATCAGTGGAGCCGCTGGCCCGAAGTGGACGGCGACTACCACCTTCCTTACGAAAAACTCACCGGGATGCAGTCCGCCAACCGTCACGTCGTGAAAGACCTGCTCGATGCCATCGAAAGTGATCGCGCACCAGAAAGCTCTGGAGTGCAGGCCATGAAGGCATTGGAGATGATTCATGGAGTTTGGCAGGCTGGCGCTACAATGAAGCGAGCCTATTTCCCTCTCGTAAATCGTCATCATCCGCTCAGCGAAGAATCACGCTGATTTTGGTTACTCCGAACGATAAATTGGCGTTTGATCAGCCGGTGGGCCACTTCCCCATCCGATTGAACTGAATTCAAACCTTATGGACGCATTTCTCCAGCTACTCACTCTCGAAAATCTGTTCACTCTGCTGATGCTGGTTCTGCTTCAAGCAGTGCTCGGCTTTGATAACTTGCTCTACATCTCTCTGGAATCCCAGCGGGCGCCCGAAGAAAAACGCGCCTCGGTTCGCAAACTGGGAATAGGGCTCGCCATTATCCTGAGGATCGTCCTGCTCTTCGTCCTCATGACGGTGATTGATAAGGTCCAGGCATCACTGTTCAAAATCGACACGAAGTTCGTAGCTGGTGACTTTAATATGCACAGCCTGATTGTGCTCGCAGGTGGCGTATTCATCATCTACACCGCCGTAAAAGAAGTCTTCCATATGATCGCACTGAATCCCGACGATGAAGGGCACGTTGGAAAAGGCAGCACCAAATCAATCGGCAGCATCGTGACATGGATCGTATTAATGAACCTGGTATTCTCTTTTGATTCCATCTTGAGTGCGATGGCTTTAACGAAGGTCTTTGCGATTATGGCAACCGCCATCATCATTGGCGGAATCCTCATGATCTGGCTTGCTGATCGAGTGGCTGGATTTTTGCAAAAGAACCGCATGTATGAAGTGCTCGGCCTCTTCATTCTTTTGATCGTTGGGATCATGCTGATTTCTGAAGGCGGTCATCTCGCTCACCTCAGATTCTTTGGGAATGAGGTTCAACAGATGACCAAAACGACCTTCTATTTTGTGATCGCTGTTCTAGTGCTCACTGATATTGTTCAGGGCCGATACCAAAAGCGACTTCTCGCTAAGCAGGATCAACTCCATAGCGCCCGCGAAGAGCCCAAACCTACTTGAACTGATTCTTCGTAGGAGTCAGTCCAATACCTTCCCCGGTTAATGACCCAACCAAAACCGGCTCTCCTATTTATTTTCATCACGCTCTTTCTCGACGTGTTGGGAATCGGTCTAATCGTACCCATCCTCCCCAAACTGATCGATGAGTTAGCGAGTGGCGGGCTGGACTCAGCCTCCTATATCTTTGGTGCATTGGTAGGACTCTACTCACTGATGCAGTTCATCTTTGCCCCCGTGATCGGAAACCTTTCCGACCGGTTTGGAAGGCGACCTGTCATTCTTTTGGCATTGCTCGGCTCAGGCCTCGACTACTTCCTGATGGGGTGGGCCCCTACCCTTGGCTGGTTCTTTGTCGGACGCATTATTTCCGGCATCACAGGGGCAAATTATTCCGCTGGAATCGCCTATATCGCAGATATCAGCCCTCCGGAAAAACGCGCCGCAAATTTTGGAATCGTTGGTGCCGCTTTCGGCCTCGGATTTATTTTTGGTCCGGTCCTCGGTGGATGGCTGGGAGAATACGGACTCCGAATTCCCTTTTATGCCGCAGGGGCCCTAACTCTGATCAATTGGCTCTACGGCCTGCTCATTCTTCCAGAATCACTCAAGCCAGAGAACAGGCGCCCATTCAGCCTGAAACGAGCCAATCCGATCGGAGCAATACTCGAACTCAAAAAACAGAAATTGGTTCACGGGCTTTCAATTAGCTATTTCATCAGCAGCATCGCGCATCAGGTCTACCCCAGCATTTGGGTGCTCTACACCGCCTTTCGATACGACTGGGATACTCGCCAGACTGGCCTCTCTCTTGGTTTGGTAGGGCTCATGGCCGCTATTGTTCAGGGCGGACTGACCCGCTTCATCATTCCTGCGATCGGAGAACGTAATGCCGCCGTCGGTGGCACGATGATAATGGGAATCGCCCTGATCGGTTACGGCCTCGCACCGGAAGGATGGATGGTCTATTTTATCATCGTATTCGGATCGCTAGCCGGGGTGTCTGTCCCTGCCATTCAGGCCATGATCTCCCGCACCGTCGGAGACAATGAACAAGGAGGCATTCAGGGCTCGCTATCCAGCCTCCAGAGTGCAGCAGGGTTCATCGGACCGCCACTGGCCACAGGAGTTTTTGGCTTTTTTATCAGCGAAAAGGCCCCTTTCATTCTTCCCGGAGCCCCATTTTTCTGCAGTGCCGTCCTCGTCATCATGTCCGGCTTTATCGCTGCTCGTTCATTTAAAGAAGATAAAGACAGTCGGGTCACAACCACCAAGTGAATCACTGAATCAGAGTTTCCAAAGGCACAATTCCTGCGAGTAGTTCTTTCCACGTCACGATGACCAATTCCTTTTTGAAATCGCTCAATGATCCCGAGTCTTCACGACTCAAGCTGGATCCTGTCAAACGCACCAACTGGAAACTATGGGGGCCCTACCTTTCTGAACGCCAATGGGGAACCGTGAGAGAGGACTACTCCGGTGATTCAGACGCCTGGCGCAGTTTTCCCCGGGAGCATGCCGGGGCGCGTGCCTACCGATGGGGCGAAGACGGGCTGATGGGTTGGACCGATCGGTACTGCCGGCTCTGTTTTTCCGTTTCGATGTGGAACGGAAATGATCCTCAACTGAAAGAAAGGCTCTTCGGCCTCACTAATCACGAGGGCAACCACGGCGAAGACGTCAAAGAACTTTACTACTATCTCGACTCGACCCCTACCCACTCATTCGCCCGCTCACTTTACAAATATCCGCAGCAAGAGTTCCCCTACGAGGACCTGATCAAAACGAACCAAAAACGTGGTCGCGACGAACCCGAGTACGAAATCGAAGACACTGGAGTATTCGATCAGGATCGATTTTTCGATGTTGAAACCACCTATGCCAAAGCCTCGCCTGAAGATTTACTCATCACCATCCGGGTGACCAACCGGGGCCCCAAGTCGGCAGAAATCGTCCTCGTTCCGACCCTTTGGTTCCGAAACACCTGGTCATGGGACCGAAAAGGAGAGGACATGACCGGCAAGCCACAGATCACCCTGGAGGACAACATGCTGGTGACTCAGCACGACAGCCTTGATCCCTATCAGTTCGCGGTCGAAGAGGATCCCGAATTCTGGTTCACTGACAATGAAACCAATCCCGCTCTCTGGGGGCGAAAACCCAAAAAAGGAGATCCCAAATACTTCAAAGATGCCTTTTCCCGCGCCCTGGTTGACGGTGAAACCTCTGCCCTGAATCAAAGCGAAACAGGCACCAAAGCCGCCGTTATATTGAAGCGTGAGATCGAACCGAACGAGACGCACACGCTCCGGTTCAGGTTGAGCAACCGCAAACACGCGCCGGAAAAGGCCGACCTCTTCGGCAAACCATTCAGCGAGACCTTTGAGCTACGGAAAACAGAAGCCGATCAGTTCTTCGATACGCGCCGTCCTGACGGATTACCCGAAAAGGAATCCGAGATACTCAGGCAATCTTACGCCGGGGTACTTTGGACAAAGCAGTTCTATCACTTCATCGTCAACGACTGGCTCGATGGAGACCCTGACAATCCCGCCCCTCTTGAACGAAAGCACGGACGGAACAGCGACTGGAATCATCTATTTAATCGCGACGTCATCAGCATGCCCGACAAATGGGAATACCCCTGGTATGCGGCTTGGGATCTTGCCTTTCACACTTTGCCGATCGCCGAAATTGATCCCCACCTGGCCAAACGCCAACTGTCGCTCTTCCTGAGGGAGTGGTATATGCACCCCAATGGGCAGCTACCTGCCTATGAGTGGAACTTCAGCGACGTGAATCCACCGGTTCACGCCTGGGCGGTTTGGCGGGTCTATAAAATTGCAGCGGAACGTGGCGACAGAGACCTTTCCTTTCTCGCCTCATCTTTTCAAAAGCTGCTCATGAATTTCACTTGGTGGGTCAATCGCAAAGACCCCAGCGGGAACAACCTTTTCTCAGGCGGATTCCTCGGCCTCGATAACATCGGTGTTTTCGATCGTTCGGAAGGCCTTCCTTTTGGCGCCACCCTCGAACAAGCCGATGGCACCGGTTGGATGGCTTTTTACTGCACCACCATGCTGGCCATGGCGATTGAGCTTTCTGAAGAAGACAAGGCTTACGAAGATCTCGCATCCAAGTTTTTCGAACACTTTGTCACCATCACCCTGGCCATCAATGGACATGGTCGTCACGATGGGCTCTGGTGCGAAGAGGACGGGTTCTACTATGACTGGCTCTCGAAAGATGGATCCCGGCGCCCCATCGCCGTGCGGTCCCTCGTCGGCTTACTTCCCATGATCGCCGTCGAGATCCTTGATCAGGAGCATCTCGAGCAGCTCTCCGGTTTCAATGAACGCACCAATTGGTTTCTGAAACATCGTTCTCACCTTGCTGATAGCGTTTCATCGCTCAACGAAAACGGCAAAATGCGACTGCTTTCCTGCTGCTCAAAGGAAAAGCTTCGTACGATTCTGGGATACCTTTTTGATGAGGAGGAGTTTCTTTCCCCTTACGGAATCCGGTCCCTCTCAAAATATCACGAAAAGCATCCTTTTTCGGTGGAACTCGAAGACGGTACCCACACCATTGCTTATAGCCCCGGTGAATCAGAATCGCCCATGTTCGGAGGCAACTCAAACTGGCGGGGCCCCATCTGGTTTCCGACCAACTACCTGCTTATTGAAGCACTGGAGCGCTATCACCATTTTTACGGAGACGATTTTCTCATCGAATTCCCGACGGGTTCCGGCGATCTCGTCACTTTAAAAGAAGCGGCACGCCGCATTGGTGAAAGGCTTATCTCGCTCTTTGTCCCCGATCCAGAAACCGGCGCGCGCCCTGCCAATGGTGAATCCCCGCTCCATCAAGGCGAAAGGCCAGAGGCGAACCTGATCCATTTCTACGAATACTTCCATGCAGAATCCGGAAAGGGCCTCGGTGCCAGCCACCAGACGGGCTGGACAGCCCTGGTGAGCCGATTGATGTATAAATCGGAACACCTTGAGCGACCAAAGCGAAAATAGCGCAGCCGGCGAGCCTTTTGCCGCGACTTGAGGACTTATTGACCTCATACCACCTCAACAGTGAAACGGGAGGAATGAAGGGGCTTTTAGGGGGAAGTGAGCGCTTCGCGGAAGTGTTGGGACGCGGGCCAAATCTTTCCAATCGTTTTGTTCCTGCTCAGTTGCGATGCCCGCGGGGCGGCCCCCGCATCGCGCCTTCGCAGCGCCTAGCGCTGGAAAAGGTTCGACTCAGCCATTCGACCAGTTTCACCATCGAAATGGTATCGCTCCAGATTTCCACGCGACAAATCTGGCAAATTCGGCCAAAAACCTACATATTGTGGTGTTTTTCGCATTGACACCACAACATGTTGTTGCAACTCTAATAATCGAGTCGCAAATCAGGGGCTCAAAACCGTATGCGTTGTGTGAAATGTAATAGCCTCGATGACAAAGTCATCGATTCCCGCCTCTCAAAAGATGGATTCTCCATCCGAAGACGCCGGGAATGCCTTGAATGCGGGCATCGATTCACCACCTACGAGCAGGTAGAGCGCCGTGATATGCTCGTAATCAAGCGAGACGGAATGCGTGAGCCGTTCAAAAGAGAAAAGCTCCTCAGTGGACTCATCAAAGCCTGCGAGAAACGACCTGTCCCCCTCGACGTCCTTGAGACAGCCGTCGAAGAGATCGTGAACGAGCTCACCGCTGAGAACCTGAAGGAGCTTCCAAGCCGAATGATCGGCCCAAAGGTAATGGCCCATCTTCAAAACATCGATCCGGTTGCTTTTGTTCGCTATGCCTCCGTCTACCGCCAATTCCAGGATGTAGGGGAATTCAGCGAAGTCATCCAATCACTGGAGAACACCTCGCTCGACAGCGTTCTTCAGCCAGATCTTTTTGAAGCCGGAAAGAGCAATTGATTTAGGCATTCCAATACCTTTTTGCACAAACACAGAACAACACAAACAGACAACCCGAAACCGCCCCGCCGCCACCGCACAAGTAACTCATGATCGCACTACCTCAGGCTCTACCGTTCATTCGAATCGGCTCTGCCAGCCTCGCCCTTTGCCAGAAAGACTGGATCACCGAAACTCTCACCAATGCCACGCGCGGAACCGATGTGCCGACTTGGTTGGCTGAGGACATCTCCCGCGGTGTCGAACGTTTCCTCGTAAATCATTACAAGGGAACCGTAATCGACTCCGACGAGTTGTTCGACCGCATCGAAAAAACACTTTCTCAGTTTGGTCTCACCGACGTCGCGGAGAACATCGACAAGACGCCTCCTCCGGTCCGCATTTCATTAAGCGAGCTCGCCCGACGAGCAGGAACCGGATACGAGTTGGTATTCTTTCAGCTGCTCAACGAACAGCTCTCTTCCGCGACCGATGGCGGAGTCCACCGCGTTGAATGTTACGGCATTAAGCCGTGCGTGAAACGCCTCGTCTCCACCAAAAAGTGGTCCAAGCGCTGCGATCATCTTAAAAGTGAAATCACCGACTACCTGAACCAGGCTAAAGAGAATGCCTCAACGGTCCGGCCGGAGATGACCTTCATGATTGCTTCCTAATTCAAGCCATTCGGTGATGACCCTGTTTGAAAAAATCATCGCACGGGAGATCCCTGCGGACATCGTCTACGAGGACGAACAATGTCTCGCCTTTCGAGACATTGCGCCGCAGGCACCGACCCACATTCTGGTGATCCCGAAAAAACCGATCCCACGGGTTGGAGAAGCGGATACCGAAGATGAAACTCTGCTCGGCCACCTACTGCTGTCGGCAGGCAAAGTAGCGACCGATCTCGGATTCAACAGTACCGATGATGGTTTTCGTCTTGTGATCAACAATGGAAAACTGGGAGGAGAAGCCGTTCCACACCTCCATGTCCACTTGCTGTCAGGGCGGCAAATGGTTTGGCCTCCAGGCTAGGCAAGCCGATCGGGTAAGGGCAGCAGCCCAGATGAAGCCAGTTCAGTAGAGCCCTGGAACCCAATCTTGTTCCAGAATGATACCCCCAAGAACCGCAACCACGTAATTGCTCAATTCCCTGCATTCCGCTCAAGTTAGCGCATGCAAAAAACAACGCCCTTCGGCTATCAGTATTTCATCTTCGCGCTCCTTGGCTTAGCGGTGATGGCGGCCCCCCTAACAGCTCAGGAAAAACCTAAAGCTACCGCGAAGAAAAAGGTCGAGAAAAAGGTCGAGAAAAAGGTCGAGAAAAAGGCAGATCCAAATCGTGATGCCGGTAAGTCCACTCTGGCAATGGTCGATGCGATTGGCCACTGGAAGGACCTTTTTAATGGGAAAGACCTCACTGGCTGGCAAGGTGACACGGAAGGCTACATCGTCGAAGACGGTGTCCTCGTATGTCAGAAAGGAGCCAAGCTTCTTGAAACAGATCGAGAATACTCAGATTTCGTTCTCCGTTTTCAATTCAAACTCACCGAAAGCGGTAACAACGGCCTCGGCATTCGCGCTGAATCGGGAAGCAACCCGGCCTACAGCAGCATGGAGTTACAAATCCTCGATTCTGGAGGCGAGCGCTACAGTGCCGAAACCACCACAGGCAAAAAGCTATCAGTTTTGAAGCCATGGCAGGTTCACGGATCAATTTACGGGGTAGTTCCAGCGAAGACGGGTTATCTCAAACCCGTTGGAGAGTGGAATGAACAAGTCGTGATCTGTATCGAAGATCATATCAAAGTTGTTCTGAATGGAGCTGTCATCATCGATGCTTTCCTCGACAAACTCACCCCGGTCGACGGACGCGACCATCCCGGACTGAGCCGAAAGTCCGGCCACATTCAATTCGCCGGACACAGTGACCATGTGGAGTTCAAGTCTGTCAAAATCGCTGAATACACTCCCAGCAGCCCTTTGCTCAAAAACAACCCTGACAACACACCGCCAAAAGGTTTCACTGCTTTATTTAATGGTAAAAACCTCAAGGGCTGGAAAGGACTCGCCGACAAAAACGCGCTCAAGCGAAAAGCACTAAAAGGCAAAGACCTAAAGGAAGCGCAGGCCACTGCCGACGAATCCATGAACGAACACTGGAGCGTCATCGACAGCATTCTTACCTATGATGGAGAAGGTCAGAGTCTTTGCACGGCAAAAGACTACGGGGACTTTGAGTTCTACATCGACTGGAAGATCCCGCCTGGAGCCGACAGCGGTATCTACCTGCGTGGCACGCCACAAATTCAGATCTGGGATCCTCTCGATGCAAGATTGAAGGACGGCGCCGTGCCCTCGACTCCGGAAGAATGGGTCACCGCCTACCGGACTGGTCGCAATCTTGGATCAGGAGGCCTGTGGAACAACAAACGAGCCAGCAACCGCCCATTGGTTAACGCCGACAAAAAGCCAGGCGAATGGAACTCCTTTCTTATCCGAATGGTAGGAGACAAAGTTTCGATCTGGCTCAACGGGAAGCTCATTGTTGATCGCACCGCATTGGAAAACTACTGGGACAAAGAAGCCCCCCTTCCCCGCGCCGATCAGATTGAACTGCAACACCACGGCAGCGAACTATTCTTCAAGAATCTTTACATCCGTGACATCCCCTTTTAGAAACAACCTAGATCTCCGAGTTATTATGAAGGCCCTGCCGTTCGTTTCGTTTGTAATTCCATTCTTCGCGCTAACTTGTATTCAGGCTGAAGATCCTGAGGCACCTCATGAATGGAATGACAAATCGGGTAGCTTTTCGGTTGAAGCGTCGTTTGTCGAACTGGTCGACGAAAAAGTGGTCATCCGTAAGAGTGACGGAGGTATTTTAAAAGTCCCGTTAGCGTCCCTCAGCAAGGAGGATGTTGAATACGTAAACGAAATTACCAATCCTGGTCCGACAGTAGAAAAGATTGCAGGAGTTTGGGGTGGGAAATGGGGTGACGAACAGCCGGTATTTCTGATCATCAGATCAGAGGGCGGCATAAAGCTGAGCCTGGATTACATCTGGATTCCGACTGATGGATCGGATATCCGTTCAGAACCCGAGATTGGACAGCAAAGAGAACACTATTTTTCCTCCCAAAGCCTGCTGTTCAGGAAAATCGACGATCACCTTCTTGTCTATCATGCCGCCGGGCGCCCCCGTGGTGCCCGAATGGTAAAGCTAAAAATCCAGGCTGAACAGATTGCCAATCTAAAGCCCGAACATTTTCAGACAATCAATCTAGAGGAGCACGGATGGATCCCGGGGGTTGATTCTGGGAATACGGTGAGGGCTCAGATTATCAAACTGGAAGAAGAACCGGAACCGTGAACCGTTCTTAAATTGAAGCGAGAAAGCGGTTTGCCCGAATTAGGCTATTCTTCCCCGCTATTTAACTGGATCAGCTTCTTCGCATCGCTTTCATCTTCTTCGCGAACCTGTAGCCGAATCCCAGGCTTGTTCACGAAAAACATTGGTGCCGTCCCGGCGCTGACTTCATCGGGGATAAATGCCTCAATCCCGGCCGCACCGAGATTGAGTTTGGCGAGCTGAGCCATTTCTAAGCTCGCGAAGCGAGCGACGGTTTTCATGCAATGAAGCATTACAAAATCAAAAACGAAAAGCAACTGATCTACCGGCCTTTGCCGTGAATAAACCAAAGGTTCCTGATGTAAATAAACCAGCCTGTGCTTTGGCCGAGAAATCCAACGGGTTCTTTTCGCCAGATAAAATAGACCATCAGCATCGAAGAGCCCAGCAGGCTAAGCCACCAAAAAATGGGAGGAACGACCGACGACTGCGCCTTCTCGCTGGCATACCACTGGGCAACCATGCGCCCCATGAAAACAGCCTGCCCCGCAAATCCAAAAACCACCCACAAGACTCCTGCCAAAGAAGTGACATCTAACCATTTGTATAGCGCGGGGAGATTGCGCGTCCTCTGGTGAATCTCTGCAAAAAACTCATTTCCCTGCAGTTCAGGATCGCCTTCTTCCCAGCTATCAAATCGAGCGCGATACTCGCCGTCCTCACCCTCAATGACTTCAATTGTCACTATCCGGTCCGACATGTTAAACGGAGGATTCAATTTCTCACCCGGAGCTCCCACGACACCTAGAGTTAGCATGCCCCACCAAGCAAGAATCGGTAGGATCAATAATGCTGCAGCCACAGCAACCACTTGTTTCCGACTCAGTTTCAAGCGCGCCTCCTCAGGCAAAACACCCCCATAAAGACGGTGATTGTAATCATACCGACCATCATGGCCCCGAGAGCCGACTGAATCAGGCAGGAACGTAGGCCGAAAGTCTGTCTCGCTCCATCCTCTACTTCCGTCAGCCCTTGATCCTGATAGTATTTTCCGATTTCCCCCGCCATGTATTCAGTGAACTCCGGAAAGATGAATTTGTGGTAACCCAGTTGCGAGATCACGGCAAATACCGCCACAATCCCAACAATGATCGCCCCCGATCTGATTCCCTCAATAAAAGACATGTCCGGAACTACTCGGGCGATTGAGCGCATTGCCGGGACATACCCGACCACAGGAAACAATAAGCTGGCCAGCATCACCATCTGAATCATGGCAAGGCCGCTCGTGTGCATACCGAGATAATAGGATCCATAAAGCCAGATCAGATTAGCGGCACCGATAATCAATCCCCAACGCAGTTCGATTCGTCCTGTCATGAAAAATTATGCTAATCGAACCCGCCACCGAAACAAGCGATGACTTTGTCGGTCTAAAAGGTTTCAATACTCGAGTTCAGTTCGTAAACTCTTTCACAAAACATCGTCTATCCACCCCTAATCTTATGAGCAATCTACCCAATCAGGAAATAATCGACAATCTCAAGATTGCCTACGCCATGGAACTTGAGACAGTGCAAAACTATATTGCTGCTTCGAACAATCTGGATGGAGTGCGCTCGGACGTCATCAAGAAAGCCCTCGCAGCCGATGTCACGGAAGAGTTGAATCACGCCCAGACCCTGGCCAATCGAATCAAAACGATTGGAGGCGCTGTTCCCGGCAGTTTTGATCTCGAGCGTGCTCAGAAATCTCTCCAACCGCTTGCTGACACGACTGATATCGTGGGTGTCATCAAAGGTGTGATCGACGCCGAGAATGGAGCGATCGCTCAATACAACAAGATTATCCAAATCACTGATGGGATTGACTACGTCACTCAAGACATGGCAATTGGCCTGCTCTCGGGTGAGGAAGAACACCGAAGAGAATTTATCGGATTCCTCAAAGAATACGAAAACGACTGAGTTTCTTCATGACCCTTTCCGGTAGATCGCCTGCCGTTCATTGCGCCTCTCTGATTTCCGGCCCTTTCACTAAAGCCTGGGCAGCCCTCCAGAGATGCGACACAAACGTGTCCATGTCAGACACATTTCTCACGCATTCCCGTGAATTCCGCCTATTGGCCTAGGCCGGCTTCCTGCTACCCTACCCGCGATGAAAACTCGCTCCCTCATCGGATTCCTTTTTCTCCTCGCCTCGATCGCTATCCAGGCGGAGGCCGACTCGCCCTTGCTTCAGTCAAATGATCGGGTCGTCCTGGTCGGTAACACTCTGATTGAGCGAGCCAGACTGTATGGCCATATTGAGACAGCCATCCAACTGGCAGCTGGGCCTGAAATACAAAATCTCACCTTTCGCAATCTAGGCTGGAGCGCTGACTCTGTATTCAATGACTCCCGGGCCTACTTTGGAACGCCCAAAGACGGCCAGGCGCGGCTCGACAAAGACATTTCCGAGATCCAACCCTCTGTCGTCCTATTCTGCTATGGCACTGGAGAAGCGATGTCCGTATCACAGGGGTGGACCGACGATAACGCTACAAGCGCCCAATCAGCCGGTGGGCTTGAATCTAGCCGACAGGTCTTCATTGACGGGTACCAGGTGCTCATCAACCGGATTGATGAGCAGGCCGGCGAAGGACTACGGGAAAAGGTATTCATCGCTCCCCCACCTCTCGAAAATCTCGGTGGCTACCTTCCTGACCAGACAGAAAACAATAGCCAATTATCCACCTTTCGCGACGCCATTCGTGAATTAGCGGAACGCAACGACGGACGTTTCGTCGATCTTTTTCACGCTCTGGGAGGCGACTCCTTTGATGGCTCCCCAGCAGCTGTCGCACTGACCAATAACGGATTGCATCACACAGAAGCGGGTTATCAAATCGTGGCAAGAGAACTCATCAAAGAGCTTGGCTATGATGAAACCGTTTTTGTTAATCCTGACAATCAGACCGTATCCACCCTGAGAGATCACATCATCGAGAAGAACCGCCTTTTCTTTAATCGGTGGCGACCCACCAATGAGACCTACCTCTTTCTATTCAGAGCTCACGAGCAAGGTCAGAATGCCAAAGAAATCCCCATGTTTGATCCGATCATCCAAGAAGAGGAAAAGAAAATCTCACATGCCCGTAATCAAGTCTTTCAAGGCCAACTGAAAGACTAGCACCCCCACAAGCTCCGCTTCTCATTCTATTTCCCTACTTTATGAATCACCACTTGATTCCTACTCTAGCCTTCGCCGCGCTAGCCACTCCTCTCTTCGCTCAGAACGGGCTCCGCGATATCCCTGACCCTGCGTTCGAAGCTCAGCAGGAAGCCTTCTCGGTCATTCCTGGTGCCTCTATCAACCTCTTTGCTCACGAGCCAGCCGTCGCCAATCCAGTGCACATGAACTGGGACAAGCAGGGACGTCTCTGGGTCGTCAGTAGCCCGCTCTATCCAATGATCCAACCTGGAGAGGCTGAGACGGACAAAGTGGTCATCCTGGAAGACACCGATGGCGATGGAGTCGCTGACAAACACACTGTATTTGCCGACAACCTCCATATTCCTACCGCAATTCTCCCCGTAGACGGCGGAGCCTATATTGCCAATGCGATTGAGGTTCTTTTCCTGAAAGACACGGATGGTGACGATGTCGCCGATGAGAGTGAAGTCGTTCTTTCCGGCTTCGGCACCGAGGATACTCACCACCTCGTACATACTTTTCGCCTCGGGCCGGAGGGAATGGTCTGGCTCAATCAGTCCATCTACATCCACACTCATTTGGAGACCCCCTATGGCATTCGGCGTTTGCTAGGCGGAGGCATGTGGCATTTTCGTCCCGAAACCCAACGGGCGGAAGTCTTTATGAAGGGGTTGATCAACCCTTGGGGGCACGCCTTCGACGACTGGGGACAAAGCTTTTTGAGTGATGGAGCTGGAAGTGATGGAATCAACTTTGTGTTTCCACGTTCCGTTTTCAGGACATCCCCCGGTGCTTCCCGAGTCCTTGCGGGACTGAACGCCGGTCAACCCAAGCATTGCGGACTCGAAGTCCTAACCGGGCGACACGTTCCTGAAGAACTACAGGGAGTCATGGCGCTACCGGATTTCCGTGGCAGTAGAATCAATCTCTTCAAATTAAGCGACCAAGGCAGCTCCTACACCTCGACCCAGATTGACGATTTGGTATCATCCAAGCACCGGGCCTTTCGTCCTATCGATATTAAGATGGGTCCTGACGGAGCCATCTATGTTGCCGATTGGTACAATCCCATCATCCAACATGGCGAAGTGGATTTCCGTGACCCCAGACGCGATCACAAACATGGACGTATCTGGCGGATCACCTTTGACGATCAAGAGCTCGTAGATCGGCCCAAGCTTCCTGAAGCGAATGATTCTGAACTCATTGCAGCACTCAATGCACCGGAAGGCTGGACCCGCCAGCAGGCAATGGTCGAACTGAGAAGCCGCGATCCCAAAGCAATGCTCGCCGCTCTCGATTCGGCCGACGCACCTGAGAATGTCGACTCGGAGCTTGCCGCACTTCGCCATGTTTGGGCGTCTCAGGCTTTGAATAATCTCGACATCGAGGCTGCGTCGAAATTGGTTAGTGCATCCAATCACAAAGCTCGGGCCGGTGCCCTCAGGTCAATTTACTACACCGCAGCCCAAAATCCCAATGCCATGTCATTGGCGCAAGAGGCAGTTTCCGACCCTCATCCTCAAGTCCGACTTTGGGCGGTCAGCGTCTTGAGCCAACTCGACCATCCTGACACTGTGAAAACAGCCCTTCGCGCCCTCGAAGGAATTGAAGTTGATGACTTTCTCGATTTCGCTGTTTGGTCGATTTGCCGCGAGCACGCCGACCGGTGGACTGATACCACGCAAACCGAAAACCCTTTCGAAAATGTCACTCAACTGCTCTTTGCTGCGCGAGCACTGAATCAGCCCATTGGTGTCCCCATCATACTCGATGCATTAAAATCGGGCGAGTTTAGCAGTGACGAAGAGATTGAGCTGGTCATCGATTTCATCTCAAAGGTTGGCTCCGAAAAAGATCTCAACACTATCTTTGACTACGCGCAAGCCAATGGAACTCCCGTGACACATCAAAACCGAGTATTGATTGCTCTGAGCGATGCCGGGAAGCTGAGAAAGATTAAACCCGTGGGAGACATCGCCCGAATCAATCGTTTCCTTCAATCAGAGGATGTCTCCATCTTCTCAAGCGCTGCGGTCCTTGCAGGCCAATGGGGCGTTCCGGGGGCGCAAAGTGTTCTCGAACAGGCCTTTCTCTCTATCGAAAGCAATCCCACCAAAGGTCGCGCCGCTCTCGATGGACTCGTTTCTCAAGGTAAAGATGCCGGTGCATTTTTCGACAAGATCATTCGCGACTCCTCTGTGAGCTATCAATTGCGATCGCTCGCCACGATTGGACGCATCAAGATCAGCCCGGCTTTCGGAGCCAAATTAGCTCCCCTCGTCCTCAAAGATGATCCCGACGGAAAAGATGCCCACGGGATCTTCAATGCGATTCTTTCAAACAATGCAGCGATTCCCACTTTCGCAGCGACCCTGAACAAAATCACTTTACCAAAGCCGATTGCGTTGACCGGCATCCAAAAAGCCAGCAGTGCTGCGACCCAGCCTGACAATGTGATCAAAGCGCTTCAAAAGGCGGGCAGCATTCAACCCATGAAAATGGCCCTCTCGCCGGACGAAATGGAAGCTATGATGCAGCGTGTCGCGATCGAGGGAGATTCCCATAAAGGCGAGAGCATCTACCGACGGGCCCAACTGCAATGCATCGTCTGCCATGCCATTGGGGGAGCAGGTGGCATCATCGGCCCTGATCTCGTCAGTATTGGGTCTAGTGCCCCGGTTGATTACCTCGTCGATTCACTGCTCCAGCCCAGTGTGAAAATCAAAGAGGGTTATCACACTACCCTGGTCACATTGAAAAACGGTGATTCCTTTGCCGGAGCAATTGCCCGGGAGGATGCAAATGAGATCGTAGTTCGCGATGCTGTCGGAGTCGAAAACAGGATTCCAAAAAGCGAAGTCGCGAGCAATTACATCAGCCCGGTTTCATTGATGCCACCGGGGTTGACCGCCCAGTTGCGCGAAGATGAATTCGTCGATCTCGTCCGTTTCTTATCGGAACTCGGTAAAGACGGTGACTTCAAAACGCCGTCCAATCGATTTGTCCGCCAGTGGCAATTTCTGCAACCTCACGAACGCATTCGTGACGCGATTGGTCACTACGGCAATGCCATTTTCGTCGAAGACCTCAAAACTTATGTGTGGTTTCCGGTCTATTCTCGCGTTGCCGGTGATATCCCGGTTTCCGAAGCCCCCGATCTAATAGGCCGCGGCAAAAATCGCCACTTAGCCGCTCGCACATTTATTGATGTGTCTGAATCCGGTCCGATCCGACTGAAGATCCAGGGAGAGTTGAAAGATCTCGCATTTTTTCATGGTGAAAAGGAAATCCAGCTTCCAGAATCGGGAACAGAAACCGAACTGTCTTTGATCATTGATTCACCCGGTCGTCAAAAATTCACTTTCGGTGGTTTGAAAAACAATGGCCTCGATGGAATCTCTCTTGAGTTACTCGACGATGCCGGAAAAGTTCAAGCAATCGACCTCAAAGATTTCTAAATTTCGATTCTCCCCAACATGAAAATCTCCTATCTACTTCCGGCCCTACTCATCGCGGCTGCTGCAGTTACCCTCACCGCCCAACAAAAAGGCAAAGGGAAAGCGGCACCCAAACAAACCTGGCGCGTCCAACAACTCCATCGCGACAACAACGAAGGCATTGCGGTGGGAGATATCGATGGCGACGGCAAGCTCGACATCACAGCGGGAGAATATTGGTACCAGGCACCTGAGTTTGCCCAGCAGCCACTGCGAAAAATTCTCCCAATGGGAGCCGATTACCTGCAGAGCAATTCCGAACATCTCTTCGATATGGATGGAGATGGAGATCTCGATGTTGTCTCCGGATCCTTTACCCTGCCGATTGTAAACTGGTATGAGAATCCGGGTGCCGGAAATTATCCTGTCAACGGAGGATGGAACACCCATCAGCTGATCGATACTGAAACCGGCCACAACGAAGCTACCTTCCTTCATGACATCGATGGGGACGGTACCCCCGAGTTTATCGAAAATTCATGGAACAGAGACAACCCCATGCAGATCATCCGACTCGTCAAAGACAAGGACGGTAAGGTGACCGCTGAAAAACATGTGGTCTCCGAAAGCGGAAACGGTCACGGGATGGGCTTCGGTGATCTCAACGGTGATGGCCGCGAAGATATCATCTTTCAAGCGGGTTGGTATGAACAGCCAGCCGACGGCGCCTTCTCTGGCACTTGGACCTATCACCCCGACTTCGACCTACCCCACGCCAGTTGTCCTGTGTTGGTCCTCGACCTCAACGAAGACGGAAAGAACGATATCATCTGGGCAGACGGCCATAGCTACGGCCTCTACTGGCAGGAACAGCTCGAACTGCAGCCAGATGGCTCCACCACCTGGCGACAGCACCTAATCGATAATAAATTCTCCCAGGGCCACAGCATGGCCTGGGCGGACGTCGACAATGACGGAAAGCCCGAGCTCATTACTGGAAAGCGCTACTACGGCCATTCAGGCAAAGACTTCGGCGCTCACGACGAGACAACCGTTCAATACTACGATTGGAACTCCGAAACCGGCGTTTGGACGAAGAATATCATTTCCACAGCTCCTGCCGGCGAGGGACCTGGAATCGGCCTTCAAATCAGAGCGGTGGACCTCGATGAAAACGGCTGGCTCGACATTATCGTTCCCGGAAAGAGCGGAACCCACATTATCTGGAATGAAGGCTCGACGAAGCCTTCCTGATTCCTGATAATTTTTGGGTATCTCGAAATGAGTAATCCCGATTCTGACAGCGACAAAAGTGAAGGGCACGAGGGCGATCCCGGCCCGAACGAGCCGATCGATGGTGATCCCGGCCAAGAGCCGCCCATCGAAGGCGGCCCCGGCGCGGGCGAGCCCATCGAAGGCGAGCCCATCGAAGGCGATCCCATCCCCTCGATTCTTCATTCTTTTTATGAAGACCGACCGTTTGTATCCTGCACACGTTGCGGAGAATCCCTGCTGCATTTCAAGGATGGCTTCAGGATATCCAAAAATTTCAGCAAAGACGAGGTCATCATTGAATATGCCCTCTGCTTGCCTTGCCTCAATGCAATGCTCGACGAAGCATCAGAGGAGTCCAAAAGGCGATTAGCAGAGTTTCAGGCGGAACATTATCGTGATGTCAGTGGATTCAACGACTGCGCCCTCTGCGACAATGTCTTTGATGACATAAAAGAGAGTGAATACGGTCTCGTCGGAGTTTGTCAGGGCGATAAGATGGTCGACAGCGCCATGATCTGCCTGCCTTGCATGGAAGCCATGTCGGAGATTATGTCCGAAGAAACGCGGCAAACCTGGGACCGGTTTCGAGAGGAGAATTTTCCAGGCGTCCCGTCCGATTTTGAGCCATTTCCATCCCGCCCTGCACCAATCGCGTTTTAAGAGGATTCCCGTTGCTGCATCTCCTTCATCAGCGCAAAGATTCTTCCCTGCAATTCTGTTGGCAGCGGCCCGTCGTCCGGCGAGGCACGCACTAAGCGCCTAGCTTCATCGTCATTCCCCGCCGTCACCGCAGCCTCAACTAACCGAATACGAACCGACCAGTCCTCGGGGGATTTTTCGAGTTCCTGATACCATTCTTTGAGATCGCGTCGCATGGATTGCCGGGATGGTAAATCTATCACTGTTTTCGAAGATCTTTAGCAAGGTTCATTGAAACCAAACCTTCGTCGACGCAACATGCCGAAAGGAAATCCCTCTGTCCAGATCGAGTTTTTCAATGTGAGTCACGCTTTCATGCCGATGAAGCATGCATCCTTATCCTTTTCTCAATAGAGATCAGGGACTTGGTTACCTGCCGATTGAGGATTGAACAAATCGGCAAAAGGAGGATAGTTAACTTTCACTAATTCTTCCTCTATGCGATCGATCATACGTATGAAAGGTCTTTTGATGACCACCTGCCTCCTGCTGATGCACCTCGATGCATCCGCTCAGGGCATGGAAAGCTACATCAAAGCGCAGGCCAGCAAAGCCGGTGGCGGCCTTCCCACATGGTACCAGGCCAGGGGAAATCAAGCGATGTGGACTGGGGAACGGCTCATGGGGCTGGCTCAATTCATTCGCGAACTCGACAAGCACGGCCTTTCACCCCGCTTATTTCAACTGGACGCATGGGATGCCCAGTGGAGAGCTCCGAGTACGGATCCAACAGCCCGAGCTTCGGTTGATGTCGGAACCACTCAGTTGGCCCTCTACGCTATTCAATCCCTTGCCTACGGTTTCGTTGATGCCAGCGATGTCCATCCCAAGTGGAAAGCGATCAAGCGTGATATCTCATCCTATCACTTTCTCGATCAGGCACTGCAACAGCCTCCAAACCAGTTCGCTTCCTTCCTGCTTCAGAAAGTACCGCCACAGAACACTCGCTATTTCGAGATGATCAAATCCCTGGCGAAGTATCGCGATATCGATGCCCTGGGCGGATGGCGCAATTTACCCGCCTCCGCGCGCCCAGCCGGACCGGGAACCCCCTACGGGGAATTGAAGTTGCTTCGCTCCCGACTTCAGGCTGAAGGCGACCTGCCTCCCGGAGGCATCATGAAAAGCCGCAAAGACATCATCGACCAACGCACTGGTGATGCCATCAAGTCCTTCCAGTTTCGTCATGGGATCGAACCTGACGGCTATCTTGGAACTCAGACCCTGGTGGAGTTGAACACCCCTTCATCCAAACGTGTCAATGCCCTGATCATCAATATCGACCGACTCCGCTGGATGCCGAGGGCTTACGAAAAATCTGAGCACCTTGAGGTGAACATTGCCGAAGGCGCACTTCGGATGTTCGATCAAAGCAAGCAAATCACGGTGATGCCCGTCATTGTCGGGGTAAAAGGCAAACACCAAACGCCAGTCTTCCACGGCGATGTCCAATATCTCTTTTTCCGCCCTTTCTGGAACGTCCCACCCTCTATTGCCAAAACCGAAATCGTTCCCAAAGCACTGGGCAATCCGATCGGGTACATGACCAGTCATAACTATCAAATCGTCCCCCACTACGGCGCGTCAAGTAGCCAGGTCTTGTCTATCAATGCCACTAACTTGAACAAAGCGGCGGCCGGCAGCCTTTACATCCGCCAGACTGCCGGACCTGACAATTCCCTGGGATTAGTAAAATTCATTTTCCCTAACGATTCGTCAGTCTACCTCCACGACACACCTGACCACAGCTTATTTGAACGAGCTGACCGCGATTTCAGTCACGGATGTGTTCGTGTTTCCCGACCTGACGAATTGGCGGACCTGCTCCTGAAACGCAACGGAGGCTGGAACATCAACTCGGTCAGAGCAGCGATGCAGGATACCAACGCCCCTAATCGAAAAGAAACTTTCTCGCGTCCCATGCCCGTTTATCTCGTCTATTGGACCTCGACTATCATGGGAGACAAGCGCGTTCGCTTTGACCAGGATATGTATGGCCACGACGCCATCCTTTATCAGAAGTTTGGGCTGCAGTAGCAGGGAGCCAGAAAAGGTGGCAGGTACCATAACGGAGCGGCTCCTCCCACCTTCACGGCAATCATCGGCCGATACCGAAAGTTATCGTTGCAAGGGGCAGCCACAACGCGATGAAACAAAACGCCGACTGAACCAAACTGATGAGAATCGCTCCGGCAGCACCATAAAGAGCCCATTGCGAATTCCTGACAAGGGCCAAGAGAATCACTCCCGCAATCGGAACCAGAGCGGCTGTCATGAGAAAAAAGCTCCGGGCACCGATCACAAGCTGAGTGGCACCGGGAAGCGGTTTATCCCCCAGCATGTCCTTAAAAACTCCTTCAAACCAATCGGTGCTCAACGCAGGCAGCATCCCGATAACTCCTGTAAACACCAACATCGCCATCACCACACCACGCATTCCGCGATCCAGTTGACTCAGTTTTTGGGTAAGATCATCCATTTTTGAACTAGTTCCCTTCCCTACAGTCGTTTCAAAAGTATCAAGCGAAACGCCATGACCTCTTCTCCTGGAATATCGGTCGCACGAAGGGTTAGCTCACCCTCACCTTCTTCCAACGAAATCTGCCCAAGCTTCATCCTTTTCCAGTTCTGGGTATAACTTTCCCCCCGGGGCGAACGGTCTTCGTCCGATCCCAGCAAAGGCGATTCCGCGGCCGCCTCAACTTTGCCAGTCAATCGGCTCTCACCGAAACTCAATTCAATCGTTGATCCTACATTGCTCTCGGAGCAGGTGTAAAACAGCTCGACATCAAAGTTCCCCGACTCTGCGACTTCTGCAGTCCAGACGATCTTGTCATCGGTCGAAATCCAGTTTGAGAAAAAGGAGTCATTAGGAAACTTGTTAGATCTGGTGACATTGCCATGCGGAATCCCGTCACGTGCTGGTATCTGAGTCAGCGAATGTCCTGGATCAGCAATCACAAAAGGCCTGTTATCCGCGCCCAACTCGTCGATCATTTCTGCTTTCCAGGCATCTCTCTCCCCTACGAGCTCTGCCAGGACCTTCGGATGTTTCTTGGCCACGTTCTTGTCCTGTCCAGGATCAGCCTTCATATCGAACAGCTGACTGTCTGTGCTCAAACGCCATTGGGGGGTGCGCACCGAATACTTGTCTTTCCAGCCATTGTAGATGATGCGATTCGACAGGGCATCTGAGGCACCTGCTCCATCTTTCATCAATACCGGCGCGAGACTCACTCCATCCAGCTGCATCTCACCAATTCGATCGATCCCTGCCATCTCAATCAGTGTAGGCAAAAGATCCAGGGCAGAACCCAGCACCTCGAGTTTGGTGCCGGCTTCGATCCCTGCCGGCCAACGGATTAGCATGGGACTGCGAACCCCTCCCTCATCAGTGGAACCCTTTTTCCCTTTCATGCCACCATTCCAACGCACTCCATTAGGCCCGTTGTCGCTGAAATAGATCACGATGGTATTTTCACTGAGCTCAAGGTCGTCCAGCTTCCCTAACAGACGTCCCACATTCCAATCAATATTCTCGCACATGGCCAAGGCGCACCGCAAATGAAGGTCGTCCTCCTTCTCCGGCTCGCGGTTATGCATCAGTAACTCCTTATCCTTAAAACGATCCCAAAACTCATCAGGGACCTGCATCGGTGAATGCGGAGTATTGTAGGGAAGGTAGACGAAAAATGGCTCGTCCCGGTTTTCTTCAATGAAGGTCATGGCACGGTTAGTGAAATCGTCGACCACGAACCCCTCGCCATCCACGATCTGCCCATTGTGCTCCAGCATCGGACTGAAATAGTTTCCCCAGTGGCCTGAGCAAAAACCGTAAAACTCATCGAAGCCCCTACCATTCGGATGATAAGGAAACTGCATCCCGTTGTGCCATTTCCCAAAAGCCGCGGTTTTGTATCCCGCTGCCTTAAAACAGTCACCAACCGTCATTTCGTCAAGATCCATCCGCTCACCGCCAGCCGAAGTCGAATACACTCCGCTCCGCTGATGAAATCGCCCCGTCAAAAACTCCGCCCGAGTCGGGGAACAAACCGCACACACATAAAATCGATCAAAACTGGCGCCATCCGCCGCCAGCGAATCAATATTCGGCGTTGAAAGGTTCTTGTTTCCGGAGAGGCTCAAATCCCCCCAGCCCTGATCATCAGTCAGAATCACAACAACGTTAGGCCGCTCGGCAGATGCGAGGGAAACCACAAACAAAACAAAAAGCATCACAAAAGTCCTCATTCCGCGAAACTAGCATTGGTAGAGGTTCCAGCAAAGGCGCAAACAAGGGTTGAACACAATAGGTAATCACAGGGGCGCCAGTGGAATTGAATTCGAGCATGTTTCTCGCCGATATTTGCTTGTCCGTTTCGCTCGTTTCCGCTAAATCCTGAGACCCCTTCCTACAATTCTTTCATGGTATCCATTCAAATTCGAGGTCTCATCAAACGGTTCGGCGACGTCGTCGCCTTAAACGAACTGGATCTCGATATCGAAGCCGGTGAGCTATTCTTTCTCCTCGGACCAAGCGGGTGCGGAAAGACCACCCTGCTCCGATCCATCGCTGGCTTTCACCTCCCCGACGCCGGCAGCATCCTTTTCGATGGCGAAGACGTCAGCCAAGTCCCTCCTCACAAACGGGAAACGGCGATGATGTTTCAGAGCTACGCCCTCTGGCCGCATCTCAACGTCTACAAAAATGTCGCCTTTGGCCTCGAAGAGCGCCGAGTCCCCAAAGCCGAGATCAGGGAACGAGTCGATGAAGCCCTCGCCATGGTCAAAATGGAAGGACTCGGGCCCAGAAAGATCAATCAACTCTCCGGCGGGCAACAACAACGCGTCGCCCTCGCCCGAGCACTCGTCGTGAGGCCTCGCTGCCTCATGCTGGACGAACCACTCTCCAATCTTGATGCCAAACTACGGATCGAAATGCGATCTGAGATCCGCCGAATCTGCAAAGAGTTCGGGCTGACCGCGATTTACGTGACACACGACCAGAAAGAAGCGCTATCCATCGCGGACCGTCTCGCGATTCTCGACGATGGCAACATCGCCCAGGTCGGCACGCCCGAGGAGGTCTACCGCCATCCAAATTCGGCTTTGGTGGCTGGATTTATTGGAGAAACCAATCTCATTGACGGCGAAGTCGCCTTCACATCGGGAGAAAATTTCTACGTCAGCACTCCTATCGGGGAACTGGTCGGCCGGCCATCCGACGAATCGTGGAAGCCTGTCGCTGGCGAAAAGACCACGATCTCCATTCGTCCGGAATGCCTTTCACTGGACATTGCGCTCCCAGCCCAGAATGCCATTTCAGGCAAGCTGACCGAGTCGATCTACCTGGGAGAAGTCGCACAGTATTCCCTCCAGGTTGAGGGAAGAGACAAGCCCATTCATCTATCGGAACTGAATCCCCGCCGCATCATCCGGGACACCGAACAGACCCTCTATGTGACGGCCAAGCCCGAAGACGTCACCCTGCTCCCAGCCCCTTGATCCGTGCTGCTCCGAATCTCCATCGTCCTGGCCCTCCTGGCGATCGTTCTGATCGCTCCCTTTGCAATGAGGCCTGATACGGCCTCGGACAGCCGTCAGAGTGACGCAGAACGGCTTGTTATCATCACGCCGCACAACGAGTCGATTCAGTCTGAATTTGCGAGGGCCTTTACTCGGCACATGAAACAGAAACATGCTCGCAATGTTTTTGTTGATTGGCGACAGCCCGGGGGCACTTCGGAAATTGCCCGGTTCCTGCGCTCTGAATTCTCAACAAGGGTCGAAACTCTGTGGGAAGAAAAGACAAAGCTCCCCTTCCGCCAGTCCACCCGCGATGACTTCTCCAACGGAAAGCTCGACGAGCAGGTCAAAGCAGCGACTCAACAGGGTTTGCTCAATGACCTAACCCTGTTGGATCGCAATGATCCAGAGCAACTTGCCCTGGCAGCCCGTGCGCTATACCTCCATTCCGATATTGGCGTCGGCATTGATCTGTTTTTCGGGGGAGGTGCCTACGATTTTTCGAAGCAAGCATCGGCTGGCAACCTCGTTCCTGTCGATGCCTCGGGAAAATACGGCCCCTCCGCTCTCGCCAAAGCCCACCCTGAATGGTTCAGCGACGCTATCATGCCAGAGGAAGTATCGGGCGAGCCCTTTCGGGATAGCCAGTTTCGTTGGCTAGGGACCGTTCTGTCTTCCTTCGGCATCTGCTACAACTCAGACAGTTTGGCTCGACTTGGGTTCGAATCTGGATTGAGCCGCTGGGATGACCTCGCCGATCCCCGACTCGTCGGTCAGGTCGCCCTCGCCGACCCAACCAAATCGGGGTCGACGACCAAAGCATTTGAAATGCTGATTCAGGAGCGCATTCAAAGACTGCAGCAGGAAAATGGTCTCACTGAAGCCGACGCCGTCAGGCAAGGCTGGGACGAATCCATGCGTCTGATACTCAAAATCAGCGCCAACAGCCGCTATTTCACTGATTCAGCCGCCAAAGTGCCGCGCGACGTAGCCCTCGGCGACGCCGCCGCAGGGATGTGCATCGACTTCTACGGCCGCACCTTCAATGAGCTTTATCGGGATGAAAACGACGAATCGCACGTCAGCTTTGTCATGCCCCGCGCCGGCACCTCGATCGGGGCGGACCCCATTGGAATGCTGCGAGGTGCCACCAGCCCCGAACTCGCACATCGATTCATCGAATTTGTGCTGTCTCGCGCTGGACAAAAGATCTGGAACTTCCGGCCCGGGTCACCGGGTGGTCCCAAAAGGTTCGCGCTGCGTCGCCCACCTATCAGAAAGGACTTCTACACCCCGGAAAATCAGGCACACATGACTGATCCGGACGTAAACCCCTACGAAATCGCCGAAGGATTCACCTATCATCCCGACTGGACCGGCTCTCAGTTCGCCGCGTTGCGTTTTGTCATTCGATGCGCCTGCATCGAGCCTCATGAGGAACAAAGGGCCGCTTGGAAGGCCCTGATCGATGCTGGCATGCCCGCCGAGGGCCTCGCTGAGTTCGAAGATGTGTCGTCCATCAGCTACGACGTTGTCGTCTCGGAAATTGACGCCGTCATGCGAAGCAAAGACAAAGTGGCCGAGATTCAGCTCGCTCGGAAACTCGCTAGCCAATTCCGAGATCACTACCATCACATTACCAATACCCACTGATCCGCTCACCTGACCATGAGTCGCTCACTCGCCATCACGATTTACTCAGCCACCGCGATCTTTTTCGCGCTGTTTTTCGTGTACCCCATCTGGCATACAGTGAAGGAGGCTTTCCTCACCCCCTCCGGGACCATCACCTTCGAATATATTGGAGAGATATTTTTGAATCCCATTTACGTAGAGGGACTTATCAACTCTTTTTACATGGGCCTATTCACAACGATTGGCTGTATTCTGATCGCATTACCGCTCGCATTGCTTTCCAATCAATGGGAATTCAAGGGCAAGCAGATCCTCAACTCGCTCATTCTGATACCGCTCATCCTGCCTCCCTTTGTCGGTGCGCTGGGCATTCGCCAGATCCTTGGCCAATCAGGGGTGTTCAATGCTTTACTGACGCAGGTCGGCCTGATGGATCCCGGCGCTCCGTTTGATTGGCTCGGCGAAGGCCGCCTCTTCGGTGTGGTCCTGATGAATGCGCTCCATTTGTATCCGATCGCCTATCTAAACATCTCCGCGGCCCTCGCCAACGTCGACCCTGCCATGGAAGAAGCGGCGGAAAACCTGGGCTGCCATGGATTTCGCCGCCTTTTCCGGATCACTCTACCGATGATCATGCCGGGCCTCTTCGCCGGCGCGACCATCATCTTCATCTGGTCGTTCACCGAGCTCGGAGTCCCCCTGGTGTTTGACTTCACGAGGGTCACATCTGTCCAGATCTTCGATGGAATCAAGGATCTTAGCGGAAACCCTTTTCCCTACGCTCTCGTCGTAGTGATGCTGGTAGCGACTCTTTTCTTCTACTTGACCGGCAAATGGCTCTTCGGAAGAGATCTCAGCGCCAGCACCGGTAGGGCCGCGACCGGTCGCTCGCTAAAACAGGCCACCCCATGGGCGAACGCCCTTTGCGTCGGCTCATTTGTTGGCGTTACCGCCATCGCCATCCTGCCTCATCTCGGCGTGATTCTACTTTCCGTCTCTGAGCGATGGTATGGCACGATCCTCCCGACCGAATGGACGGGGCAACACTTCATCGATGCGTTGGGACACCCGCTAACTCTTAATTCGATAGGGAATTCATTAAAATACGCCTCGATTGCCACCGGAGTGAACGTCATTCTCGGAATCGCCATCGCTTACGTCGTCGTCCGGACCAAACTCCCCGGAAGGCAATTCCTGGACGCCATTGCTATGCTCCCTCTCGCCGTTCCAGGCCTGGTTCTCGCCTTTGGATACCTCGCCATGACGCGAGAAGGTCAACCCTTTGATTTCCTGATCCTGGGAGAAAATCCCATTCTCATCCTTGTGATCGCCTACGCCGTCCGTCGCCTTCCCTATGTCGTCCGCTCCGCGGCAGCAGGATTTCAGCAGACCAGCGTCACCCTGGAAGAGGCCGCGCAGAATTTGGGCTGCCGCCCCCTGCGTTCTCTGATGAAGATCACTCTTCCCCTTATTGCTGCCAATTTGATCGCAGGCGGACTGCTCGCCTTCTCTTTCGCGATGCTTGAAGTTTCCGATTCTTTGATTCTAGCCGAACAGCAAGCCCACTTTCCCATTACCAAAGCAATCTACGCTTTGGTTTCATCTCTCGGTAACGGCCCTCATCTCGCGTCAGCACTGGGCGTATGGGCCATGGTGTTCCTCGCCGTGACCATCACAGGCGCCGGACTTATTCTTGGCAAAAAGCTAGGAGCCCTGTTCCGAGTCTAAGAAAATTTCATCAATCTCGAATTTCTTCCGTTATAATATTGACAATTATTATAATTTCCATAAAGTAATGACGCACTGGTTATCTCCCGTGCGTTTGATTTATGAAAGGAATTCTCCCCACATTCATGTTGATCGGCCTCATGGCCCATCCGCTGGCTGCTTCTGACTTGGAAGCTCAAAGCGAATCGAATGTGAAAGCCCCTTTTAAAAATTACTGGAACTCTGAATCTTGGGAAAAGGACAGCAGCACCAATTTCTGGCGCTCAACCTCCCCTACTTCGGCTCAGACCTCCGAGCCCACTGCCTCGGGCGCATCCACGTCGGATGCAAAAAAGGCACATCCAACCACTTCTTCCCGAACTGAAACCAAATCTGCTTTACACAGACAGTCCGAGAAGTAACACCCCGCTATTGAGTCAGTTCGACTGATCATAGCCAAGAGAATGGTCCGAGCCCCCGCAGTCAAATGCGGGGGCTCTTTCATTTCCAGATGGTTTACGACCTCTTTTGCCGGAAAAAATGGTTTACTTTCCTTTAGATACGGGCATATTCCGCGCCCGAGCCAACTTAAAACTGCCGTCGGTCCTCAGGTATTTTTTGCTGATGCGAAAAAGGAACTTGCTCTACCAGAGGGAAACCCGGCTACCCGATATACCACATGTCTACATCACTAGCTCCGTTTGAGATCCCAGATCGTCTTGCCAAAGACGAGGACACCGCAACTGACACCTACGCCAAATTTTCGGCAGAGCCTTTCGAGGCAGGGTTCGGTCACACTATTGGCAACAGCCTTCGCCGCGTGCTTCTTTCTTCACTGGAAGGTGCTTCAATCACTTCCGTCCGCATCGCCGGCGCCCAGCACGAGTTCGCCTCCCTTCCAGGAGTCGTCGAAGACGTGACTGACATCGTTCTCAATCTCAAGCAGATCCGCTTCAAGCACTTCGAAGACAAGGATCCTGCCACCCTGTCGATCACAGTCGACAAAGCCGGTGCCATCACAGCTGGTGATATTCAGGAAATTTCTCAGTATGAAATCGTGAACAAGGACCAGCACATCTGCACGCTGGACCGAAACACGAAGTTCAGCCTCGAAATGGAAGTTCGCGTTGGACGTGGCTTCAATACATCCGAGGACAACAAGCACCCTGACATGCCGATCGGCGTTATCCCGATCGACTCAATTTTCTCTCCTGTTCGACGGGTTAAGTATGCAGTGGACAACACTCGTGTTGGCCAGCGCACTGACTACGACAAGCTGAACATGGAGATCTGGACCGATGGTCGGATCGAGCCACACGACGCTCTTCTGCAGGCTTCTGCGATTCTTCGTCACCACCTCGACGTCTTCGTTAACTACGACGACGACGCGATCAACATCGAAGACCGCCCTGAGACTCAGAGCGAAGAGAACGCTGAACTCAAGAAGTTGCTCAACATGAGCGTCAACGAGATCGAGCTTTCTGTTCGTGCTGCTAACTGCCTCAACAACGCCAACATCACGACCGTTGGTCAGCTGGCAATGAAGTCCGAAGCCGAGATGCTCAAGTATCGTAACTTCGGTAAGAAATCACTCAACGAGATCAAGGACAAGCTTCACGAGCTCGGCCTCTCACTTGGAATGCAAATCGATCCAAGCCTTCTCGAGCAACCGTTTACTTCCACCTTGCTTGGTGGAGATCGCTCTGCTGAAGGTCCAGGTCTTGCAGCACTGATCGCCCAGAATATTAACGACTGATCATTTCGACTTTAGTCCGGTTTCAGGTCAATTGCTTGAGCCGGACAAAATCACAACCCATCTTTCCTGATGAGACACCGAAGCAAGACTGTTAAACTGCAGCGTTCCAAGCCACACCGCGAAGCCCTTTTGCGCAACCTGGCTAGCAGCCTCATTGAGCACAAGCAAATCCGCACCACTTTGGCCAAGGCCAAGGCACTGAGCCCATTCGCTGATAAGCTCGTGACGCTCGGCAAGAAAAACACCCTTCACAGCCGCCGTCGTGCGATTTCCCTTTTGGGAAGCAATGATCTCGCTCAGCGAAGCGTCAAAGTTCTCTTTGACGAACTCGCACCTGCCAGCGCTGATCGTCCGGGTGGATACACACGCATCATCAAACTGGGGCAGCGTAGCTCCGATTCTGCTGCAATGGGATTGATCGAGTGGGTCGACACCGCCGTTGCTACAAGCGACGAAGCCGTTGAGGCCTGATCACAACGATCACCAGATTTTCAAAAAAGCCGCGTTCCGAAAGGGATGCGGCTTTTTTGTGGGAATCCGTCTTTTACTCTGACCCAAATGGCACGGTTTTAAGCGGATTTTTAAATGGTCGTGGCATCCTGTAGCCGGTCTCTGTGAGGCCGGAAGAGATCCATTTCGCGTTCAACCACAGGCCAGGAAGCCGGCCATCGGGGTCGGGATTGATGTCGTATGCAGGCGACAGCTTCCACCCTTCCGGAGTGAGAAGGAATCCATGATTCCTCAAGTGAACATCGGTGCTGTGAATCGCGATGGAGAAGACGCGAAAAAAGGGGCAACAGTGAATGGCACTGCTTTAGGGAGATCAGTCGTCGAACAAGCTAGCGACGAAAGTCTCACGACTTTCGCTACAAATCACGGATATAAAGGAACTTACCAAAGTCCTGATAGTTGCGGAGGGAGTTTCAGAATGGCTTAATCCAGTTCCATTCGGGTCAACAGTCATATTTTGAGTTTTCCAAGACCCCTCCCAATACCTGCTACTTCGCACTTGGCAAACTCCCGCGAAACAATTCCAGCTTCGAGTAGTCAATCCCTGGCGGCCGGTGTTTCAACAACCAGTCGAGGTCTTTGATGGCACCTTTGATATCCTCATCTTGGATCTGGAGGATCGCCCTCTGGAAACGCTCTTGAGCCGCCTCTGGCTCGATCGCTAGGAGCAGCTCAATGTAGTCACGCGCCGCCTCGGGCGTCTTGCGTTGATTGATTTCAATATCGACGAGATTACGGAGCATTCTTACGGCAATACTTCGCGGGGTTGCAGGTAGAAAGGCTGACTTCTCGGGTGGAGCACCAATCAGGGCCCATGCTTCGCGAGCTGCTCGGGAGCGGGTCAAGATCTTGCCATTTTCATACACATCGATAAACAAAGTCTTCGTTGTTTCCCCGGTAGCATATTCGACGCCGACCATGAACTTTCCGGGAAGCGGCGCCCCAAACACCCCGGAAATTCCCAGTCGTCGGGCCATCTCCACAAAAACAACGCTCAGCGTGATGGGCAAGCCTTCCCGGTCATCGAGCACGTGATTCACGTAGCTGTTGGAATGATGATAGTATTCTGTCCTGCTACCGTGAAATCCATTTTCCTTAAAAAGGAAATCTCGAAGTGCTTCAGCTTGCTCACGACTACCACCTTCCAGAGCGTGCTTTTCCAGGTATTCCCCGGCATCCAGAATCAGGTTGGAAAACGCAGAGCGGTAATGATCCAAATCCAATTCTGGATCATCAATTCGAGCGATTTGAAGCCCCACTTCAAACAGATCAACCTTCTCTTCTTCCTGATCGATCACCAGAGACATTTCATTGATCACCATCTGACGATGAACATCTCCTTCCAGTGCTCGTAGACGAGAGGCCATTTCATCCAATGCGGCAGCACGTTCCAATAGCAAGGCCCTACCATTACTACCTTCCATGCTCAGATCCCCAGTGATTGCCTGGAGGTTCGCCCCTTCTTCGAATCGGGTGATCGTTTTACTGAGCCGTTCGCGAACCTCCTCAGGAAAGCTCACCTCTCCCAGATTCTTGCCCACTTCAAATCCGCGATACTCAGCCTCAGTCCCTCTGAACTTGCACAATCCAACCTTCCCACCACGAAGGCCGCTGTCTTCCATCTCTATGACCTGTTCCCCGTTGACCCAACCGGTTATCGTCTGACCATCAACCCTTACCCTGAGCTCGTTCCAGCCTCCTCGAACATACGCAGGAGTCTCGATCTGCTCTAGAATCGACCAGCTATAGACATCAGGCCCGTCGAAGCGGGTCAAGCGAATCATCCCTCCTGTCGGATAAAATCCGTAGTGCTTGTCCTGACCATCCGCAGCAAAAGCAATCCCGGCAGCGCCGGCCTCATCATCGAGTTTGACCCTGACCGCGACCTCATAGGGGACTTTGGGCACCTTTTCGTGGGACAAACACAGCGACCGGCCTCCGAAGCCTGCACCTGGGTTCCTCCCTGTTACGACGCCACCTCGCTGCGTCCAGTCAGAACCCATCACGATCTTCCACTGCCGCGAATCCAACACCCCGATAGTTCGCCATCGGCTGATCGGGACCGGGTTAGGTTTATCCAGTAATGCACTCAAGTCATTACTCGGAACAGCGAATCCCAGATTATCAGTCACACGGTGGCGCAGCGTCACCACTCCTACCACTTCACCTTTCAGGTTGAGAATCGGTCCACCGCTGTTTCCCTGTTCAATTGGCATGGCCAGTTGCAGCATGGGGAAATCCGGCGTCTCCCCATCGCCGATGAATCCTGGATCCAATTTTCGAATCGCAGAGACAACCCCGGCGACCACGCTGAAGCTCAATCCCTGCGGCGCCCCAAATCCAACAATCAACTGCCCCTGCTCGACTTTCGAAGAATCCGCGACCTTGAGCGGTTTTAGATCCCTTCCCTTGGGATTAATCTTCAATATGGCGAGATCATAGTGACGATCCGAAGCATGAACTTCCACCACAGGATGCACAGCGCCGTCAGCGAACTGCACTTCGATGGAGCGGCCTTCTCCTATTACGTGCAAATTAGTGACAATGAAACCCTCTTTCGAAATCACAAACCCCGAGCCCGTTCCTCGCTTACCTCCATCGCGACTCAATTGACGCACCGTAACCAGTGATGGCTTTGCCAAATCAGTCAGTGAGCGAACCTTGCCCGGTTCAATAAACTTCTGAGAATCGTCCCGCCCCTCGAGAGCCGCAGCCTCCAGCTCTAGCTGAGCCGCATCCGAAAAAGGGTCGTATTCGACCTCATTATTTTCAGTCTGACCACGCACTGACTGAAACAACAAAAGGGTGGTTAATGCGAGTAGGCGCGTAAAAGACAGGATTCTCATGGACAGACTTGGGGCCCCGTAGGCACCATGATGATATTCTCATCCTCTGACAATGAAAACCGTTGTTACATCCCTTGTTACCGTATTTCTCTTTTGTCCTTTGCCTGTATCAGCAGAGGATTTCTGGGCACGACATACGATTGATAGCGCCGACCAAGCCGCAGGAAAACAAGGCGCCGACGGAGTCAGGATCGGAGACATCAACCACGACGGATTAGCTGATTTGGTTACGGGCTGGGAGGAAGGCGATGCCATTCGTGTCTGCCTTAATCCAGGGCCAGATAAAGCGGCAGACCCATGGCCGGCAGTGACCGTAGGCCGGGCCAACCATACGGAGGACGCGGTATTCGGTGACTTGGATGGCGACGGAGCTCTCGACGTGATCTCGTCGTCGGAAGGGCAAACCAAAACCGTCTATGTTCATTGGTCACCCAAAGATTCATCCTTATTGATGAATGAGTCAGACTGGAAAACGGCAGCCATTCCGGCAACCGCCAAAAAACAATCCTGGATGTTTTGCCTCCCTCACGATGTCGATGGCGACGGAGACCTTGATCTCATTGTGGGATCAAAAGGAGATCGCGGTTCTGTCTCCTGGATTGAAAACCCCGGACATCAAAAAGCCCGGATCATGAAACAATGGAATCTCCACCGTCTTCATGATGCTGGCTGGATCATGAGCCTCTCGATTTTCGAATCCGACAATGCCCAGTGGCTTCTTTTTTCCGATCGAAAGGGTGACAACTCGGGAATTTTTGTCATACCCTTACTTAGCGAAAGCCCCTGGATTGGTCGCCCGACCTTAATCGGTGGAAGCGGCGAGGAGGTCATGTTTCTCGACCTCGCCCATCTCGACGATGACACGCGCATCGACATCGTTGCGGCGATTCGTCCCGACAATATTCGGGTGCTGCATCAGCCACAACAAGCCAACGTGCCATGGATCGATACTTCCGAGCTTGAACCCATTCCGGGTGATCGATTCGGCACGGCCAAAGCCGTCAAAGTTGCGGATGTCACCGGAGACAATATCCCGGACTTCATCATCACCTGTGAGCATTCCGAGAAAGGTAAAAGTGGCGTTCTGCTTGGCAATGTATTCTCGGAATTCAGTTCCATCAGTGGTCCGGAAGGAATCAAGTTTGACCGAATGGAACTGCTGGACCTGGACGGTGATGGGGATCTCGATGTGATCACTTGTGAAGAGCGGGATTCTCTCGGTGTCGTTTGGTACGAGAACCCCTTCCGGTGAAAAAACTCCACTAAGTCGAAACTATTGCTCCGGAATCGTGTTGTATCACTCAACATTCTTCCAACATGAAAGCTGTAATCGTTGCATCCGCCCTTTCTCTCCTCACTGCGCTTCCACTGGTCTCTCAGGAGATGAGCAATCAAGCTGAGCCGACTCCTGCTCAGCTCGAATTTTTCGAAAAGGAAATCCGCCCCGTTCTGGATGAACATTGCTACAAGTGCCATTCCAAAGATGGAGATAAGATCAAAGGTGGTCTCCTGCTCGACACCCGGCTTGCAGCACAATCCGGCGGAGATTCAGGACCTGCCGTCGTTCCATTCGATCTCAATGAAAGCCTTCTCTACGTCGCAGTCACCTACGATGACAGTAGTTTAGAAATGCCTCCGAAGTACCAACTCGAAAACAAAGAAATTGCTGCATTCAAGAAGTGGATCGAAATGGGCGCTCCCGATCCCCGCAAAGCGAAGAAGGACCCTGATGTCCCTCAGCATTATACCAATACCATCGATATTGAAGAAGGTCGCAAACACTGGGCCTATCAGGTGCCAGCCAAGCCAGCCCCACCTGCGGAATCGTCCGATCCAAATTGGATTCAGAATCCAATCGATGCCTTTATTCAAGACGGACATCGTGAGAACGAATTGACTCCGGCTCCGGACGCTGATCCCCGCTCCCTGTTACGTCGCCTCTATTTTGATCTCACCGGACTCCCTCCACAAACTTCACAGGTAGAGGAATTCGTTGAGGCCTACGAAGGCAACCCCGAAAGAGCGATCGCCTTTGTTGTCGATCACTTGCTCGACACGCCACAATTTGGCGAACGCTGGGGCCGACACTGGCTCGACGTAGCTCGATATGCTGAGTCTTCGGGAAAAGAGGTCAACGCCACCTTCCCCAATGCCTGGCGCTACCGGGACTACGTCATCGATTCGTTCAACGAAGACAAACCCTTCGATCAGTTTATCACCGAACAGCTGGCTGGAGATTTGATCGAAACTTCAAATGATCTGGAAGCTGCCGAATATACGATCGCGACCGGATTCCTCGCCATTGGGACCAAAGGTCTCAACGATGTCAACGCGAGGCAGTTTCGATTTGACCTCGTTGACGAACAGATCGACACGACCACTCAGGCCTTTCTCGGGACCACCGTCGCCTGCGCCCGATGCCACGATCACAAATTCGATCCTATTCCGATGACTGACTACTACGCCATGGCCGGCATTTTCCTGAGCAGTGACACCCTCTATGGCACGTCCCGATCTCTTCAAAATCGCAAATCGACTGATCTAATCCAACTCCCGACATCCGTCCCTTCGAGCAGCAAGCCGAAATCGCTCGCCGATATGATCGACCTCGAATTTCAACTGGCCAGCCTCAATGAGCGCCGTGATGAACTACTTGCTGAATCGGCTCAGCTTCGACGCTCCGGCGAAGCCGAAGAGGCCACTCGTATCCGTAATCAAACGTTAGGAATCAATAACCGGGCCGGCCTTATTGAGGGGACGCTTGCTAGTTACGATGATGGAGGCAATCCATTCTCATTGGCCATGGGGATGAGCGATCGGGAGGAGCCCTTTGATTCTCAGATTCTCATTCGAGGCGAAGAAGACAACCCCACCGATGAACGGGTCGAACGAGGATTCGTTCAGGTGATCAAAACCGATGACGAAGAATCGATCTCCGGTTCAGAGAGCGGGCGCCTCCAGATGGCCCGCTGGATTACGTCACCTGAAAACCCGCTCACGGCGAGGGTTTTCGCCAATCGAGTCTGGTCCTGGCTATTTGGAGAAGGACTCGTCACCTCAGTCGACAATTTCGGAACCACCGGCGCACTCCCCAGCCATCCCGAGCTGCTCGACTATCTTGCCGTTCGACTGGTTGAAAACGATTGGTCAGTTAAACAATTGATCCTCGATATCACCACGAGCCGAACCTACCGAATGAGCTCCGAATTTCGGGACGACTACTTTGAGCTCGATCCCGAAAACCGCTATCTCTGGCGTGCCAACAAACGCCGACTCGATGCCGAGTCCATTCGCGATGCTTCTCTCGCGGTCAGTGGAAAGCTCGACCTGACGCGCCCCTTTGCATCCCCTGTCGCCGAAATCGGAGATGGCTTTATCGGACGTCAAATCGCCGAGAATGAGCTCAGCCGCAATTCAAACAATCGCTCAGTCTACCTACCCATCGTTCGCGGACTCGTTCCCGAATCATTGGGTCTGTTTGATTTTTCTGATCCCAGCTTAATCTCCGGCAAACGTGAAATCACTACCGTTCCATCACAGGCTCTTTACATGATGAATTCCGAGTTCGTCCTGACAATCGCCGAATCCATGGTGACTGACCTCTACACCAATCAACAATTGCGTGGCCCCGAACTTGGCATTGAAGCCTTCTACCGATGTTACTCCCGCCCCCCGACCGAGGGAGAAGGAAAAGAAACCATGAAATTCATTCAAACCTTCATCGAGGCAACGAAGGGATCAGGGATGTCGACTGATCAAGCACGCCTCCTTGCCCTGACCACCTTCTGCCAATCTCTCATCGCCAGTGCCGAATTTCGATACCTCAACTGACCCAACCCTGTTCACTCAGTGATCTAACCCTGTTTACACGCCATGAACGCATACTCTCCCTTCGCACCGACACGACGCCAAGTTCTTCAGACGGCTTCTTCAGGATTTGGCTATCTCGCATTTTCTGCCCTCAGCACGCTAAACGCCGAAACGGCTTCCAATCCCCTGGCACCGAAAGTTCCGCATTTCGTGCCAAAAGCAAAACGCGTCATTTTTCTCGCGATGCAAGGCGGACCTTCCCACCTCGACACCTTTGACTACAAGCCATTGCTCAATCGTGATAATGGCAAAGCCTCATCCCGCGGATTTTCCAAGCTTCTGGGATCCCCCTTCGAGTTCTCCCAACATGGTGAAAGCGGTCTGCCCATTTCCGAACTCTTCCCCCACCTTGCCGGCCATGCTGATGACCTCTGTCTCGTCAACAGCATGCACACCGACATACCCAATCACCCCCAGGCGACCACTCAGATGCACACGGGCAACTTCCAGTTCGTTCGTCCATCTCTCGGCGCCTGGACCCTCTATGGTCTCGGAACTGGAAACGACAGCCTTCCTGGCTTTATCACACTATCCGCACCAAACGGTGCTCAAAATTATGGCAGCGCCTTTCTCCCTGCTGTCTATCAAGGCACCCCAATCGGCAAGAGTTCTCGAAATCGATTTGCCGCTCAAGCCGAAGGTGAAGCGGTAAAAAACATCAGTAATTCAAAGCTCAGTAAAGATCTCCAGCGCATTCAACTCGACTACGTCAATTCCCTCAATGGCGAGAAACTCCTCCGTGATAAATTCCATCCCGAGGTCGAAGGCATTATCGAATCCTATGAGCTCGCATTCCGAATGCAGGACGAACTCCCTGATGTCCTCGATGTCAGCAGTGAGCCACAGCACATCAAAGACCTCTACGGACTCGACGATCGAACCACCGGGTCTTTCGCCCGTCAGTGCCTCAGCGCGAGACGTCTCGCCGAATCAGGGGTCCGCTTTATCCAACTCAACCATGGCAATTGGGATCACCACCGCAATCTGCGAGACGGACTCGAACAAAACTGCGGCGAAATCGACCGACCCATCGCCGGCCTATTGGAAGACCTGAAGCAGCGCGACATGCTCAAGGATACGCTCGTCATCTGGGCCGGAGAATTCGGAAGAACACCGCACGGTCAGAGCACCAATGGCCGCGACCACAACAACAAGGGATACACCACCTGGATGGCCGGAGGAGGAGTCAAAGGAGGTCAACGTTATGGCGCCACCGACGATCACGGCGCTCAGGCCGTCTTAGACAAGGTTCACATCCACGACTGGCACGCTACGATTTTACACTTGCTCGGGCTCAACCACGAAAAGCTAACCTATCGCTACGCCGGACGCGACTTCCGCCTGACCGACGTGCATGGAGACGTCGTGAAAGGGATTCTGGCGTAGTCTAAGGGACTGCAGAATCCCAAACCATCATGGACTGCCCTTTCTCGGGTATCATTCATGATGAAATTGTGTCCCCTAGAGCCGAATTCAATTTCAGAGCCAAATTCAATTTCGCGCCACTTTATGTGAAATTTCAAATGCTGAGATCGTGGAAGTCCGCCCCGGCTTAAGAAAGTAAATGGTCAGCCAGAGATTGCACTGACGATGCCTATCACCAACAGAATGGTGCCGAGAATTCCGACAATCAGCCCAAAGATGGCCCGTCCCATCCCATACTTGGGTTTTGGCGTAGACCTGCTTTTTCGAATATCCAAAATCGCGAGAATCGATACGATCAAAGCGAGCGGAGCCGGTACAATAAGAAACCCAAAAAGGCCAAGGTACCCTGCCGCAATCGCCAATCCCGATCTTCCAACCGGTAACAGCATTCGAATTCCCGGATCGTCTCCAATGCTGACGTTGTCGTTTCGCTGATGCGGTAGTTGAGGCGGGGTATTTTTGGGAGGACTCATGTTTTTATCGAGGTCAACGGCTATCCAGCCTGTAATCGAAAAGGTTGGCACTCGTATCATACTGAAGTTCCACCAACCTGAGCCACAAAAAAACTCGTTGTGAGCGACAAGTCTGGCGGACCAATCCTTTCGGGTTTTTCATTTGCTCCAGTGAAGTCAATCCAATCCAAAATCTTCAACGAACTCTCCGTCTGGCGAATACTTGGACTCGGGAAGCCCGGAAACACTAAGGTTACAAATTCGAACACCACGCCTCAATTCGAACCTACTTAGGCTATCTAAAATTTCTGGAAATTCCAATTCTTACGCCTATAATATAAGATATGAAGCGGATTACCCGTCGTGAGATTCTGGCTGCTAGTGCTCTGGGGATCATTCCTAATATGTCCGAGGCACAGCTTTTTGCCCGAAAGCGAAGTCTGCCGATGTCCACCATCTTCAAAGGCGAGTCACGCTTTCAGACCATCGTCGGCAAAGCCCAGGCCGAAGAATGGAGCCAGATCCCGATCGGTGACCGAATCATCAAGTTCGCGCGTGAACTCCACGGCACGCCTTATGAAAATTTCACCCTTGAGATCGATGATCACATCGAATCTCCCTCCGTCAATTTTAACGGACTCGACTGCTGGACGTTTTTTGAAACCAGCCTTGGACTGGCGCGAATGATCGCCATTCCGAAAACCCGCTACAGTCCGGAAGACCTCCTCAAACAGATCGAGTTCACCCGCTACCGTGGAGGACACTGCAGCGGCGACTACTTAGAGAGGATTCACTACCTGGCAGAATGGTTTATTGAAAATGACGCTCGCGGAACCTGCGACTACATCACTCCTGAACTACCCGGCGCTTCTCGTATCCATGACCGAAAAATCAGCGAGATGACGATCCTCTGGAAGAGTTATCGCTACTTGGCAAACAACCCTGATCTTCGTGAGCCGATGAAGAAGTGGGAGTCTCGTGTCGCCGCTATGCCAGTCTATCATATCCCCAAAGCCAACGTCGCTGCGATCGAGCCGAAGCTTCAGAACGGCGATGTTATCGGGATTGCAACCAAGCACCATGGCGGTTTTTGTTCTCATGTGGGGCTCGCGATTCGAACAGACGATGGGGTCACTCGTTTCATGCACGCCTCCAGAAATTATCGTAAAGTCGTGATCGATAAATCGATCTCCGGTTATCTTGCCGATTTCAATTCACATGCGGGCATCATCGTCGGCCGTCCACTCGAAGTGAACCAAACTGTGACCGATGAGGGTCAGTACCAAGCCAACCTGAAGCGTCTGATCGGCTGACATGCAGAGTCAATTCAGTTTGATCGAACCTGAACTGGGTATCCGAATCATCATATTTGGCGGTTGGGCTATGATCGTCCTCGGTTTTCTGAAGATGATCATCTGGAGCTTCGGAGAAATCGCCCCCGGATGCTACGACAAGATTAAATCTGACGGCGTCAGAAAATTCATGATCGGCAAGGGCAACCGCTTATTGTTCGGACTCGGAGGATTCCTCACGATTCTGCTCGGCGGCTTCTTTGTCCTCATCGGAATCTTCATCACCCGTCTCTTCAACCTCGCCTGATGCCTGTGCTCCCTTGGCCCGAGCTTCCTCTGCCGCCAGTAATTCAGAAACCTCTCGCTGCACTTCCTCAATTTCAGCCAGTTTCAGCCCGGGATCGGCAACGATAAACACATCCCCGTTTTCGATGTGCTCATAGAAGAGCAATTTCCGAGTTTCCGTTTCCTTGGTATCCGTTGGAATAAATGTCTTCTTCCGTTCCAGCATCAAGGCCAGGATGTAGCGAGCGTTCTCTGTCTTGGAGTCGTCCTCCTCAATGAATCGACGCAACATACCTTCGGCAGAAGTGTCCTCAATCCGCTTTTCACCAGTTTCCACAACCGGAGCTTTGTAGGTAGATTTCCAAAAGGAAAACGGCTGGGCCGCTTCTTTGTCGGCTCTTTCCTTTTTCCATGAATCACTGGAATAGTCTTTGCGGATAAATCCGTCCGATTCCGGATCATCGAAAATGCAGGTGTAGAAAACTTCACCGTCTTGAAACGGCTCCGCCGTCGATTCACATTGAGCCGTCGTTGATCGAATTTTCCAGTCCTGAATGATTGCCATATTTCGAAGATGCCGTCCTGCTTTCGGGGCGATAATTCAAGATACACACCCGCGCAAGTATCGTTTTATGGTTCAGACAAAATTTCCCTTAACTTGCGGACGAGTTACGGCTTCCAATTCTCTTGAGTCCATCTTTGATCAAATCTCCAATTTTCGGCACATCGCGATTCCGGGCGCGAAACCAAAGTAGCAGCACTCCAATACCCGCGACCACAAAATTGGTGCCCCAAGCAGCCACAAAGGGAGAAAGCGTTCCACGGTGGCCCAGAGCAAGCAAGGACCCGCGCATCACATACATCAAAGCAAACACTCCAATGGCGCCGGCAACTCCTCCCATGACACCCTTTCGCGAATAAACAATCCCCAAAGGAGCAGCCACGAGAACCAATGCAAAACAGGCAGCCGGTTCCGCAAAAATGTACCACCAGTTTGTCCGAAACGGAGCAAGGCTACGTTGATCAGATTTAGCGTGAGCATTGAGATACATGTTGAGCCCGGGGACTCCCAGGAAATCAGGATTCTGAGATGAACTAAGCACCTTCCAAGGAGTCTCAGACCAGTCCACAATCTCGAGGTGCGCCGAAGAGGAAATCTTGGGTATCTGCTGCTCGTCATATTCATAGACGAATACATCAGTCATGACCCATTTCGGAGGCAACGCATCCCAAACCCACTTGGCACGCTTTGCCTTCCGGATTTTTGCCGGCTGATCGTTTTCCTTAAGTTGCCAGACGACTACATCCGCCATTTCATCACTGAGATTCAGGGGGATTTTACCAACAAACCAAGTGCGCCTATCAACCTCATTGACATGCATCCATCCTCTTTTTGCCCAAATATCTTTATTAATGACAGTCCCTTCTTTCAGAGCATAGGAATCCTGCTTTGCTGTCTCCATGATAGCCTCTTTGTAGCCAACTGACAGCGGAGCCCAGTCATACTTAAATGCCAGACTGACTAGCGAGCAGTAGGCACCGATAATGAAGATAGGCATCAATACTCGAATCACACTCCGCCCCGATCCGATCATGCTGATGAATTCATTCGCCTTCGACATCTTGCTCAATGAAAATAGGGCGGAAAGCAATGTCACGATAGGCATCACAAATAGAATAACAAAAGGAACCTGGACCACGTAAAACGTGAGCATCCGGCTAATTGGCAAGCCGGCGAAAGCAGCTGCATTGTCAGTGAGATCAGCAATCACCCAAATCGCAATAAACGAAAACAAGCAGAACGAAAAAGGCGATAGAAAACTATGAACGACGTAGCGATCCATCAAGCTAAGACGAAAGTAGATCATAGCGGCAACCGGAACACTGAGCAGTAGCAGGCTAATGAAAAATAGCTTCCCTAGATAAGCAGGAATCGACGGTGTCTCTCCTGCGAATGCTTTGCCGGAAATCGCCTGCTTCGTCGCGAGGATGTCTGCAGGCAGCCAAGCCACCAAACTCGCTATCGCGGCAATCCAGAGCGCGATCACAATGATCGAGCTTCGTCGCTCCTCATTCAATCTTTCCGTGACCCACAAACTTGTCAAAAAGGCCACCAACGCTAGAAAGACCCCCAGCCCCTGACCTATCATCGGGACGACTGATGGTAAGCTTTGCTGATTCACCTCGCCTTCGACTTCGATGCCCGCATTCCTAACCGTGTCCCGGTATTCGACGAATGATTCATTGAGCATCGATCCAAGGCCCAGAACGAGAATCAACATAAACGCCTTCAACCCGAGCCCCCGCCTGTCGCCACGACTCCCGATCTTTTTGATTTGGCCCAGCGCCATTGCCCCCACCGTCTTCATCGAAGAGACGACGGGGCTTCTTGTCAGAAACTTAATCATGAACCATAGTGGGCTTCCGCCTAAATAGCGGGAAACTGTTGATATTAATCGAGCCCGAACTACCGCAAGGTTCGCGTCATCACATGGAACGGTCAAGACCCAGCTTCGACGAAGACCTTTCAGGTGAGGAAAACGATTCTCCCGCTGAATCGATCAACGAATTCGCTTCAAGAGTCTTATTTACCAGCGATCTTGGGGAAAAACTTCGTCCTGGAAGGCCCGATCCAGCGATGAAGGACTCCGGTCTCATTGAAAATTCCTATAGCGGAATCATTCCCGCGAGGCCTGACGATCTTCAATTCGCCACAGGATCCACCGAAAGCCCCCCTTTTCCCAGGACACCAGCCATGATCCAAGAGGAAAGTCGCGGGGTCCTGCTCCACTTCTTCGCCAATCACGAATTGCTCGCTGCAGAGCTGATGGCTCTTGCCTTGCTCAAATTTCCGGATGCGCCAGCCGCCTTCCGCCAGGGACTCGCTAACACGCTCAGGGAAGAACAAATCCACACAAAATGGTACATCAACCGAATGCATCAATGTGGCGTCCAATTTGGCCAGTATCCCGTGAATCGCTTCTTCTGGGATGCCGTTTCCACCATGGAATGCCCGCTCGACTACGTTTCAAGGCTCAGTTTGACCTTCGAACAAGCCAACCTCGACTACGCCCACCACTATTCCAAAGTGCTCAAGGAAGCGGGCGACAGCAAGAGTGCCGCTATACTTGAGCGAATCTACCACGACGAGATCTCACATGTCGGATACGGGCTCCACTGGTTCCGAAAATGGAAGAATCAGGATGAGAGCGACTGGACGGCCCTTCAAAAGCGACTGATTTTTCCCTTGTCCCCCAGTCGGGCAAAAGGCAACCGGATCGAGTTCAATACCAAAGGACGCACCGACGCCGGCTTCACGGAAGAATACATCAGGGAACTCACCATCTTTGAACGCTCCAATGGGCGCACCCCGAATGTTTTCTACTTTAATCCAGATGCTGAGAACCGAATCGCCCGATACCCTGAAGTCTATCATCCCAATTCGAGGGTCACTTCAATCATCGAAGACCTTGAAATTCTGCCTGCCTTTCTCGCAAGAAGAGATGACGTCCTCTTGCTCCGGAAGCCGCCCTCATTTGAACATCGCGAAAGACTTCATGCCGCTGGATTTGTCCTGCCCGAGATCGAGCCGCTCGGACCTGACGGAAAACTGGATGCCTCAGGCCTGCTAATCGAAAGAAAGGTCGACCAACTTTGCCCATGGGCTCGCAGCCCGGATCTCCCAACTCTCTTTTCCAAGCTTCGTCGATCCGAATCCGATGCCGGCTGGAAAGACTCGGATCGACCGCTCTTTTCGAAAGAATCCCAAGTTACCAATCTCCAGAAATGGATGGGACCGTCATACCCGGTCCAAAATGCGGATGACCTGATCGAAGCTTCGCAAAAGCTGATCGAAGAAGGTTGGACAGAAGGAATCATCAAACGCCCATTCTCTACTGCTGGAAGTGGGATGCAGCGATTGTCTTTGGACAACTTGGAAAAGTTCAAAGGCGCTAAGATGAATTCGGGTAACAGCCACGAAGGCGGCATCCTCTTGGAACCCGCCCACCAGCGAGTTCTCGATTTCTCAATTCAATACACGCTCGAAAAAGGTCAGCTTCGCCTCAATGGATTCGTCGAGCAGATCATCTTCGATTTCGGACGATATGGAGGCAGTCTATCATTCCCAAAATTTTGCAGCGGCTTCTCACCGGAGATTGCGAGATTCATCATGGAACACGCAGTGCCAGTCTATGAGATCTTTAGCCCGTTCACCAATGACCTACTCAACTGGGCAATCCAGCATGGTTACGAAGGCCCCCTAGGAGTCGACGCCTACCTCTACCTCGACCAAAAAGGAGCCATGAAACTTCGGGCCGCTTGCGAAATAAACACCCGTTTCACGATGGGGCGAGTCGCGATGGGACTACAGAGGCAAGTCGCGCCAAACCACGGCGTGAAACTTGAAATCATCAAAACAACGGACCTCGGCCCAGATCTGCCTCCTCCGAAAATGGCGGAGGGAAAGCTCTCCTCCGGCAGTCTGACACTCAATGAAATCGGGCCGGAATCCCGCTTTGCAGCCAGGATCACCGTTGCCAAACAGCAGTCCGCTCTGTAGTATTCTGCCGAACGGAATTGTATGAATCACCCTCTCTTCGCAGCAGTTGCCATTTTGATTTTACTTTCGATTCCGGAGTCTCCGTTGGCCCAGGAGCTATCTTCATCAACGCTTAAGAAGGTCAGGAGAGCCGCAGTAGAGGTTCACATCAAAGGTCAATTACGTGGTGGCGGTGCCTTTGTTAGGGATGAAAACGGAAAATCTTACGTGCTTACGGCAGCCCATCTATTCCTGAACCCAAAGGACACTTGCACCATCATCACTGAGGATGATGAATCCTATTTCGGATCCCTCAGCGCCTACAACCTGGGGCACGACTTAGCACTGCTGGAGGTTCCGCCGGAAGTCAAAAAATACGGAACGCTGGATATTGCGGACTCAGTCCCAGCCGACACCCATCCCATTTTCAACCTTGGTCCAGCACTGCGCCGACGCACCCTGATTCTCTCGGGCCATGTGTCAGATTCCAGAACCTGCTACACCGACTTTTCGTCATCGAAAGGATATATCGCTCATTTCTTTGCAGCGGGAATCAATCCAGTTCTGACCTCTGGAGGAATATGGGTCAACATCCAGGGCGAAGCCGTCGGTGTCCAACATGGTCGTCTAATCGGAGATCAGGGTGCCCCTTCTTCAGGCCTCAGCATGGTCTCTCCTCCGCAAGCGGTCTCCACTATCCTGCGCGAAAAGGATCTTGCCAATACGCCTGGAATCGGAGGTTATGTCTGGGAAGTGTGGACCGCCGATCGATCACTTCTCGAAGAATTGCCCAAGGGAACAAACGGTCTCATTGTGAATCCCGTCTTCGAAGGACGACCACTTGATCAGGCTGGCATCAAAGCCTTCGACGTCATCTTGAGTTGTGACGGAAAACAGGTCAAGAGACGGCACCATCTCCTCAGTGCGATTCGGTCAAAGCCAATCAATTCAACTTTTTCGCTAGAAGTTATCACCCCGGGCAGCCGAAAACGACGAACCGTCACATTAACGACAGATAGCCTCGAGCAGCATTGGCGCTAATCGCTAATTGATATCACGGAGGTAAGACTCGATTTCAAACTGAGCTCTTACTGGAGCCTTTCGCCGCCCCGCGGTGCGATACTTGTTAGACAAATCCCGGTCCAAGACTCGAGACTTCACATTATCCCTCCACTGAATCTCAAAATACTCACAGAGTTGTGACTTCAATTGTTTGTCGTAGATCGGGAATATTGTCTCCACTCGAGAGTCAAAATTCCTTGGAAGAAAGTCAGCGGATGATAGGAACACTTCGGGATCCCCCCCGTTATCGAAGATCAGCATTCGAGAATGCTCGAGGTATTTATCCACAATACTGATCGCTTGAATCGGACTATCTTCGTCTAGTTTTAGCGAGAACATACTTCTCACAATCAAGCGAATCGAGACCCCTGCCTCAGCCGCTGCAACGAGAAGCTCATTCGTCTCAACGTCAGAAAGATTATTCACCTTAATTGAAATACCAGACGGTTTGCCCTGCTGGTGATTCTCCATTTCTCGTTCAATTTTTGCGCGAATGAATTTCCTGAGATCGAAAGGCGCGCACTGCAGGTGCTTGAGTTTTGGCGGGCGGTAGGATCGTTTAAAAAAGCTAAAAATCGTGTCGAGATCATTGCCGATTTCCTGATCGTAAGTCATCAACAAATGATCAGCAAAGATCTTGGCCGTGTCTTCGTTGAAATTTCCAGTACCCAATACCGAGTAGTGCCGATCCCGCCCAGACTCTCGCCGGCTGATCAAAATCAGCTTACTATGAACCTTAAGCCCCTGTACCCCGAGCTGAACATTGACTCCCGCGTCGCGGTAATGCCCTGCCCACTTGATATTAGCCTCTTCATCAAATCGCGCCTGTGGCTCTACTACCACAAAAACTTCTTTTCCGTTTCTCGCTGCGGCCTGCAATGCCTGGGCCACACAAGACTGTTTGGCGAGCCGATACTGGGTCATGAAGATCCGTTGAACGAGGGGATCAATCGATGCTTCCTGCAACAATGTTATCAGATTCCGAAACGGCTGATAAGGAATGTGCACCAAAATATCCTTTTTCCGAATGGCGGCGAACATGCCCGCCTTGCCCTTTTTGAGAAACTTAATCGGAACCGGATTTGAAGGTTGATTCGACAGCCCTCCAATATCGAAAGTTGGAAAGCTGAGTAGATCGCGACGATTGTGATAACGCGCGCCTGGGTAAAGCGAATCCGAACGTTCCAGATTCAGTTTTCTCAATACCAAATTCAAAAAATGCTTAGGGAAACTCACATCAAAATTGGCCCTCACTGGCAGTCCATCCTCCCGAGCTTTGAGACTGTCTTCTAACTTCTCGTAGAAACTTTCTGTAAAATCATCATCAAACTCCAGTTCAGAATCCCTTGTGAACTTGATGGCATATGACTCGTAGTTATCGTATTTGAAGCTGGCGAAAATCTCATCAAGACCAAACCGGATAATATCATCCAGATACATCACCAACTGAGCTTCACCAGTTTTCGGCAAAAGAATGAAGCGCGGAAGATTACCCGGTATTTCGATGAGTGCATGCATCGGGCGCCCACCTCCTTTCGATCTGGTTGCCCTGACGGCCAGATACATTGGAAGATCTTTGAGCTTGGGTAGCTTTGTGGCAGATTTAAGGATGATGGGGAAAATGTGAGGACTCACCTCGCGCTGAAAATAGTCCCTAAGAAATTTCTTCAATCCGGCAGGAACCTCCGTTTCATTGATCAGCTTGATCCCATTGGCGGCCAGATCCCGATGCACCATTTGATACGCCTTATTGAAATCGATCCCTTGAAGCCCAACGAGCCGAGTCACCTTTTTCAGCGTGATATTCGGATCTGGAATATCGAGATGCTTCCACTCGTCACCGAGCGTAGCCAAGCGTTTCAGTGTCGCCACCCGCACTCGGAAGAATTCATCTAAGTTCGAACTGTAAATTCCCAAAAACTTAATCCGTTCGAACAGCGGTACCAGTGGATCAACAGCCTCCTGCAGCACTCGAGCATTGAATGACAACCAACTGGTTTCTTTGCTTCGAAATTCGGTTTTCATCCGGCCCCAAGTTATGGCGCGAATCTGCGAATGCTAGCGCAAAATTGTCGACCCGTTTTCAATTCTTGATTTCGATCATACCCTCAAACTCTTCGCCCACTCTCAAAGTGAACCCACCCAGCGTTTCAGAAACAGGCACCAATAGCGCCCTCCCTTTAATCTTAAGATCCAGATCCCCATCAAATTGCAGGCTCTGACCTGCCAGAGAAATCTTAATAACTCCTCTACCTTTTGAGACGACTATCTCTGGGTTCCCATCTGTTTCATCAAGCTCAATCCACAGATCGGCGTCCCCCGAATCAATCTCCAGACGAGGCACATTGTTCCAGGGAATCAAAAACTGGAGCTGTTCATTCACTTCAAAGAACCATCCGCTGATTCGCTCATGATAGACAACCGAGGCTATTCCCCCATTTAAACGCTCTTCAAAATAGGGAGCAATTCTCGAGGTAGGAACTCCATGACCGTATGCATCTCCGGTGATTAGAAACTCGTCGCCACCATCAATATCGTGCTCTCCAAAGGTTAGAAACAACTGAACAATCAAAGGTTTCTCTTTTGAAGCTTCGTTAACCAGAAACAGGTTCCGTTGATCGCGATAGGGAGTCGCTAGCAAAATCGCTGCAATTACCGTTACTGAAATTAGCAGAATCCCAAGCTTCAGCAAAAGTGGCATTTTCCCCCTGTCTTTCGGCACTCTCCAAACACCTCGATGAAGCTTCAACAGGTAAAAGAGGCCCATCGCAGTGAAGTAGCAGACCGCCCCTGCCCAGACCACATCCGAGAAGAAGTGCCCCCCCTTCGCCATCCTGGCGATACCCATCAGGACCCCAAACCCAATCCCAAAAGCCAACATCGACTCGGCCAGTTTTCGCCGATGGCGCCGAAGAAGAAAAAAACCTCCAACGAAATAAAAGCCCATTGTGGCGTGCCCGCAGGGAAAGGATTTCCCTTCACTGCTCCTGTCAATCGTGAGGACTTGTTCAAACTGACTATGTCCACCTAACCCCTCAACTTCTCGAGGTCTGGGCCTGCCCCAATATTCCTTGAGCAGTCCGTTGGTAATAACCCCCGAACCTATCACCAGAAGTAGGATATTAAAAACAAAGAGCCTCCTCCACCCCCGCATTGATCGAACGTACCAAGTGCAGATGTATCCCCCTACCGACACCAAAAACACGAGACCGGCAGGAATGGTTCCATACTTGTAGAGAGCCAACCAGAAAAGTTGATCCCCTAAGACCCATGAATCGCCTCCGGCTTGATAGATCGCTTTTTGGGCAGCTAGATCAAATCCAGTGACGATCGCGAATACAGTCAAGATGGCGATTACCAATACGGGCGCCACTACCCACCGCCCTAAGCGAAATGAAGGCCCATTGGGCTCGGACCGAAGGTCATTGACCAACTGGAACCACCACTCCTTAACCGATAGCCATCGCTGCTGCCAGTTGCTCCGGTTTTGATCAATTTTCCCTTCTTCCATTTCCATGTGCCAGGCATGCCCGAACCATAATCCATTACCGCAACAACCAAGCAGGGCTGAGTCCTTGACCCAACCCTGTCTAAGGTCATTCAGCGTTTTTCGGACCACCGGCTATCCGGCGCCCTGAATCACAGTCCGACGATAGGATGAAGATTTTCCTTACACCATGCGCCATTCTGCAGAGTGACCCCGTCTGGATCTTCCACTGCAATGTGAGCTTCATCTTCGCAGACGATCCATCCTTCGTAGTTTCGAAGGGTGAGCCATTCGGTGATCTTGTGGAAGTCGAGTTTCCCTGTTCCCATTTGAGACCAAGGTTCAGGACCGTTGCCAGAGTAGTCTTTGTAGTGAATGTGATTCACCAGATGCTGCCATTTGTTCAGCGTCTCAATCACATCCATGCCTCCGCGAATGATATGCCCCACATCAGGCGTCCAGCCTGTCACTGATGGATCCAGCGAGCTGAGAACAACATCGTAATCAAATTGAGTGCGCACCAGTGAAGCCGGTGGACTGTTGGGGTGATAAGAACAAACCAAACCCGCATCAACACCGCGTTTGGACACATTGTTGAGATTTCTGGCGATATTGAGGCGTCGACGCTGCAAATCGTGACCGCGCCCCGTTGGCAGAGTTACTGTGCCCAACTTTGCGCCAGGAAAGTGCTTCAGAAAATCGATCGTAAAATCAGCGGCAGCACGCTCTTCCGGAGTTTCCTCGTCATTGTCCCAACCACAGATCAGAGATAGCCCTACTAGCTCGATGTTGTGCTCCTGCAAAGAATCCTTCATCTTGATAGGATCGCAGAAATCCCCCAACCAGTATTTGCTACATCCCAGTGCGCTCTCTGAGATTTCCAGCACCATTGGCTCGATACCCGCGAATCCCGCCTCAGAGGCGATCTTGATCATGTGATCGAGTTTATTGTCGTAGCCCTTACCCGTGTCCTGCATGAACCAGGTGTAGACTTGCGATCCGAATTTGATGTTAGCCATAGTATTTGATTCAGTCGTTGTTTTTGAAAAGCTTTCGTATCTCTCAGTGTGCCGTCAACCACTCCATGACTCGTGGATTGAAATCATCAGTCTTTTCGAAGTGGAAAGCGTGCCCGGCACCGTCATAGAAGTGAGTATCGCAATTCGGAATTCCTCCGGCCACTTCTTCAGCCATCCAAAGTGGTGTGAAAATATCATCTTTACCCCCAATCACCAGGCATGGTACCGCAATATTGCCCAACTGATCGACCACATTGTGTCCGACGCAAGCAGCCGCCTGACCGCGCAATCCGTGGAGCGGTTGCGGAACAGGATTGGCATCGAATTCCTTGCGCCCTGAGACAAGCGCCTCATGACACTCATTATTGTCCCAAAAAGGCTTGGTGAAGATCAGCAGCTGAATCCACTCCATGAACTGCTCATTATCGAGATGCGCTTTACACACCGTCATGTGATTAAAGAGAGACGCCGCGTAGTGATCACAGCTGGCCCAAGGACACATGAAAACCGCGCTCTGCACCTTTTCCGGATGCCTCAGGCACAGCTGCTGCGCAATAATGGATCCCATGGAACAGCCTACCACACGTGCCTTTTCGATCCCAAGGGCATCCATCAGTCCGGCGTAATCGTCAGCCATCATTTCGCTGGTATAATCCCCTTCCGGCTTATCAGAAAGCCCCACACCCCGATTGTCGGGTGCAATGCATCGAAATCCCTCGCTCCAGGCTTCATCGTGGGCACCCCAGACTTCACCTCTTGCTGTGATTCCCATAATCAGGATCAAAGGATCGCCTGATCCCTTTTCCTCATAGTACATTTGGATTCCGTTCGATTCGACGTATGGCATGATAGGCAATTTAGTAAGTGAGCCGAAAGAATCCACACCCGTCAATCAACTGTCCAGAACAAATCCGACATTTGAGGGTGAAATTCGTACCAGATCGGGCTCCGTTCGAAAGCGATGGCTGACAGAAACCCCAAGAAAACAAAAATGACTGCCCGGATCTGAATCGAATAGAAAATCCGGTCGAAGGGATAGAATCTAAATATCAAAATCTACTCTAATTTCTGTATATTCCATAACCCATCAACTGTTTGACCTCAAAACGCTAGTGGACTATTTGTTTTGTCTTGCTAAAGGAAGACGTCCCAGGCAAGGAAACTACTTGGAATCGAGGGCCAAATTGGCTCCAAATCGTATTGATGTCACCGCCAAAACACAGATTCCAAGATTTCTGCTCCCGCGCAAAGTCCGTTGCCGGGATCTTGTTTTCGTTGAGCCTGTCATCTGCAGTATTCGGTGCTGACGAATCGGAATCACCCGAGGGCATCGAAACCTCGGTGAATGGTCGTCCCGCTTTGCATGGTCCTCGTTTGTTCACCGACGGCCCACGCCCGTTGCTTCGCCGCCTTCAAAGAACTGACGGAGAGGCTAACAGCAGCCTTGTCGCCTCCGATGTGGGCAACCCCGATGAATCGCCCCATCCAGTTCTCGACAAGATTTGGTCATGGCCTGTTCTGTATCAGAACTACGACAACCCATATATCCAGGAAGTCTCCCTATTGGGTCGCTACCATGGGCAGTATTACGCCACCAGTTCAGATCAAGGCTCAGTTAGTGGCTGGGATAGCCGCCGATCGAGAATTGGCCTCCGCACCATTTTCCTGAACAACTTCACTTTAGCCAGCAGTTTCAATTTCGACACCGACTCCGGGGGCTTAGGATTGAGCAACGTGATCGACAAAGAAAACCTCGACACGCTAACCCTGGCGTGGAAGCCAAGTGATGAATTTCAAGTTGTTATCGGGCAGCAAAAACCCGGATTCATTTATGAATACGATATCTCCTCGAACGAAATACTGACGTTTGAGCGATCGCTGATTGTGAATCAACTCGCTCCTGATAAATCTCCTGGCATCTCAATTGAGGGAAAGTTCCGGGACTTTTTCTATGAGGTTGGGGGCTACTCGGGAAACGAATTGGGTGATGACTTCGGAGACGGTTTCGCGTTGCTGAAATTGGGCTATGACTTCTCAGGCCTGAGCGACTTCGAGAAGATGAATGCCCAGTTTTACTACTTTCATAATTCCTCGGCCGTGAGCCCTAATACGGCGTCCTACCACAACGCCGTCTCCCTTAGCCTGGCCATGCAAGAAGGCCCCTTCGCAGGCATAGTCCAAACCGTCTTCGCCAACGGGTACGGCCGGGTCAGTGACTCCTGGGGCCTGACCGTCATGCCCTCCGCCTATCTTAAGGAAGACAAATTGCAATTGGTTGGACGCTACCAGTTTGCGCGTTCCTCTGCCCCCAACGGGCTACAGGCCCAGAACCGGTATGAACAGGATGTCCCTTTTATCACCAATGGCGGCCGGGGCGAAAAGTATCACGCTGCCTACCTCGGTCTAAATTGGTATCTTTATGGCCGGCGGCTCAAGGTCATGAACGGAGTGGAATATTCCCACATGGACGGCGGCAGCGACGGAGGTGACTTCTCCGGCTGGACTTTGTTCAGCGGCTTGCGACTTCATTTCTAGCGTTCCCTGAACTTTGCGCCCGGTAGAGGCTTTGATTCACCCTTCAAATCTTGCCAATCCAAATGGCTCGATCAAATCGAGCCTATTTTCTGTGGCGCCACTTCGATAGCATTCGAGAATCTTTCTTCAAATTGTCACGAAAAATTAGTTGAAGTTATGCCCTGTTAATAGCAATAGACCCCCACCGAATCTTTGGGGGACAGAGTGACTAAATCGTCACTAAAGTTTATTAGATCGAGGGGCAAATATCTCTTAGAAAGAGAGCACTGAGTAACATTAAATCAAAATCAATGACACAAGCAAACAACTTCAGAAAACTGATATCCAGCGCATGCGCAACAGCATGCATCACCAGCGGGGCACTCTTCGCTGGTGATTATAGCAAGGCGATCATCGACGACAAAATGCCAATCGAAGATCCGTGGTCCATCTGCGACATCTTCGACTATGCCACGCTTTACGAGCGTGAAACCGGCTTCATTAAGGAAATCTCCCTTAATGGCCGTTACCACGGGCAATACGTGACCCAGTCAGAGGACTTAGGTGGAGTTTCCAATGGCTTCAACCAGTGGCAGGATCGCCGGGCTCGCCTTGGATTGGATATCGTGTTCGGAAACGGCACTGAGTTTTTCTCATCATTGAACATCTCCAACAGCAGCGGCAGCTTGCCTGGATTCACTCGTGCTCGCTTCTTCGACAACTTCGACGAAATCGGGCTTTCACACGATTTTGGTAATTTTGATATCACGGCAGGTAAACAGAAGCAGAAGATCACTCGTGAATATTCCACTTCCTCTAAGCGCATCAAGACCATTGAGCGTTCTCCTATCGTTAACGAAGTCGCAGACAAGAAGCCCTGGGGCGTGACGGTTGGATTTGAGACCGGAGAGCTTCAGCACACCGTTGGTGCCTGGATAACCGGCTTGGGAAGCCCCACAGGACTCACCAACGACTGGAACTGGCCCCGCAGCGATTCACGCGGATCCCTCTCCTACAATCTTGAGGTTCCTGTTTCCGATGTCACCGATTTCTACTTCGACTACGTCTTTGTCAACAACAGCGAAGGCACAAAGCAAGGACGCGGTAGCTCTAGATTTGGTCAGGACGCCAACTACCAGCACACGCTGGCTCTGGGAACCTTCTCCGATTTGGGCAGACTGGATCTAACTACTGATTTCATTCTCGCTTTCAATCGCGAGCGTTCCGGTCTCCCCGGCGGCGGAAGCACGATTCCTGCCGGAGATAACACCCTGGGTGTCGTCATCATGCCTACCTATGAGATCACCGAGAAACTGGAAGCAGTATTCAAGTATGGTTACATGGAATCGGGTCAGCAGCAGCGTACTCAGCGTTTTGGAGACCGCCTAGGCAGCCGCCTCAGAGTCGCCGATTACCACACTGCCTACGTCGGTTTGAACTACTATGTCTGCGGAGACAAGTTCAAAGTGATGGCGGGCTATGAGTATGCCAGCGGAAAGCAGTTTGGCACAGGAACTGACGTCGACTCCAGCTCTTGGTTGTTCGGTGTTCGCACCTACTTCTAGGAGTTAGTCTATTTTTTCCACTTCGGTGGAAAACCCCTTGGTAAAAGGCGGGACCTCGGTTCCGCCTTTTTTTATTGGCGTGCAAGGGGCCATGACTGATACTCTCACAAACCAATGCCACCCACTCCGAGGAAATCACAATCTACCAAGCCGCCCACACTTGAGGTCGGCGGATTCTTTCAACGCCACACCAAGGAGCTATCGATGCAGCTCGTTGGCAGCGAAGTCGGATATGGCAGACAGATTCTCGAACCCACGATTAATCGTCCGGGATTGGCCCTGTCTGGATTTTACAAATATTTCGCCCTTCACCGCATCCAAGTTATCGGACTGGCCGAACGGTCCTACTTGAAGCACTTGAGCCCGGAGAACGCAAAGAAGCGATTCTCCGACCTTTGTCGTCAGCATATCCCCTGCATTGTCGTAAGCCGAGGCCAGGATTTGCCTGGAGATCTGCTCCAAATCGCAAACGACGCCGGGGTGTCTGTCTTTCAGACCTCGATGGTAACGATGAACTACATCAATGCCGCCACCGTCCGGCTCGACTGGGAGTTCGCTCCGTCCACCACAGAGCATGGCTGCATGGTCGATTCGATGGGAATCGGCATTCTGATTCGTGGTGACAGCGGAACCGGCAAAAGTGAAACGGTTCTAGCCCTACTCCGCCGGGGATCCAGTCTGGTAGCTGATGACATGGTTCGGATTCGGAATATCGAGGACCGCGAGCTCATCGCAACCGCTCCAGAGCTCGGCCGCAGCTACATGGAAGTGCGTGGACTGGGAATAATCAACGTATCGGCCTTGTTTGGTGTGGGTACATTCCGGACAGAAAAGCGACTCGACCTAGTCGTCACCCTCAAGCGGGAAGAAGAGATCAACACCATGGAGCGTGTCGGTCTAGACCGGGAAACAGTCGATGTTCTGGGGATGAATGTGCCCCATATTGAACTCCCCGTCGCCCCGGGCCGTGATATGGCTCAGCTCATTGAAGTCGCCGCCCTGGATCAGAAATTAAAGGCGCTTGGCCACGATTCTGCAGTTGAATTCAACAAGAAACTATTGAAAAGGATGCGAGATCAACGTAAATCGTTGGTTTAGTCCTATATAGATCTATTTAGACTTAATCGCCTGTAACTAACGATAAGAGATGCCGGAATGTGAACTGACAATACCGAATGAGGAGGGCCTCCACGCGCGCCCTGCTGCAAAATTCGTCAAGATGGCCAGTCAGTTCTCATGCGAAATCTGGGTGGAGAAGGATGACGAAGAGATCAATGGGAAAAGCATCATGGGGCTCATGATGCTCGCAGCGGCGCAAGGATCTGTCATCCGAGTCTCTGCAAACGGCGACGATGCCGAGCAGGCCCTCTCAAAGATTTCTGAGCTGGTAAATAGCGGATTCGAGATCGATTGTTGATTTCACCGCTTTTTCCGTTTTCCGGGTAATTTCCCGCCGAAAACATAATATTTTCAGCTATCGCCCGTTTAGAAGGCTAATTAATGACAGTATCCGCCCAAAAGGCCGAAATTCGACTTCAGGGCATTGGCGTTTCGCCCGGTATTGGCTGGGGGCCCGCAGATATCCTAGGCAAAGCGCTCGAAGAACCGGAAGACCATAGTATCGAGCGCAGTGACGTTGATGCTGAGAAAGCCCGTCTTTCTTTGGCTCTCCTAGCGACCCGTGATCAGATCATCGAGTTGCAGCGTGAAATTTCGTCTGATGAAGGCGACGACCACGCCGGCATTTTTGACGCACATCTCCTCCTGCTTGAAGATTCCACCGTACTTAACGAAGTCCTGAGGATCTGCGAATCTCAGCTAAAAACCATCGATTTCGCCTACTTCTCAGTGGTCAAACGCTACATCGATTCTCTCCGGAAGATTTCTGATCCGTACTTGAGAGAACGGGCAGTGGACATTGAAGATGTGGCCAGCCGTGTCCTCAAAAACCTGAGGTGGACGGAAAGCTCGGTGGCTTCCGATCCGAGCGATTCAAAAGCCTCGGTAATACTGGCCCATGATTTAACCCCGTCTGACACCGCTGGCCTGGATCGCAATCGTATCCGCGGTTTTGCGACTGAAGTCGGAAGTTCGACCTCACACACGGCGATCATGGCTCGGGCCCTCAACATTCCTGCCGTCGTCGCCCTCCACCAGATCCCTTCCACATGCAGTGCCGGAGAATGTGTTCTCATCGACGGTTTCAATGGGCTCGTGATTATCAATCCGACGCCGGAAACAATCGAGGAATATCGAAAAATCGATCAGCAGGAAAAGGAAATTCTGTCAGACCTCGACTCCTTTAAAGGTGAGCCAACTGAAACGGCAGATGGCAACCGCGTCATATTGTCAGCCAATATCGAGTTCATCGAAGAATTGGAGGCTGTCGCCGATCAAGACGCAGAAGGAATTGGCCTCTATCGGACAGAACTGTTCTACCTCAGTTCGGAAGAACTTCGCAGCGAAGAAAATCAGGCCAAAAATTACCAGACTGTTGCTGAGGCGACCGCACCCCACGGCGTCATTATTCGGACGCTCGACATTGGTGGTGATAAGCTTTTCCCGGAAATGAACGAAAGCCCTGAGCCCAACCCATTTCTCGGGTGGCGTGGCATTCGAATGAGCTTAGACCGGACCAAAGAATTTCGAATTCAACTACGCGCAATCCTCAGAGCGAGCGCCTTCGGCAATGTCCGCGTGATGTTCCCGTTCATTTGTGCGGTAGAGGAGGTTATCGCGGCAAAAGAGCAATTGGAACTGGCTAAACAGGAACTGCGGGAAGCCGGCGTCGATTTTGACAATGAAATCGAAGTAGGTGCCATGATTGAAATTCCGAGCGCGGTCATGGTGGCCGATCATCTTGCGAAAGAAGTCGATTTCTTCAGCATTGGAACCAATGATCTGATCCAATACACCACCGCTGTAGACCGTATTAATGACAAGGTCGCAGATCTTTACCAACCGATGCACCCAGCCGTGGTCAGCATGATCAAGTCGACCGTTGAAGCGGCCCACCGTCAAGGAATCTGGTGCGGCGTGTGTGGCGAAGCAGCGAGTGATCTCGCGATGACACCCATCTGGGTCGGTCTCGAAGTGGATGAATTGTCGGTCGGCTCGGCTCAATTGCTAAAAACTCGAAAAGCCATCTCACGACTCACCACCGTAGAGTGTAAATCACTCATGGAAAAATTGAGTGAGTGCGGAACTGAAGCGTCCGTAAAATCCCATTGCCTTGAAATTGCCCGGCAATACTACCCAGAACTCCTCCATTGAGGAGTCGCTTTGGCTTCTGCGGCATTGACCCCACTCCATTTTCGTTGAAAATAAGCACTTCCAGAAACCCAGGCATGCTTTTTAATTCCCGAAAGATCAGCCCCTTGTCGATGCTTCGACAAATGGCCCTGCTTCCCGCGTCAATCGTCGGGATCGCCCTGCTGTTTGGCACTCCCCTGGATTGCCCGGCTCCCGATCTGAAGTTACCAAAGGACTTAAAGATCCCTTCCCTGCCGAGTGTGTTCAAACAAAAGGGAAACGAGTTGCAGGAAACCTCGCATGCTCCCACCGGCCCGGGCGGCATGTGCGTTCTCCCCACAGGAGAATATGTGATTTCCTGCCACCAGTTTTTTAATCCCCAGTATCGAGTCATGATGCTCGACAAGCAGAACACCTGGGTACCATTCCCAAATGTCGGAATGAACACTCCAGGCTCCGGGTTTCCTGTCGTCCTTGATGCCGTGCTCGGACTCGCCTGCGACTCTCGGGGAATCGTCTGGATGTTAGACAATGGAAGGCGGTCAGATACACCTCCCAAGTTGGTCGCATGGGATACCAAACGCGATCGATTGCATCAGATCATCGTGATCAATCCTCAAGCGCTCACTCCTCGTTCCTTTCTCAAGAACATCGTCTTGGATCCGGCCGCACCCTTAATCTATATTTCGGATCCAGCAGATGGCATCAGTTCCGCCATCGTCGTGGTGGACACTCAAACCAATCTGGCGCGCCGCGTCCTGGAGGGACATCGCTCAACCCAAATGGATCCCTCAATTCCATTGGAACTTGATGGGCGGTCCGTCGAGGTGAGACGTCCCGACGGAAACATCGCGACACCCCTCACCGGAGTGAGTCCCATTGCGATTGATCGAAAAGGCGAATGGCTTTACTACGGCCCTCGAAACGGTTCTTCACTGTTCAAGATTAAAGCCGAATTGCTCCGGCGACTCGATATCGCCCCTCACGTCCTTGAAAGCCAGGTTAGCGGCGTATCTCCCAAGCCTGTCTGTGACAGCATGACGATCGATTCCAAAGGGCGCATCTATTTCGGAGATATTTCCAGAGGATCCATCGACTACGTCACGCCTGATGAAGATTACCTCAATTTGCGCCTCCTGATTCAGGATCCAAGAGTAATCTGGCCCGGAGGACTGCTAATCGCCCCTGACGGAGACCTCCACTTTTTCAGTAATCAGCTTCACCGCACCCCATTCTTCAACAGCGGCAAAAACGTGACCGCGCCTCCGTTTTCCGTTTTCAAGGCACGCCCTCTTCCGTCCACGCGATTCGGCTTCTGAACTCTATCATTATGCCGACCATTCTCGACACCCTCAAGAAGGGCACCGAATACCTAGAGAAATATCAAATCGATGAGGCCCGACTCAATATGGAGCACCTCATCGCGCATACCCTGAAGGTCGAGAGGATGCAGCTCTACCTCGATTTTGACCGTCCCCTGATTGAGAAAGAATTGGAGACGCTACGAGGATTGACGAAGAGAAGAAGTCAGGGAGAACCTCTACAGCACCTACTCGGTACCGTTGAGTTCTGCTCGCTCGAATTCAAAACCGATTCTCGAGCCCTGATTCCTAGACCGGAAACCGAAGAACTGGCCGATATCCTCGTCAAACGCACGTGGAAATCCCCTTTGCAAGCGCTCGACATGGGATGCGGCTCCGGCGTGCTGGGGTTAACCCTGGCCCGCCAAATTGAAGGCTCCGCCCTGACACTCAGTGACGTGTCTCCCACAGCACTCGAGCTAACTCGAGAAAATGCTGAAGAGCTCGACCTGACCGATAAAGTCGCCTTGCTGGAGAGCGATCTCTTTTCGAAGATTGAAGGCCGTTTCGACCTGATCGTTGCCAACCTCCCTTACATTCCAAATCGAGAGCAAACGGAATTAAGCAAAGAAGTTCAGCGTGATCCAGCGCTTGCCCTATACGGGGGTGAGATCGGAACTGAGATCATGGCGAACTTTCTCACCGATGCCCCTTCATTTCTAAACGACGGTGGAATGATCGCTCTCGAGCACGGGATCGACCAGGCCGAATCACTGCGAGAACTCGCCGAAGAAGCGGGCTTCGTCGAAGTAGTCACAAAGAAGGATATCAACGGAATTGAACGTTTTCTTTTCGCTACCAAATCCGCCTAAATCTGCTAAGGTCCCGCCCGGATTTCTGGCCGGAACCTCTCCTTATTTCATCACCTGCTTACATGGAAAAATTTATCGTTCACGGAGGCGCTTCACTATCAGGAAGCGTCAATATTAGCGGATCTAAGAACGCTTCTCTGCCAATTTTGGCAGCGACTCTCCTGACCCGCGAAGAGTGTGTGATTCGAAGAGTTCCTGATGTGTCTGATACCAACTACATGCTGCAGATCCTTCAAAACCTCGGGGCTGAAGTGGAGCGCGCCAGCGGGACAGTGGTGATCAAGTGCGAAAAAATCCACAGCCACGAAGCACCCTATGACCTTGTCCGCAAAATGCGGGCCTCCGTTTGCGTGATGGGCCCCCTCCTCGCAAGACAAAATCGGGCTGATGTTTCAATGCCGGGCGGCTGTGTCATCGGAGATCGCCCCATTGACCTCCACCTCAAAGGCCTGGAGGGCCTTGGCGCAGAAGTCTCTACCGAAAGCGGCAATGTCCATCTCGAGGCCCGCTATGGCCTCACGGGCGCTACGATCGACATGAGCGGCAAACATGGAGCCACTGTCCTGGGCACCGACAATGTCATGATGGCTGCTGTTTTGGCAAAAGGCACCACGATAATCAATGGAGCAGCATGCGAACCGGAAGTCGTCGACCTCGCTAACTTCCTTAATTCCATGGGTGCCAAAATCAAAGGCGCCGGGACACCTTGTCTAGAAATCGAAGGCGTCGCCGAATTGGGCGGAGTCGATCACGTCGTGATTCCTGATCGAATTGAAGCGGGAACGTTCCTCGTCGCCGGCGCCATGGCGGCTGAAAAAGAAATCACCCTTCGCCGAGTCAATCGTGAGCACCTTTCCAGCGTCATTGAAGTACTCGAGCATTGCGGGTGCAAGATTTCATCGACTGATGACAGCATTTCTATTTCCCGAGCGACGTCCCCCATTGGAGCCAACATCACGACGGAGCCTTACCCTGGATTCCCCACCGACATGCAGGCGCAAATGTGTTCCCTTTTCGCTGTGACTCCAGGGATCAGCGTGGTGAAAGACACCATCTTTCCCCAACGCTTCATGCACGCATCCGAGATGAAAAGAATGGGTGCCGATATTCAGGTAGATGATGGCACAGCGATCATTAACGGAGTTGAAATACTCAGCGCTGCACCTGTCATGGCGAGTGATCTTCGAGCTTCCGCAGCGCTGGTTTTGTCAGGACTGACTGCCTCGGGCAACACCGAAATCTCTCGTGTCTATCACATTGATCGTGGTTACGAGCACATTGACGACAAACTGGCCACACTCGGTGCCCGCATTGATCGGGTTCCGGACCGCTAAGCGAATTGAGTTCATACCATTTCGATGGTGAAACTGGAGCAATAGCTGAGTCGAACCTTTTCAAGCACACGACGCTATGAAGCGCGCGATGCGGGGCCCGCCCCGTGGGCATCGCAACTGAATTGGAACAAAGTAATTGGAAAGATTCGGCCAGCTTTCTAACACTTCCGCGAAGCGCATACCCTCCCTCCAAAATGCATCCCTTATTCCTCCAGTTACACGGTTGAGATGGTATTTGAACGCTCCGGTTTCCTCGATGCCGGATCTTGAATCGCAGCGCCACTGCTGATACCAAAGGTCCATGTCCAATCGTTCCGCTCGTCTTGTTAGTAGGCACATTCTTGCAATCGCCGTTTCGCTGAGCTTTTGGCTTATCCCTAGCGGACAGACCGAAACAATCACCGGTTCAGGATCTTTCTTAAATCCCCAAGATGGAGACACGGTGGTTTTTCTTGGCGATTCGATCACCCATCAATGTCTTTACACCCAATACATTGAAGATTTTTTCTACACTCGCTACCCTGATCGGAGGATCCATTTTCACGCCGCCGGAGTCGGAGGCGACAGTGCCGCAACAGCACTAGCACGCTTCGAAGATGATGTAGCGGCCCAAAACCCTGACATCGTTACCATCTACCTGGGAATGAATGACGGTCAGTATGAGCCCTTCAACGAAATCACTTTTGCAAATTATCGAAACGGAATGCTCAAATTAATGGATCGAGTCGATGCCCTCGGAGCCCAGGCCGTTGCGCTTTCGCCGACTATGTTCGACCACCACCAGAAGGCACTGAGAAGCACTGATGACACCTTTCGTTTTAAAGACCAAAAGGTAGATCCTCACTACAATGCACTAATGTCATTCTACGGAGCCTGGCTCCGTGAAACAGCAGGAACTCGGCAGACCCCTTTCGTGAATCTCTGGGGTTCGTTGAATGATATCACTTTCCAGCAAAGACGTATCGAACCCAATTTTTCCGTGATTGAAGATTCTATTCATCCGGGTGCGGCCGGGCATTTCATCATGGCTTTTTCAATCCTCTCCGAATCAAAGCAGGAACGAACCGCCGCCAGCGCCGTCACCATCGTGAAGCGTGGGAAAAAGTGGACCGCTCTTAAGAACGCTAATATCTCTGAACTGGAACACTCCGAGAACGGGGACAAAATCAGTTTCACCTTTCTGGCTCGTTCTCTTCCGTGGGTCGTTCCTGACGCGATGTCGAAGGAGCCTCTCAAATGGGGCCCGTCAGCTCCCGCGTCCCTGGGCTATGAACTGACCAAAGCCGGTCATAAACTCAGCGCTGAGCGACTTCGCATCACCGGGCTACCAGCCGGCCAATACGAACTCACTATCGACGACGTGATTATTGGTGAATTTTCACACCTCTCACTCGGAGCAAAAGTAGAACTGCAAAACTTTTCTGACACACCGCAGAGCCAGCAATCACTAAAAGTGGCCCTATTGAACCAGGAGAAGAACGACGAAATCATCCGGCCGATGCGTGATCTTTGGGGCAGAGTCAAAGGGCTTCGGAAGAAGCTCGAACCAAATGAGTTCGAAAAAAAATTCGCTCCTATCAAAGAACAAATCGATGAGCTTCACCGACTGGCAGCCGAATACGAAAACCGAATCTATGCCGCTGCTCAGCCCGTCCCTCGGAAGTATCAAATCAGACGAGTGCCGACTCAAGCGGCAACAGGGAACCGGTGAGTATAGGGATCCCAAGAAACGTCCTAATTCCTTCAAAACCGCTCAGACACGCTGATCTTCGCTGATTTCCCGTCCTGCCCACACTCCTATCCAGTCATCAGCATCAATGAGCGACCATCGAGGTTTCCCTTCCCCCCCCCATTCCGAATCGATCCAGCATACCCTGAGATTAATAACGGGCACGATCGCGACGAATCAGCGAATCAATCTCAGAAGATCGCAACATCACTGCGGTCGATTTTGGCTTCATTTTGACCACCACGCCAAGACGCATCGTACTGAGCACTCCGCAAAGCCTGCCTTTTTGATCAATCAGAGGAGAGCCACTGTCGCCTTTAATCATGGGCAATGTGGTTACAATTTTATCGTAGGAGCGATTGTCTACTTCAGGGATATCTTGATACTCCACAAAGGTACCCCCACCCTTTTCATGCATCCAGCCTCCCGCAAAAAGAACGCTATCCGGGGTGAGCTTTTCGCGGCGATATTTCAAAAATCGAGGTGTTCGAATCCTCGCCTTCACAATCGCAAAGTCAGCTTCATCGTTCCGGTAGACGACACGTATGGGAGCATACTCAATGTAGGTATTCTTGCTGTTGGATGTCGCATACAAGACATAAGAGTCGTCGTGAACTAACACATGCGCTGCCGTCAGAAAATAGCCGTCACTCGTTACTGGTGCACAACTTCCAAAACCAGAGCCACCTTTAGCAATAGGGACCGAGAAACCCAACTCGAGAACCCCTTCATCATTACCTCTACTGGTCTCTAGCTTTTTCTTAAAATCAGCGTCGATGTACTCACCGCTCACAATGAGCCCGGAATGAAGAGTCAAATAGTCCGCGGCGGAAAAGCCTCGGTCGGTTCGATTGTGTAATTCGGGAAGGGTCACCGGAGCATCGATCCCAATCGCATCATATCTCGCCAGAGACTGCTTCTGATCCCTATGCGTATTGACACAGGATGTGAGAAACAAGCCTCCACACGAAATGCAAAGGGCTAACATCTTCGTCGAACGAAGAAACAATCGAAGGAACGGCATAAACGGGGAAATGGGATGGTGCGGTCTCAAAAAATTTAGAATCACTCTAATTATCTTAAAATATAGGACATAATTTGGACTCTATCACCCGACAATACTTCAAAAGTCGAAATTTCTTTCAAAAAATCGAAACCAACGGAATTCACCACTGACCCGAATGGCACGGTTTTAAGCGGAATACCAACTGTGCGCGATCACCCTGTAGCC
>CAXBMX010000029.1:0-71745 GCA_963977055.1 uncultured Verrucomicrobiales bacterium
TGGGCATAGAAGGGCAGGGCTGGACGGCAGTTGATTTTGAATCGCGCTACGACAGGCTCCCTGCCAAAGCAAAAAACATCGTCCGTCAAAATGTCTGGAATCTGAGCAGGAAAAGTGCCGGGATACTTTGCCGGTTCAATACTGATGCCACAGAGATAACGATAAGGTATTCGCTGGGAAGCGAGAAGCTTGGCCTACCTCACATGCCCGCGACAGGAGCAAGCGGAATAGACCTCTACGCGTTAGATACAGACGGCACCTGGAAATGGGTAAGTGTTTCAAAACCCACCACCAAAGAAGTCACTCACCAAGTGACGGGTATCGATCCAGGAATGCGAACCTACATGGCTTACTTCCCACTGTTCAATTCTCTTCTCGATATCGAATTTGGAGTTCCTGAAGGTTTTCAAATCCAGCCTGTCGCACCATTGCCAGATAAGCCCATTGTGTTCTACGGGACCTCTATCACCCATGGAGCCTGTGCCTCTCGACCGGGAATGTCGCACGTCGCGATTCTGGGAAGGCGACTAAACCGGCCCGTCATCAATCTAGGATTCTCCGGGAACGGAACCATGGATCTAGAGATCGGGGCGCTCATAACTGAAATCGACGCTGCCGTTTACATCATCGATTGCCTTCCTAATATGCAGGGAAAAATGATTGCAGAACGCACTGAGCCCTTGGTGAAACTACTTCGCCAAGGTCGTCCTGACACACCAATCATTCTTGTCGAAGACAGGACCTTTACCAATGCTTGGATCTCCAGGAGCAAAAGAGAACATCATCGGGAGAGCCGGGCAGCGCTAGTCCGAGCCTACGATAACCTCATCTCGTCCGGCATCACCAATCTCTACTATCTCGAAGGCGACAAGCTCCTTGGTAACGATACCGAAGCTGCTACCGACGGCTCCCACCCCAGCGATCTTGGATTCGTCCGTCAGGCTGACGCTTTTGAATCCGTCATCAAGGAAGCCCTTGCCATTGACTGACCATATAAGAACCTCTTTCTTCTAACCAAACAACTCACTCTTACCTAAAATCATGTTCAATTTTATCATTATCGGGATCATAGTCCTCGTCGCCCTGATCATCTTTATGGTCCTCGCCAAATTCATCGGCATCTGGATTCGAGCTCGGGTGTCGAACGCCCCCGTCGGCCTGCTCAATTTGGTCGCCATGTGGATCCGAAAAGTTTCCCCGTCCATGATTGTCGATAGTCGAATCACGGCCGCGAAAGCCGGGCTGGATTTCTCCACCGATCAGTTGGAAGCGCACTATCTGGCCGGCGGACATGTCGAAGACGTGGTCCTTTCCATGATTGCCGCTGATAAAGCGTCGATCCCCCTCGCCTTTGATCGGGCCTGCGCGATCGACCTCGCAGTGAAAGGCACCACGAAGACAGTGCTTGAGGCGGTGAGAACCTCGATTAACCCCGCCGTAATCGACTGCCCCGATGGTGGCGGTAAAATCGATGCCGTTGCCCGCGACGGAATTCAACTTCGCGCCCGGGCCAGAGTGACAGTGAGAACCAATCTCGACCGTTTCGTCGGTGGTGCCACAGAGGAAACCATCGTTGCCCGAGTCAACGAAGGCATCGTTACCTCCATTGGTTCAGCCCAGTCTCATAAAGACGTGTTGGAGAATCCGGATCACATTTCCAAGCGCGTCCTCGAGCGGGGCCTCGATGCCAATACTCAGTTCGAAATTCTGTCGATCGACATTGCTGATGTCGATGTCGGCGCCAATATCGGAGCGACACTCCAAGCTAGCCAGGCCGAAGCCGACAAACAAGTCGCCCAGGCGAAAGCTGAGGTTCGTCGTGCTGCCGCTGTTGCCACCGAGCAGGAGATGTCAGCGCGAACCCAGGAGATGCGCGCCAAACTCGTCGCAGCGGAAGCAGAGATTCCTATGGCCATCGCTGAGGCATTCCGCAGCGGTAATATTGGTGTGATGGACTACACCAACTACCGCAACATCGTTGCCGACACTGATATGCGTCAAAGCATCGCCACTGAAGTGAACGATGAAGATGATGAGGACAACGGCCTTGGCAATTAAAGAGTCGCACTCCTAAGGACTCTCAAACTCACACAATGGACGATATCCCCTGGTTCTACGTAGCGATGATCTTCATCGCTTTCGTTAGCTGGCTGCGCAAGCAAGTCACCGACGCCGCCGCGATCCGGCGAGGACAGGTCGCCGAGCGCAAGGCCAAGGAAATGGCCCGACGCACCACCAGGGTTGACGAACAACCTAATCGCTACCTAGCCAGAGATTCAGCCAAAGAAGAGATCAGGGAATTACCTAAACAAGAAAATATACGGGAAATACCTGAAACCTTTCGCGACGTATTCAAGGAACTCGAACGTCAGGTAAATATTCCGGAAAGCCCTGCCAAAACCATTCAGGCGCCACCACCTCTACCGACTCAAGTTCAGCCGCAACCGGAAAGCTTCGCTCCGGCATTCGGAGATATTCCCGAGGGAGCTCTTGTTCGCACTTCTGCCGCAGTCGTTCAAAAGCGAAAAGGTAGAACACGAAAAGCAGTCTCAACTTCGCTAGCAGGTATGCTCAGGGAAGGACAACAACTCAGGACGGCCCTCATTCTCAAAGAAGTGTTGGACCCGCCAAAGGCTCTCAGAGGAAAACGAGTTTAGCCTAAAACGAGTCGCACCAGCGCCGGTGCAACCGCTTTGATCATCAGCAATCCACCGAAGCTGATGATCAAACTTGAAAGAAGCACAAATCCGGCTTCGAACGCAATGAGCGCTTTGAGCGTCGCGATATCAGCGCCCAAGCGCCTCAGGTGACTGAACTCGTCCTTCCTCAGTCGGTAGGAGAGAACAAAAACCAGCCCCCCGATAATCAAAGTGGCCCCTCCCACGGCCAACAATAACCAGATGATCAGTCTCTGGACGCTGAAGACGGTGTCAAAAAGTTCGTCCATCTCAGTAGCGGGTGAAATCAGTTGAAGCTGATCATCTGTCGCATACCGCCCTTTGATAATGGCCTGATTTTTCGGAGTGTCAGGTAGAACGATGACAGCAGTCAGCGGATTATCGCCATTGTCGCCGTGGAAATGAAACCCTCCCACGTTTTCCGGCGTTATCTCATTGTACTCGACCACCGAAGCATTCAGTTTCACTGAGTCGCCGTCGTCGGAAAGTCGCTGCTCGGCCGTTGCTTCGTTCGCGTTAACATGCCCATGCCCCAAGCCTTCGATAATCCATGCCGTTTTTGGGTCAACGAAAACAGCTCTATCATCGGGTGTCCCACTGGGAGCTAACACGCCGCAAACTTTCATCTTCAATGGATAGACTCCCGCCAAATCAAAAAGCGTCTCCGGGGATGAAATCAAATAGTCATCAGGAGAAACTCCGCCGGCCTCGGCAACAGCAGCCCCAACCACACATTCTCCCAATCTCAGGATAGGCCTACCCTCTGAATATTTCAGATTTCGAAATTCGAAATATTCCAGTGAGGTTCCCACGATACGATGACCTTCGGTCGTGAAACGCGAATAGATGGGAATGGCGGAGGCGAGCCCCGAATCTTCTACCGCTTCAAATTCCCGAAACGGTATTGTCGCCACGTCAGGTTTCGTAAAATACAGCCCATTAAATGTCAGCTCTAGAGCACTGCCGGCGTGCCCCAACAGCAACGGAGTCGCCGAGGCCCTCTCCCGCAGCTGCGATTCAGCCGTCTTGACCAACACCCCGATCGCCAATGGCAAAAGCCAAACCAGAGTAAATGCTGCGATCAGCAGGGAAACTTTGGCTCTGTTTCTCGAAATGTAGCGCATTCCGAGATAGCTAATTCCCGACCAGTTCATGCACGCCCCCTTCCACGGAGCTCATTAACGTCGACCGTTCGATCGAATCGGCCAAGCAGTCCCGGTTCGTGGGTGATCATGAGAACGGTCGCGTCAATTCGAACCGCTTCCTCAAGGAGAAGAGAAACGATCTTGTCCTGATTCTCGGGATCGAGATTTCCGGTCGGCTCATCGGCCAGAATCAGTCTCGGGCCCGCGATGAGACTTCGGCACACCGAAACCCTCTGCCGCTCCCCCGTAGAAAGTTGAGCCGGATATTTCCCCAAATGATCCTGAATCCCAGCGCGCTCGGCCAACTCCTTGCTTCGGACGCTGACTTCATCTGTCATCACAAGCTCTCCGCTAACGCGAAATGGTAACTCGATGTTGTCCCTGACCGTCAGATAATCCAGCAAATCAAAACTCTGCGGAACAAGGCCAATTTTCTTAATCCGAAATCGCTGCCGCTCCTGGAGCTTCATCTCGACGATCGACTCACCTGCTGTGATGACGCTGCCTGATTGCGGCTCCAGAATTCCGGCAATGAGATTCAGTAAGGTAGTTTTCCCACATCCGCTCGGCCCGACGATTGCCACTTTCTCGCCATGATCGACCGCGAATGAATCAACCGACAACTGGAAGGCTTCACCTGGATAGGAAAACTGGATCTTCTCGCAACAAATCATGAATCAGAGGCAACGTCCCGACGAGAAACTTTCTGCTCTCTCTCCTCACTTAGCAACTCAAGTTCGCTGACCTTCCATTGAGTGCCTACCGGAACCATGGAGAGGCGAGCCTCATAGCGATTCGTGCGCTCATGGGTGTGCCCCCAGTGAGTGACTTCGCCAATCGTGACCCACTCCGCTACGACCTTAAACTGATCATCCGGAGCCGGATCTTTTGAATCCAGGGCGCAGCCGCGAAGGGCCACTTCATGAACACGCACCCGTGGACCGCCTGCATTTTCGAGTTCAAGAGATCCTCGGATCTCGAGATATACCCGCTCCAGCAAATCCCCGGAAATGCTGTGATCCAGCGCATCATAAATGTCCGATTCGTCTCGAAAATCGAAGGCATGGTAGACATTTTTGAGAAGCGCATAGACAAGCTCCTCCAGTTTAGAATCCTCAGGCACCACCACCCGATCGGTCTTCCATTTGTACGAAACGAAACAGCAGGCCACTCCGCCAATAACCAACCAAGCTGCGACGGCAGGTGTCTTACGCCTCTTGAATCCCATGATAACCAGCCCGCCCAATATCAGCAAAAGCCCGGGGATCCACATCACTCGCATCCTGGATTCTTTTACCCGCATCACCGAAGGAACCTGAGTCATTTGTTTACTTTCGGCGTCCCCTTCTCTGACCCATCGTATTCTTTTTTTCTGAGGCGTGGCATACCTCGCGACGGGCCGCCCACTGCTGGATACTTCGACAGGGACTTGAATTTGACCGGGAGCGAACCAGTTCCAGTTGATATCGAGACTAAAAATATCCGACGCCGACGCTGAAAAAGTCATTCCAACGAGAGCCGCCTCAATTGGGATCTCTTCACGAGTATCTTCGACATATCCCTTTTCCGGATCCAAGACCACAAATCTGACCGTCCTCTCATCGAACGCAATTGGCTCACCCGAAACCTCAATTGACACCCCATTGGAGAACTGATCTGCGATCGACTTCAGAACCAAGCCCTGTTCTTTCGAATCCATCGAATTGTCTTCCATCTCCCATTCTGCTTGAAAGGCGGAAGGCCGAACCAGCGCTTCCAGTCTGAGTTCATACGGTTCCACGCTCACAAATCCCCTTACCGGAACCGTCGACTGCGCGACAACACTGGCAGAGAAAAGTGCCATCGCCCCACAGATAGCTAGAACTGGATTTCGACTCACTCCCCAACAAAACCCGCTCAGATGCTCAGTCAACCGAATCAACCTTGAATTATTTGCCTCCATCAATCAGAACTGGTCTCACTTGGGTACTTGATCATGGGGCTTGAATGGGTGACAATCGCTGCTCCTATAAGTGAATACAGATCGGATCTATGCGAAAAACTCCTTTATACCTCCTCACCCTTGCCCTGGTAGGCATAGGAACGGCCAAAGCCGAAGATACGGTCGACTTCATGACTCAGGTGAAGCCCCTATTTGAAGGAACCTGCGTCCACTGCCACAGCCCCGAGCACGCAGAAGACGACGGCGCTGATTACGACATGACAACCATGGAAGCTGCTTTTGATGGTGGCAGCTCCTACGGTGACGAGGTGATTAAGCCCGGTGACAGCAATGACAGCCCGGTCTACTGGATGACGACCCTCCATCTCGACGACCCCGAAGATTCGGAGGCGATGCCGCCAAAGAAGCCTCTTACCGATGCGCAACAGAACATCATTCGTGACTGGATTGATCAGGGCGCAGATTGGCCAGAAGGCGTTGTGCTTGAAGAGAAACCTCGTATGAATTTCAAGGTCAATATTCTTCCGCTCCTGTCAAAAGGCGGCCCGTTTAACGACAAGCAAAAACACATCCTTACTCTCTGGGTCGAGCAGGGAGCAGTCTGGCCCGAAGGATTCACCTTGGGTGATGCTCAGAAAGACGAAGGCGGTCCTGGCGACAACCTCGAATTGGTAAAGGAAATCCGAGACCTAATTCTCGAGACAACCACCGAGAAGACCGAGGCGGACATGAAGGAATACACCAACGCTATTCCAAAGACCGGAGTGAAGTATGAGATGCTTCCAATTCCCGGCGGTGAATTTCTGATGGGAAGTCCGGACGATGAAAAAGGCCGATTTGAAGACGAGGGACCACAGCACAAGGTCACCGTCGAGCCATTCTGGATGGGCAAATTCGAAGTAACCTGGAACATGTATGAGCCGTTCATGATCACAGGAGAGGCGAGAAACAAAGACGGATCTCCCGAATCAATTCCAGATGATGCGACAGCTGTCGATATCATTTCCAGTCCGACCACACCCTATACCGAAATGAGTTTCGGAATGGGAACGGATGGATTTCCAGCCATCTGCATGACCCAACATGCCGCCAACAAATTCTGCGAGTGGCTCAGCGCCCAAACGGGACACTATTACCGCCTCCCCACCGAAGCGGAATGGGAATACGCCTGCCGCGCGGGCACAACAGGGCCTTTCTCCTGCCCGGAAGAAGAGCTGGCTGACTATGCCGTGGTCGATCCTGAGCAGGTACGCATCGCTTACCAAAAGATCGGGACCAAAAAACCCAATCCTTGGGGTCTCTACGACATGCACGGAAACGTGATGGAGTGGGTTCTCGATCAGTACATTGCAGACGCCTACGGAAAATACGAAGGCAAAACCACTGCCAGTCCGCTCGAAATCCCCTCGACCCTCTACCCTCGAATCGCCCGCGGTGGTTCCTGGTATGATCCACCCGAAGAGCTCCGCTCTGCGCGTCGTTACTTTTCCGCCGAATCATGGAAGACACAAGACCCCCAGCTTCCGAAGTCGATCTGGTATCACACCGACGCGACCTGGCTGGGATTTCGCCTCGTCCGTCCACTCAACGTTCCCGAACCTGAAAAGATGGAAGAACTCTGGAACCTTGGTCGGAACGGTGAGTAATCCGCGAACCTAATGACGCTGAACCAATCAGCTGCAACACCGATGAAGGAGGCGAACCGTATGGTTCGCCTTTTTTGCGTTCATATGACTGATTCTATTCAGCCTGGCATCTCACCCAATCAACGAGAGATTCGAAACCACTGATGAAGCGGAAAACCATCATCGCATTCTGCGTATCAGGCATCTTGCTCGCAGCAACAATCAATGCCGAAGAGGACGAAAAACTGTTCTCTTTCAAACAGCCTCACATGGGGACCGAATTTACCATTCTGGTGTGGGCAAATCAGAGTCAGTCAGATGACCTGACTCTGGTAGTTGAACAAGCATTTGATCGGGTCAACCAACTCAATCAAATTTGCTCCGACTATTTTCCACTCTCGGAAATCAATGACCTAGCCAGGGCTCCCGCCAAGGTCCCTTTTCCGGTCAGCCCCGACCTTTACCATCTCTTATTTCTCAGCAAAGAGCTCACGAGAGAATCCGAGGGAGCCTTCGATGTAACCGCCGGACCACTGGTCCGACTATGGAGGCTTAGCAAAAAAAACAGCAAGCTCCCCACCCCGGAACAACTGGAGCGAGCCAAAGCTCGAACCGGTGCGGATCATCTCACTTTGGATACTGAAAATCAAACCGTCACCAAACACGTCGAAGGAATGCTTTTTGACCTGGGCGGTATTGCCAAAGGCTATGCCGCCGACGCCGCGTTCTCAATCCTTCGCGACGCCGGATATCGACGCACTTTGGTAGCCGCCAGCGGGGACATTGTCGCCGGCGATCCGCCGCCCGGCAAAGCCGGATGGATCGTCGGAATCGAAACGCTCGAACTGGAGCCCGACCCCAATCAGCTCAATACCATTACCCTCGCAAATCGTGCCATCTCAACATCAGGAGACGCCCGCCAATACATCGAAGTCGACGGGACTCGTTATTCGCACATTGTCTCGACCAAAACTGGCCTTGGTCTTACCGAGCGCATCGCAGCCAGTGTCATCGCAAAATGCGCCGCCGATTCGGACCGCTACGCTACTGTCGTCACGCTCCTTGGGGAAAAGGATGGCTTGCAATTCATCGAGAATAAGCGAGGAATCGAATGCCGAATTGTCGCTCTCCACAACGGTCAGGAGTCCGTCATCCAATCGCATGGATTCTCCAAATCCCAGGAAAAAGAAGTCATCAAAGAAAGCCCCGTCACCTCGCCGTGACGGGCGCGAAGCGGCAGTACAGTTTCTCTACGGCATCGAGGCACAGAGAGAGCTGGATGTGACCACCGAAAAACTGGATGAATTCTGGACCCTGCGTCTGACTAAAACGCTCGCCCAGGAATTCGCCAGCGAACTGACCAAGGGAGTGAGTCAAAACCTTCCCGCGATAGATGGAATGATTCGCGACAGTCTCGAAAACTACACCTTTGAACGACTCACCAGCGTCGATCGCAACATCTTGCGAGTCGGCAGCTACGAAATCCTTTTCGCGGACTACATTCCCCCTCAGGCGGCAATCAACGAAGCAATCGAAATTGCGAAACGTCTGGGCAATGAAGACTCTCCCTCTTTTGTGAATGGAGTCCTGGATCGAATTCACAAATCCCGTATCTGACCATGGGGCTTTTTAAATCAATCATCGACCGCTTTCGTGGAAGCGATGTCGATTGGGACGACCTCGAAGAAACACTGGTTGGCGGTGATCTCGGCATCAGGCTCACCACCGAACTGGTGGACAAAATTCAGGCTCGGAAAGGAATGACCGATCCTGAATCCGTGGCAGCAGCTTGCCGTGAGGAGATCGAAGAAATCATCGGATCAGCTCCCCACGATATTCCTCCTCCAGGGACACCCGGCAAACCTACCGTCATTTTGATCGCCGGAGTCAACGGAGTTGGTAAGACAACTTCGGTGGCGAAACTCGCCTCCTATTTCAAGGCGAGGGGAAACAGCGTCGTTCTTGCCGCCGCTGATACTTTCCGGGCCGCCGCTATCGAACAGCTTCAGATTTGGGCAGATCGAGTCGGGGTCCCGGTCGTGACGACTCAGTATCAAGGCGATCCCTCAGCGGTTTGTTTTGATGCCCATCAAAAAGCGATCGCCACTGGCGCGGAATACCTCATCTGTGACACAGCGGGACGTCTTCATACTCGGCACAACCTGATGGAGGAGCTCAAAAAAATCAGTCGCACGCTCGCCAAACAAGATGAAGACGCTCCGCATGAGCGATGGATTGTCGTCGATGCGACGACCGGCTCCAATGCCCTTTCCCAAACTCGTGAATTCGGGACAACGCTTGATTTAACCGGAATCATCGTAACAAAGCTTGATGGATCGGGTAAGGGCGGAAGCGTGGTCGCGATTCAGCACGAACTAGGTGTGCCGGCCCGTTTTATAGGCACTGGTGAGAACGAAGCCGACTTTGCTCCATTCGACCCCAAGGCATTCATCGATTCGATTCTCTGAAAGGAAACTTTGCCGTCCTCTTTCGGCAACGGGTAACATAGTTTACCAAATCGACTCAAAGGCTGCCTAATTGGATATTGACCGTTTTGGCCTTCGAAACCAAACTCAAGGCCAACATTCAAGACCCACATATTTCAATACTATGGCAGATCTAGACGACATCAGAGACGGCGATAACTTCGGACTCAACACACCAGCAGACACCGATTCATTTTACCTTAAGGGCCTCAACAACACTGATTGGGGTATCAAAAACCGCTTATCGCGAATTTTTAACCGCAAGTCAGGGCGCACCGTGATGCTCGCCTTTGACCACGGTTTCCTAATGGGCCCGACTTCCGGCCTTGAGCGTATCGACCTCAACATCGCTCCGCTCGCTGAGCATGCTGACTGCCTCATGGGAACACGGGGAATGATCCGATCATCAATTCCCCCGGAAAACACCAAACCAATCTGTCTCAGGACTGACACCGGAACCACCATTCTCACCGAGATGAACCACAATGTTCTGATCGATGAAGCAGAAGCCATCAGCATGAATGCGACCTGCATGGCCGCAATGATTTCAGTTGGCGACGCCGACACCGAAAGGACTACCATCGCCAACATCAGCCGCCTGGTCGATATCGGTCAAAAATACAGTATCCCCGTCATGGGAGTCACCGCTGTCGGCAAAGACATGGCCCGCGATTCCCGCTATTTCAGCCTCGCTTCACGTGTTTGTGCAGAAAACGGTGCCAGCATTGTAAAAACCTACTACACCGAAGGATTTGAAAATGTCGTCGCAGCCACCCCGGTACCGGTCGTGATTGCAGGAGGCAAGAAACTTCCAGAACTTGAAGCGCTCGAGCTTGCCTACAATGCAATCCAGTGTGGCGCGGCAGGAGTCGACATGGGACGGAACGTATTCCAGTCTGAAGCACCTTTAGCTATGATCAAAGCTGTCGCAGGAGTCGTTCACGACGGACTGAAGCCGGCTGAAGGCCTTGATTTATTCAATACGATCAAGTCCGAAGGAGCGGCCTAAAACCCAGCCCGGGACTACTAACATCTCCCCAATTTTCAAAAAGCTTCATCTGTCTCAACGACGGATGAAGCTTTTTTGAGTTTAGGAAAAGAGCACTATTTTTGAGGCTCAGGAGGGAAGGATTGTGCCATTGCTCCCCTGGGGGGATTCGAACTCCGCGAATTGATTCAGAATCTGGCGCGAACGCTGAGACCGTTCTTCTGATGGAGGCTGTTTGGGAAGTGCAATTTCAACAATATTGCGGTCATCAAAATTCCGCTTTGCCCGAATGGCCCCGCCATGGTGGTAGGCAGTGAGATAACAAGCCATCATATTAGTCCCAATATCTTCCGGTCTTTCTGATCTGACGAAGAAGGGATCAAATATATGTTTGAGATCTTCCTCGGGGATGAGGTCACCGTCATCAATTACTGAAATCCTGATACCGCCGTCACTAGTGCTGCTTCGCATTGTCACTTCGATCGTGCCGCCTGCTGAAAGAGAGCTCTTCGCCTCCAGAAACAACAATCGAGCCATTTGACCAATCTTCTGACCGTCACCGGATATCTCAGGCAGATGATTTTCAATGTCATAGATCACATCAATTTCAGAGTCATTGCCCAGAACCATCTCGGACGCTTGACGGAACTGATCAGGCACATTCAATCCATCCTCAATTTTCAACAAGCTAGTCCTGGCACCTTCTGCCAAATTGGTCAGCATCGAGGTCATTCGGTTGATCTGACCACCCACTTCGCCGTAGTAGTCATTCCAAAATGACGAATCTTGCGGCTCCCCGCCCAATTCATCCCGCAACTGGAAAGGCAACATATCGTAGAAGGTTTGCATCACCGTAAGTGCATTTCGGAGATGATGATTGAGACCCGCGGATAGAATCCCGATGCTGGCTGCTTTGTCGGCCATCATGAGCTGCTCAAAAGCTTCAGCTTTTTCTCGAATTAACGTCTCCCGCTCTTGAGTCAGACAGAAATGGCCCATTGCTTCGACTAGGCGATGCTCAAGATCATCAGGATCCCACGGTTTGGATAGATAGGAGTAAAGAAGGCCGTCGTTGAGAGCATCCACCGCAACGTCAAGTTCGGCGAATGCAGTAACCAGAAACCTCAGAGGATTCGGATTGACCTCGCGAATTCGCTGCAAGAAGGAAAGGCCTGATTCGTTCGGCATCTTTTGATCACTCAACACCAATCCGATACGATCGTGATTCTCAGAGAACACACGAAATCCTTCTTCCGGACTGGAGGCCACGAAAATGGGCGCAATATCTTCAAAAATAGCCTGAAAATATTTGAGTGATTTTTCTTCGTCATCCACATAGAGGATGCCGAAATCAGAAAACTGAGTCTTCATTATATATAGGGATTGGAGGCCTTTCTTTCAAAGCCAACGGGCTGTGATGATTTTGTGAAACTGACACTTCGGCCCTTGGAAACTGAATCCGAAATTCGGTGAACGCTCCAAGCTCTGACAGAACCTGAACTTTCCCCTGGTGAGACTCGATGATACGGAAGCTGATACTCAGCCCCAATCCGGTTCCCTCACCCACCTCTTTTGTTGTGTAAAATGGATCAAAAATATGGTTCCTAACTTCTTCAGTGATCCCCGGCCCATTGTCTCTGACGATCAGACCAACCGAATTAGCACTGTCTACAATCGATACCTCAATACAATGCTTTCGATCAGGCGTTCCTGACTCCATCGCCTGAATCGCATTGTGAATCAGATTAATCAGGACCTGCGTCACCTGGTTCTTAACTCCTTTGATTACGTCGTTAGACTCCAAATTGAGGACCAACTCGGTGTTGCTGTCGTCGATCTCTTTACCCAAGACTCGAACAGCTACCTCCACTGATTCTCTCAATGAATAGTGATTTTTGACCTCACTGCTCTTGTGTGAGAAATCACGCAGATCCTTCACAATGTCTTTCATCCGATTCAGACTCTCCTGAATATCACCAACTACTTCATCGATCTCGTCATCGTGATCGATTTTTTTGAGTCGTTTACGAAGGAGAAACAATGCTTGATTTGAGTAATTGAGTGGATTGCCGATTTCATGAATCACACCGGCACTCAACTGCCCCAGCGAAGCCATTTTCTCCGACTGGATCAACTGATCTTCCGTCTGATTCAGGTCAGACAAAGCCCGAAGAAGCGCTTCTTTCTGAGCCCTCAATTTAATCTTCTGCTGGCGCGAACGCTCCCGCATTACGAACTCCTTGATACGGTATTTATGTTGCACAAAACAGCCCGAAACGATCACGATTCCCTGAGCTGCGATAAAAATGCAATTATTCACGAAACTGGCCGCCGTCTTGGTGTCCATGCCATTCATTACCGCCGGCGATGATGCAATCAAATACATCACTGCGATTGCAACAGAACCAAAGAACGCCTCCCGATAAGTCCAATGAAATACGAATCCGATCGCAACGATACACAGTGTCAGTCCGGCATAATATGGAGTCCCCGGATCCTGAGAAAGCAGAACCATCAAAGAAATGAAAAACGCGGGTACTAATGGGAGAGCCACCGTAAAAATCCGGTAGCATCGCTTTCCCAATTTCGACTTGATGATCGAATAGAGAGCTAGCGCACAAACGGTGCAGATCACTCTTAGAACAGCAAAAAGCTCGAAATGCTCTGGATAGGCAAAATAGTCCAGAATGGAAAAGGCCGGAACCATCGTGGCGATGAGAACCGTGATCATGCGCTGACTGCGTATCGCAGCCCGCCTTTCCTCCGCCTGCATCAATTTCCACGCAAACTTGGAAAGACCTGAGGTCTTTGCAGGATTGCTAAGCCTAAATATGGTGCTGAGGGCGGCCAATGGCATCGGATTACGATACCACGAAATACTAAATAATCTTAGAAATTATAGAAATTATTGTATTTTTACTTCCTAATAATGCCATAGACCTCAACTTTTCCTCGATCTACCTCGAGTTCAAACGACGCCTCACCCACCGCTTTTTCTACCAGATTTGAAAATTGCTCTTCGCTTCGATAGATCAATTCCCAATCCATCACCATTGTCATCCACGACTGAATTGGGTTGTTGATCGTGTAATTACTCACCACCAACTTGCCACCCGGTCTCAGGATCCCAAACAGATACGAAATGACTTTGACGATCAGACGATCAGATAAGTAGTCAAAGAGGCCCGCACAATAGACGAGATCATAATCGGTGTCCGGCGAATAGGCATCATCGTTCGATCCCCCACTGACCCCGCGTGATCGATTGGCAAGATCAATAACAGAACTTTGATGCATCGATAGTGATACTCCCTCGGGCAGAGCACCCAAGGCTCCATACTGTCGGCTTGCCTCATCGAGCGTGTCCGTCGAGAAATCGACCAAAGAAAAATCGACCCGACAGCCAGGTGTGGGCGATTCGATATAGCGCTGAACTTCGTAGGCAACGCCACTAGCCATGCTCAAAATTTTCGTCGGCCCCGCGCCATCTTTGGAACATTCCTCAACTCTCCGGTAGATCTCTCGGCTCAGCAGGTCAACCCGATACCGGTAGGCATCAGCCGCCCCACAATTCAGGATCCAAGAATTGAAAATTCGATCATAGAGCGAGTTCCCTTCGAGCGGATTTCCCAGAATTTGCCCCAACATTCCAAAATCACCCGGCACACCGATGGGCTTCTCCACCACGCGGGAAAGAAACGGCGACGAAAGAGCCATCGGAAAGATCACTTTCTTCGCAAAGGACTTGGCCGCTTTCAGTTTCTTGGGATGCTTAATCTCGGCAGCTGATCGTTCGAATTTAAGCATGATCCTCCAAAATGCCGGAGCATATCGATCCGATAAAGTTTGCACGACGTTCTCCTGAGCCCTCAGCTGATCCACACTTTCGATACTCTCGTCTTCCGCAATCTCGAATCGATGGCACTCCTGCTGGACTGCCCGGAGAATCCCAGCCAATTCGTAGGCCGCTAGGCGAAATTCGTCAGGCAACTCCGATTGCTCAGTTTCAATTTCGCCGGCAAGATCTCTGCCAACAACACTCGGTGCATCCAGAATTTCGACTTCTCCGATAGGCTTCCCCGTTCCATCATCTTCTACCACGTTCCACATGCCGGGAATCACGACTTCAGCCTCCAAGAGATTCGGAGAAACCACGGTGACATCCGCGACCACTCCAGCACCAGACCAGACTCGCTGGCGTCCAAAAGTGAATGAAATATCCTTAATCTCAATTCCTGCCTCAATATCAGCGTCCTTGGGAAATTCGACAACGGCTGACTCCGAGGTAAACCTAACCAGTCTGCCAGCATATACTTCACCTGACTTAGACCAGCCCTGAAAAGGACGAGGAGCGACAAATCGGTCCCCCACCAGCTCATCGACGGGTTGGGAAACGCTGCGCTCGTTTCCACGACGCAGATCAGCCTTTGGCTTAATCAATTGCGAAAAGCTGCTTCGGATGACACTCGGACCGGCGGGTTTCGTCAAAAACTCGGTCGCTCCTGCGGCCAGGGCTGCTTCTGCCACTTCCGGGCTACCAAATCCGGTTAAGAAGACAACAGGCAAATCAGGATGCTCTGAGCGAATCTCTCCCAATATTTCAAGCCCATCCCTTATTGGCATCTTGTAATCCAAAAACACGAGGTCAATCCCTTCAAGATCAAGCACTCCCGCCTCAGGGACACCAAATTCATGCAGAACAACCGCGCTTCCCTCAAGGCTCTTTTCGATCAGACGGATGACTAAAGGATCATCATCAATCACCAATACGGTAGTATGCTCAACCTCACGCTGCCTAGACGCCTTCGAATAGATTCGAAAATCGGCTGATCCAGTGCTAGTGGCAAGGTCTTGATTGGGAGCAGGATTGGATTCGATTCTCATAGATGTGACTCGAAATTTAAATTAATCTTAAATTTATTCAAGTATTTACCTTATTATTTTAAAATAAGTCATTAATTCCTGATATTTTGGGCATAAAATTTTAAATTTCAGCCCTTTCCTCTTGGGAAGAGACGAGCTGATGAAGCATGTGACCTACCCGCCCTCGTTTCAGCAAAGGCCTTAGGAGCAGCGCCATTTAGGAAAATCCAACATCGCGTTCTCATGCGTCCTTAGCCGCCATTGGAAAACGATCTGACGCCATAACAAAACGATTTCGCTTCGAGCTTTTAGCGCGATCGATACAGGCTTACGCGCCGATACAGGCTTACGCGCGCAAAGCGATACAGCCGTACGCGCGCAAATCCGTGGACATCCACACGAGCGGGGAAATATTCCCCCGCTTTTCCCCAATCAGAGCAGATTTCCTTCTACCAGCCTATTGGGCAGTCGAAAGCTCTGGGAAAGACTCCGATAGGTCCAGCTGATCGCCAGTCTCTTTCTGAAGCACCTGAAGCTCGCGGAACAGAGCGAGCGTTTTCTCAGGATTCCTTTTTGCAACATTCTTCATTTCGAGGGGATCCGACTCGAGGTCAAAAAGCAGAACTTTGGGAACTTTGGGATACAAAACCAGCTTAAACCCGTCCTTCACCACGCTGCGCTGACTTTTCAAATAGGCCCCATAAATGGCGTCGTAGCCATCAGCATCACCGTTCATGATCGGTAGCAATGAATCGAATTGCACGTGAGCCGGAACTTCGACTTCTCCCAACTCCAGTGAGGTTCTCATGATATCCTGAAGATAAACGGGAGCATTCTCCGTCTTTCCTTTTGCCACTCCAGGTCCAGTGATGATCAATGGAACCCTAACACTGTGATCAAATAAGTTCTGTTTTCCGATCAATCCATGATGCCCCACCGACAAACCATGGTCAGCCGAATAGAAAACGTAGGTATTCTCTGCCTTGCCACTCGCCTCTAACGCATCGAGGACACGTCCAATCTGCTCATCCATATGAGTAATGATCGCGTAATATTCCTGACGGTGTACCTGGACTGCGAATTTTGTTCTGGGAAATGGTGCTAACTTTTCATCCCGAAGCCTGGCACTGTTATCGATCTGGTCTTTGAATGGATACTCAGCCAGAAAATTTTCCGGGACCTCAATCCGATCGAGGGGATAGCGATCAATGTACTCTTTGGGAGCCTGCCGAGGATCGTGAGGAGCATTGAATGCCACATACATAAAGAAGGGATCCTCGGTCTCTTCCTCCATCCCAATGTATTCGATGGCATCATCTGCCACGATCTCGCTCCAGTGTTTGCCGCCTTCCCAAAAGCCGCCAAAAGATTTATCGAAAGGACTCCATGGGTCGGGCTGCCCCTGGACAGGGCGATTGTATCCGGTCGGAGTTTGACTGGGCATTCCCGGCCTGACGTGATGGGCCACATCGAAGATGGCCTCAGCATCGGCCTTAACGTGCCACTTTCCCGTGAAATAGGTACTGTAGCCACCTGATTTCATCAATTGAGACCACATCAAATTCTCAGCCTGAAAATCGGGCCATTCCGGATTCGGTAACGACTCTTGTTTGATATTCCCCGCAATCTGTTCCGCCTTCCACACGAACGCTCCGGTATTCAACATGTGTCGACTCGCCACACACACGGCACCGCTCCAACTCCCCATATTGTAGGCATGAGAAAAAGAAGTGCCGCTTTCAACCAGGCGATCAAGATTTGGCGTATCGATATCGGTATAGCCGTGAGCTCGAATTGTTTCGTAGGACTGGTCGTCGGCAAAAATAAACAGAATGTTAGGTTTTTCGGCAACTGCGATTGTTGTCAAAAACACCAATGCACTCAGGGCAATAATTTTCGTTCTGAACATGAACCATATCTATCGTTATGCCTCCCCCTTGTAAAGCCCTCCAAATAGCCCGAACACGTCGTTTGATTTTCAAGCAACGTAATATCTTGCCTTGAACGCTGGCCTTATGATATGACAACCGTTCGTACTGCAAATCGCATCCATTAATCAGACATCCAATATATGAGTAAACTCGACGACCTTGTTGTAAAATACACCGCTGACCTTGAAGGAGTTGGTGAAAAAGTAGACGCGAAATTCCTTCGTGCCGTAGCCAAAGCCTGCGGGCCATCGATCTACAAAAAAGACGCATCACTCGTGGCTGCTTCAGACAAAGATGAACTCGCCCGCGTCCGCAAAAGTTTCCTGATTGGAAAACTTGGTCTCAAAGATACCGAGAAACTCGACGCAGGACTTGCAGAAGTGAAAAGCAAATACAGCAAGCGCAGCAAATACCGCGTTGTCTTCTATTACCTTCTCGCCAAGCATTTCAAAAAGCGTGCCGCCATCATGGGCTGAGATTGATCGACGATCATTAAACGATCAACTTTCGAAACCTTCTCTGCTTCTGCGGAGGAGGTTTTTTTGTGTAAATAGCTACTACCTAACGACTACCAGCTAGACGTTTCGCCTGCTCCACACTCTCAGCGTTCAATCGCGCAAACGGAATCTCAAAGCTGCGCCCGTCTCGCATCACCACCTTCACTGAATCACCGGAAAGGGAATGAAACCGTGCTTCGATGGTTTTCCCGTCGGAACTATTCCATTCGACGAAAGCCGGAGAATTCCCTGCTTCCGTTGAATCATTGAATTTGGCCACCCAGACCTTTTCCTTCTCCGAGGGATTCTTTGCATCCACCACCGCGCCTTCTTTAATCCATCTTTCGATGACCGCGATTTCTTGTTCCGGCAAAGGCTCTGCCTTTCTTGGCATGAAATCGGTGTCGCTGGAATCCAAGTGAAGTCGTTCCAGAAAATTGCTTTCTTCCGGATTGCCCGGCTGAATAATATTGAACTCACCGATTTGGTAATCCCTCACCTCGTCGAAATCATCGAGTGCCACGCTACCCTTGACCTCATTCTCATTGCTGTGGCATTTCCAGCAGCGTTCCTTCATGATCGGAAGCACATCGCTGACATAATCGACCGCGTAAGACAATCCGCACTGGCTCAATCCGCCAAACAATATCGCTGCGACAATTTTCATCAGCAGCGAATAACCGACTAGCCCGCCTCTGTTACCCACTTTTCCACTGCCTCATCAAGAAAAAGCCCATCGAGCGCCTCACCTGCCCACGATTGGGAATCGGACTGACGCTTCATCAGGCGGACTGCCAGCACTTGGACAGCAGGTATATCGCTCCAAACAGTCTTGGTCAAAACCCTCCAGTTTTCACCTGCTCGAAAACGCTTCGGATCGGAAACCGCCGCCGAACAATCTTCACAAATCATCACACAACAGTCGATATCCGGAACTTTCGGTGCAGGCGGAACCTCCGCTACAGAAAGAGCCTTTCCCCCTTCCTCACACAGTTCGCATTTCGACTTCGCACGCCGGGCCAAATCTTTGCCCAGCAAGTTGAGAGCACTTTGTCGCGCTTCGTATTCCGCTTTCCCCTTCGCCATGACCTATCGAGTGATTTCAGGAATCGGAGCCCCTTCGGGAATATCTTCCCCTTCCCAGTTCACTTTCCCGTTTTCATAAATCAAGATACGGGAGGCACTGTTAGGAGCGGGAGGAACATCGGAAGCAGGCAAGTATTTCCGGTGTTCTGCGATCACTTGAGCATGCTCAACATCGCCCGCCAGATTCTTCCACTCATTGGGATCCTTGCGAATATCGTAGAGCTCTTCCGAACCGTCGGCATAGACAATGTATCGCCAATGTTCCGACCTGACCCCGTGGTTTCCTGCATTATGAGTGGTGATGGCAGGGCGATCACGCTCTGCCGTGGCATCTTTGAGTTGAGGAATTAACGACAACCCTTCCAATCCATCTCCTTGAGGCAATCCACACAGATCCGCCAGCGTGGGATAGATATCCAACAACTCGGCTGGCTTGGCACAGACTTGTCCCGTGGTAACTCCGGGACCGGCAAAGATAAGAGGCACTCTGGTTCCGTCGTCCCATAAAGTATTCTTTCCCGTGATCTCCTTTTCACCGATGTGCCAGCCGTGATCTGACCAAAGCACGATGATCGTGTTTTCCCGCTTCCCGCTTGCTTCCAGCGCATCAATCACGCGTTTGACTTGGCTGTCCACGAAACTAGTGCACGCCAAGTAGGAGCGAGTCAGGTTAAGCCACTCATTCTCATCCTCCAGAAACTCAAGTCTTGGCTCCGGCAGTTTCCAATGCATGTACCAGGAAAACCTGGGAGTATCGGAACGATCATCGCGCTTGATCAACGGCAGTGACGTTGTCTCGGCCGGATGCAGGTCAAACCACTTCTGAGTGGCAAAGCAAGGCACATGAGGAAGAAAGAAACCACACGCCATGAAAAAAGGCTCACCCTCGGGCATGTTCTCTAGCTGCTCCACGGTCCATGAGGCGACCTTCCAATCACCTTTGTCTTCATCCTTGTGAGGAAAGGTCCCCCAGTCCATCAACTTATGTCCCGAGGGAGCATCCACTAATCGCTCCTTCGGAAAAGGCTTTCCGCTCGCACCGGGCCCGACCATATCCCATTCGCCTTCGGTGCGTCCCGTTCCGCCATGATAAATTTTACCCGCCGTGTACGTCTTGTAGCCATTCCTCATCAAGAACTGCGGGAGAGTCTCAAGGTCGGCCAATTCTTCAACCTCGCGAAACCAGGGCTTGAGCCCGTAGATTCCCGTCGTACCCGGTCTTTTCGATAACATCAGGCTGGTTCGAGACGGATTGCACAAAGGCGCCTGACAGTGGGCATTGGTAAAGGCAGTACCGGAAGCCGCCAGTGCATCAATATTCGGCGTCAGCGCATTCGGGTGGCCTCCCATGTAACCGATCCAATCATTCTGATCGTCGATTGCGATCATGAGAATGTTAGGTTTTTCAGCGGCTTGAGCAAAGACGCTACCAATGAAGAGACAGGCAAACAAACAGGGTTTAGTAAGGGACATAACAGGGTTGAATCGTTGACTTTTTTATCGCCAAATAGCCTAATAGTAGGCCTTGCAGCATCAACCATTGAATTGCCCCAATGACGTCCCCAATATGAACTTCGTCTACCGCCTGATTGCCTGCCTCATTCTGGTATCGTCAGCGCCGGCGAATGAGCCTCCCACTGTCGCCACCTTTTCAATCGTTGCGGTCGATCCGGCAACCGGCGAAATCGGAGTGGCCGTGCAGTCAAAGATCGTCGGAGTTGGAGCCATCGTCCCTTTTGCCAAAGCTGGAATTGGAGCCGTAGCAACCCAGGCTTTTGCCAACGTTGGCTACGGCCATTTAGGATTACTGGCACTCGAATCGCATTTGAATCCCGATCGTGCCATCAAGTTACTGACTCGAGACGACCCCGGCCGTGAAATGCGTCAGGTCGGCGTCGTCAGCGCCTCTGGGGAGTCTGCCACTTTCACTGGCAATGAGTGCCATGAATGGGCCGGAGGGCTAACGGGAGAAAACTTTGCGGTTCAAGGTAACATTCTCGCCGGCCCTGAGGTTATTGAAGACATGGCGGACGCATTCAAAAAAACCGAAGGCGTCCTTGCCAAGCGACTTCTCGCGGCGCTCGCCGCAGGGCAGGAAGCGGGAGGTGACCGCCGCGGACGACAATCAGCATCACTTCTCGTCGTCCGGCAAGGGTGGGGATACGGAGGCCTCAACGACCGCTTTCGGGACATCCGGGTCGACGACCATCCAAGCCCCATCGCCGAACTAAAACGAATCTACCACCTGCATTGTGACCTTTTCCCACGGCCTGAATAGACCAATCCCAACTTTGACGATACCGGTCACCTTTCAAGGTTCTCGCCACAGGGACAGTAAAGGAAATTGATCGAGTCAGGCATCAAGGGAGGAGCCTGTGGCAACCAATCAATCAGCTTGAGCTTCCTCTGCCTCGATCCTCATGCCGCATGGGGGCTGGACGGGGCTCGCAAACTGATCGTAAACAGCATCATCCAGTCTGCGGGAATTCCATGACCTGAAGACGGCGCCAAATCAGAGGAGGACTAGACAGTGGTCGATTCTTTTTTGACCCCGCGAATTGCTCTGAAGCGGAAGAAAAGAATGAGCGTCGTCCCAGCTCAATCCCGTTCTTCGCGCAATGACGTTTGCTTCCTGCATTGACGATCTTTGCCCTCGTGAGCCACAGTTCTGGATGCCCGTCATCTCTCCTAAAGAAGTTCAGTCTGACTACGATGTGGTGATCGTCGGCTCCGGAGCAGGAGGCGGACAAATGGCCTACACTCTGACGATGAACGGGGCAAAGGTTCTCGTGATGGAGGCAGGGCGCATCTTCGATCCGGCCCGAGAAACGGCGATGCTGCACACACCGAACATGGCTCCGTTGCGGGCGATGCCGACTCCCGACAAGCAATACGGCTTCTACGATTCCTCCGTTGAATCCGGTTGGGAAATTCCGGGTGAGCCCTACACCAACGCGAGCAAGGAGGACAAACGTCAGTTTTTCTGGTGGCGTCAACGCATGCTGGGAGGACGCACTAACCACTGGGGCCGGGTTTCGCTGCGAAACGGACCTTACGATTTTAAAACCAAATCGCGTCAGGGAATCGGTTTCGACTGGCCGATCTCCTACGATGACCTCCATCCCTACTATGATAAGGTGGAAATGTTAGTCGGTATTTTCGGAAGCAACGAAGGCGTCGAAAATGTCCCGCATTCCTCTCCCGGGGTTCTCCTTCCCCCACCCAAAATGAGAGCCGGGGAATTGCTGACCAAAAAGCATGCGAAAACGCTCGGCATAAATGTCGTCCCGGTTCACCGCGCGATCCTGACAAAACAGCAGGATGCGGACCGGCTACCGGCCATACTTCATCCCGGAAACGCCAAGGCACAGAAAATCCTCGCGGAGAATATGCGATCCCGGGCAAAGTGCTTTTTCGCGACCGATTGTCATAGAGGCTGCTCGATCGGCGCGGCCTATGACTCCGCAACGGTTCATCTCCGACCGGCGTTGCATACAGGGAATCTCGACATTTTGCCGAACGCGATGGTTCGCGAGGTCACCTTGAACAAAGAGGGAAGAGCGAAAGGCGTGAGCTACGTCGACAAAGTGGACGGGGCCGATCATCATGTTAGCGCGAAGGTTGTCGTTCTCGCGGCGAGTTCTCAGGAATCGGTCCGCATTTTGCTCAATTCGAAATCCAACCTCTTTCCCGACGGACTCGCGAACAGCAGCGGAAAGGTGGGGAAATACATTACTGATTCAGTATCGAGCAGCTTCAGCGCTCAGATTCCAGCGCTTGAAAATCTACCCCCCCACAATGAAGACGGGACAGTCGGCCAGCAGGCGTATGTCCCCTGGTGGCTTTGCAAAGATCACACCGCAGGACGTCTCGACTTTTCTGGAGGTTACAAGTTTATTGTTGGCTCAGGAAGGCGCATGCCGAAGATGTCCTCAGTAAGAGGCTTCGACCGACTCGCCGGTCGTGAAGGCACCGGTTTCGGACCTGATCTCAAAGAAGATGCCCGGCGATTTTACGGCTCCACCGTGGGGTTCAGTGCTCAGGGTGCGATGGCGGCGAACGATGATTGTTTTTCAGAACTCGACCCTGAAGTGAAAGACAAATGGGGAATTCCCGTTCTCAGATTCCATTGGAAATGGGCGGACGACGAATTGAAACAAATTGCGCATCAGCAGAAGTCGATGGCCTCGATTTTTGAAACCATGGGTGCCCGTATCAGCCGGGAACCGGAAACTAAAAACCCGCTCAAGGTGATCAAAGATGGCGGGAAAATCATACACGAAGTAGGCGGTGCGATCATGGGAGCTGATTCCAAAAATTCAGTAACTGACCAATGGAGCCGCACCTGGGACGTGCCTAATCTCGTTCTCGCAGATGGCGCACCGTTTCCGAATACCTCCGATAAGAATCCGACGCTCACGATCATGGCACTGGCCTGGCGGTCCGCTGATCATGTGCTGGATGAACTGAAGAAAGGAAACGTCTGATATGAAAGATTTTGACGAAACACCACGGATCGAGCGACGGGTCGCTATGGAATGGATCATTAGTGCTGCCGCTTCGGTTCCCTTTTTGAGTCAGACCGTCATCGGCGCAACCAGTGATTCCGCCGCCCCCGTTTCGGGCAACGAATATGGACCCGACCCGGACATGGTGAAAGTCTACAAGCCGGGCGATCTCTGGCCTTTGACATTTTCCGCCGGCCAGCGCGAGCTGGTCATTGTGCTGTGCGACATCATCATCCCCGCCGATGAACAGTCTCCCAGCGCCTCGTCGCAAGGGGTTCATGACTTCGTGGACGAATGGATCAGCTCTCCGTATTCCGCTCAGACAAGCGACCGCAACCTAATCCTGAAAGGACTCTCCCGGCTCAATGAAGAAGCCGTGCAAAAGGGCAGCCTGAACTTCATTTCTTTGAGCGCCGCCGAGCAATTAGAGATCTGTAAGGGGCTTTCCCTCAAGCCAAAGGAATTTCCGGGGAATTTCTTTCTAAAAATGCGGGATCTAGTCGCAGGTGGTTATTACACGACACCGGTCGGGATGCGGGACCTCGGATACCGAGGTAATACGCCTATGCTGGAATGGAACGGGCCGCCCAAAGAAGTCTTGGACCTACTGGGACTGGAACCGGAATAGCGTGCCGATCGAGTTAGGACGAACTTTCAGCGACTGCGGATCTTCCATAAAATCTCCAGATGCACGACTCCGTTCCTGCATTATTCTTCTATCATGCTCGATTTCTCGGACGCACCCTACCAGTTCTTCGAAGCGCAACCTTCGCGGCCCTTGATTTGGCTCGGCAGAAACCTAAATCGACATTTCGTCGTCCCGGGCCGCAATCACCAGGTTCAGGAACTCATCATCGACGGTGATCTGGAATCGACCAGGTCATCTGCCCGCAAGGGAGAGCGAATACTCTTTGTGATGAATCACCCTTCTCACAGCGATCCACAGGTCATCACCGAAGTGCATCGCCGACTGGGAATTCCGTCCTGTTTCATGGCGGCCTACGATGTCTTCCTCCGAGGAAAAATTTCCGCCTGGTCCATGCAAAAACTCGGCCACTTTTCAATCGACCGGGAAGGCAGTGATCGAAAAGCGATGTCTGCAGCTATCGCCGTCCTGACACAAGGCGACTATGCTCTCGACATCTTCCCGGAGGGCAATGTCTATTTAACCAACGACCGGGTCACTCCGTTTCTGGACGGGACCGCATTCATTGCCCTTCAGGCTCAGAAGAAGATGAAAGAAGCACCCCTCAAAATCATCCCCATCAGCCTCAAACTCACCCACCTGACCCTGCCACACGAAACTGTCAGGGCACGCCTCAAGAAATTAGGAGAAGATAGCGGCCACACTTATTCTCCCGGCGCGGACCCTATCAGTGCCATTATGGGACTGGGCGCACATCTCGTCTCCGACTTCCTCAGTAACCATGGATTTGATCACTCCATTTCAGCCGATCCCGACAGCCTGCCCTCAGCCCTGACTGACTTCACCACCGCACTTGTCAGTGAACTAGAATCCGCATTGGATTTATCACCCTCAGCAGATCAAACCCTCGTCGACCGCATCAGGAAGGTTCGTTCCACCATCCATCAGTTGAAAACGACTGAGTCAGATTCACCGGTCCGGGACGATATCAATCAGCTGGCCGACAAAGCCATCCTCGCATTCCGGATTCATGGCTATCTGACCCCCTACCTGATCGACAATCCCACCGTGGATCGATTCGAAGAAACCGTCGAACGCATCGCTGAAGATTTTTATTCCCATGCCATGCCCCGCACCGGCGCACGCCGGGCCTACGCCCACGTCCACTCACCTATCAATGTCTCCGATTACCTCAATGCTGCTGAAGGCAAGATTCGCAACGCGGTTTCTTCTCTAACGGCTGATATGGAATCCCACATTCAGCAAGGCATCGATGGAATCAACGCAAGCAACGATACTCCCGGGTCACGCTCATTGGAAGAATTGCCCACTTAGAATTAAATCCATCGGGAGCGCCCCTAAAGGGCCCCTTAGGGAACTTCTTTTCGAAGATAGGCAAACAGATCACGAATCTCGTCATCGCTGAGCCCTCCCAGCAGACCTGGAGGCATCATTGAAATCGGCGAAGCGGCCATGCTTTCAATTTCAGCTCGACTGATCACCGTATTCTGACCGCCGAGATCTTTGATCGTCACGGTTCGGGGGCTTTGATCCTGCATCACCCCCATCAGAACCCGACCATCTTTCATCGTAGCAACATAGTTGAGATACCCCTCCCTCAACTCCAAACTCGGATTCACGATTGCCGGAATCCAAAAGTCTAGATTCTGTCGCTCATAACCGGTCAAATCCGGGCCGATCTCTAAGCCCTCATCGAAAAGCTTGTGACAGGTGGCGCACCGCAAACTGAATATCTGCCGGCCAAGTTCGGCCGAACCATCGCCCCCAGAGAGAATCGATTTCAATCGAGGGATTTCCTTAACCAGATCCTTCCCCCCCGACCCTACCGCGATCCCAGGCCAATGAGCTGTCACCCGGCTTTTGAGACTTTCGTCTCCATGCAGCAAAAGCAACTGCACCACATCAGATGAAACGTCCCTCGCTTTGATGACCACCCCGTCCACCTGGTCCATCATCAGCACCGCCCAATCGGCTCGACTGGCGAGAACTCTCTCAGCAGCTGTTCTAACCCCATGCTCTGCCGGAAGCGTTGACCCGTAGCGCTTGATAATCCCCTCGGCCACGCGTTGATCATCGAACTGTGCCAAAGTCTGCAGAGTCACCCGCTTCAGGGCACTAGCCTGATCAAGACTCAATACCTTAAGCAGAATCGGAATCATATCCACCTGCTCAACTGAGCCTAACTGACGAATAATCTCAGACTTTAACCCCACTGAAACTGACTCAGAAAAAATTGCTTTTTGCGCCTCACCAACCGCCGAAGCGTCACCACTCTTCAGTCGTATCACCAAACCACTTTCGCCCTGATCCGCGGCATAAGACTCCAATGAGGAAGACAAATCCGCAGGCAGCTCCGGCATCGGCAAGCCTTCGAAGGCATCCTGAAGTGCCCCTATCAAAAGACTCCGATTTTCCTCATCCGGAGCTGAATTCAACAGGCTCAAGCAACTCCCGAAATTTTCCACTCCACCTGCCATGGCATACCGCCGCATGAGGCGTCCTGCGATCTCACGGACAAAAATCGACTTCTCCCAGGGGCCTGACTGTCCCACCCATTCAGCTATCCATTCACGCGAGGATTCAGCATGAGCCTCCAAGGCCCACCAAATCATCAGAGGTTGATGGATATCATCAAGGTCCACCTCCCAACCCAATAACTGATCCACCATTGGCAATCCAATTTCGGCCGGCAGCCTTTTGGCCGAGGCAGCCAACTGAACCCGAACCTGGACATCAGGTTCACTAGCGGCACGGGCAGCGAGAGCCTTGGCGACAGATGGCGAAGCTTCCCCCCTATCTCCGATCAATCGAGTCACCCACCTCCGGATATCAGCGTCATCAGAATTCAGCCAGGCAAGCTCCCGCTCCTCAGTCAGTCCACCTAGCAGATGAAGTGCCCACAAGGCCTCCAGCGACTCCTGCCCGTTTGCTGAATCGACCAGCGAAGCGAGTTGAGGAATCGGTCCCTCGTCTTTTCTCCAACCCAACTCCAGAACGGCACGTCTGCGAACAGCCCGATTCGGATGTCGAAACATAGCGACCAATTCCTCCGAAGTTAACGCCCCTAACTCACCCATCTCATAGGCCGGTTCAGTGCCGTCGGGTTTCAGTCTATAGATGCGCCCACTCGTTTTGTGCCAATCATCGATCGGGCTAACATGGCTCAGACGCGTGTCATACCAATCCGCCATATAGATGGCGCCATCCATTCCGAGGCCAGCAAAAACAGGACGAAACCACCTGTCCTCTGTCTCGATCAAATTGGCTTCATCGACCGTCCGCCAAGTGGAACCATCCCGCTCCAGCCGACTGGCCCACACCACATTGTGCAATGAATTCGGAGCCACGATTCTTCCCGTCAAATCGCCTTGAAATAGACCGCCTTCTTCGATCGCGAACGCCTGGGCAAACCGCCTGTCATCCCCTTCATGAGCCATGTGATGAAAGTACCCGAACGCATAGGGATTCGTTAGGGGCCCGTGCTTGCCCCACGACTTCTTTCCATAGCTACCCTGAGGATAAAACATCCCCCTCGTCTTGCCATTATTGGTTCCTGAAAAGACATGCCCCTTGGAATCAATCTCAAGACTGAAAGTGTTTCCCCCTCCTTCCGCGTATATTTCAAAACGCTCCGTGATCGGGTCAAAACGCCAAATCATTTGCCCCTGCCATTCCACAACATCCCCCGAAGCGGGATCCACCACTTTCCCTGTGGTCGTGCTTCCATTTGCCCCGTAGAGCCAGCCATCCGGCCCCCACTTCAAGCTATTCATGACAGAGTGAGTATCCTCCAATCCGAACCCTGAAAGCTTCACCACGGGGTCACTGTCAGGCACGTCATCGAAGTCCGAATCAGGATAGAAAAGCAGGTAAGGCGGATTAGCCACCCAGATACCGCCCGCCCCGATCGCGACCGAGGTCGCAATGTTCAATCCAGATATGACATCCTTCTTCAGATCGAATTGCCCATCGCCGTTCGTGTCTTCAAACACGGAAATCACATCCTTGCCCCGCGGGCCTTCCGGCGGTGGAGCCGGCACCTTGTCGAATTGCGCCCGCAGGTGATTGTCATATTCGACGATCTTCAGACCGGCCGGAAATTGATACTGCCGATACTGCACCACCCACATGCGGCCACGAGAATCCCAAGCCATCGAGAGCGGTTGTTCGACATCCGGTTCAGCGAGCACCAACTCAACTTCGTACCCCTCCCTCACTTGCAAACCACGGACCGCTTCGTTGGGAGGTGTCGGCGAAGATCCGTCAGCCATTGCCCCGCGCCCCTTGAAAGTCTTGATCACCTCGGACACTTGATCATCGGGTTGCCGATCATCGGGCTGCTGATCATCGGCACCATGGCAAATGCCGAGCCCGCCAAGACTGATCAATTTCCCTGCCAACAACAGGATCCGAAAGTTCTTCTTCATTTCCAACAAAGACTGCCAGAAACAGCTTTGGTTTGGATACGAAAAACCCTAACGCAAACAGGGTTACTCTTCGTCGATCTCATCCATCATGATCAAGTCAGTGATCGTGACAAACTGATAACCCTGACTCAGAAGCTTATCCAAAGTCGCCGGCATCGCATCGACAGTAGGCTTATGGAGGTCGTGAACCAGGAGAATACCACCGGCTCGAGCGCCATTAATCAGTCGACTGGTAACGACAGATGCACCGGGGCGTTTCCAGTCCTCTGGATCAACTGACCAGAGGATCGTTGGATAGCCAAATTCCTTCAGCATGTATTTCTTTTGATCCGTCGTAATGCTCCCACCGGGTGGGCGCATTGTTCGAGGCGCGATCCCCGTCACCTCTTTGATCATCTCGTGGGCTGCCTTCAGTTCTGTCCGAAGCGCTTCAGTCGACATTCGAGCCAAATTCCCGTGGCTGACGGTGTGATTCCCGATCTCATGCCCTTCTGTAATCATTCTGCGCAAGAGCTGAGGATTGTATTCAACCATGCCTCCAACCACATAAAAAGTCGCCTTAACTTTACGCTTCTTCAACATGTCGAGCAGGCGCGGCGTATTCTCTCCATGCGGCCCGTCATCGAAAGTGATCGCGATAACTTTCTCGCTGGTTTTGATGCTGAAATAAGTATGGTCAATTTCCCGATCCCAACCCGGGGTGACCTTTTTGGGAACCTCCAGTTCCAGCGCTCCCCAAGTCGGAGCCTCAAGCCCCGCCGTGAGTGATAGACGCATTCGGGTCTCCACGGCTCCGCTTCCACCACCTAGCGATGACACTCCACTGACTTGCAGTGAGCTTGGCACCTGACACGAAGTCAAAGTCAGCATCGAAAATGCGATGCACCATGAGGTCTTCATGCCAATTCTGTGAAGAACGCTTACCATTCTGCCGATAACTTTGAAACCTGCTTCCCGAAAACTCAAGGGATCATAACCATTTATAGAAAAATGGCAGACAGAGTGGGATTCGAACCCACGGTAGAGTCACCCCTACACACGCTTTCCAAGCGTGCTCCTTAAACCACTCAGACATCTGTCCTTATTGCTTGTGCCAAGCGAGCGCATATATGGGTTGATTTTGGCGGCTTCGCAAGGAAAACCTTGCCCAAGATTACGAACTAAGAGCTTCCACGAAGACTTGCTCTGCCTCCTTAATCCCCAATTGGACACAATCTCCTCCCCGTCGGGCAATCTCAAGCACTCCAGCGGCTCGATTGGGGTGCGTCAGCTCAAATTCTTCGCCTATCGTCAAGCCGTTCTGATTCAGCCAGCCTAGCAAGGCTGAATCTTCATCGGAAACGCGAACGACGCGGTAGTCGCCGTCTTCCATTTCAGCCAATGGACTCGCCACCACTGAGACGATTTTTCCATCCCGATCAGGAATGGGATCGCCATGTGGATCGTGAGTCGGCTCACCCAGCATCTTATCAATCCGATCGAGTAATCGGTCAGATACCACATGCTCCAATATTTCAGCCTCCTCATGAACCTCTGACCAATCCAGCTCCATTACCTGAACCAAAAACAATTCAATGAGACGATGCCGCCTCACCACTTTCAATGCCGTCATCCGCCCCTCTGGTAACAGCCTCACTCCCCTTCTCGGCACGTAATCGACCATCCCACGTTCACTGAGGTGACGCATCATCGTGGTGACAGTGCCAGGCGTCACGTCCAACTCCCGGGCAATCACCCCTACTGAAGTCGAACCTGATGCCTCTTGCAGTCGCAAGATTGCTTTCAGGTAATTTTCCACCGTGCTCGATGCCATAAGACCTCGACACTAAGCGAACTTCTATGATCCATCAAATTCTTTTTCTTGACGACTCAAGATAACAAGCGATTATAGTTCAATATACTAAGCTTGAAATATCAATGAACCCAATTCTGCACCGTCTTTTTTTGCTGCTTGCTCCTCTTGCCCTCTTTCTCTCTTCGTGTGGCGAGAAAGCGCCGTCAGAATCCGAAGGCCCCTATACCGTTGCCGCCACTATCGGCATGATTGCTGACATCGTTCGCGAGGTCGCTGGAGATTCCGTGCAAGTAAAAGGAATCATTGGCGAAGGCGTCGACCCCCATCTCTACAAGCCAACCAGCACTGACGTCAAAGCGCTCCAAGCCGCTGACGTCGTCTTTTACAATGGTCTCATGTTGGAAGGCAAAATGGGCGACGTCCTCGTTCGCCTTGCCCGCACGGGCAAACCAGTCTACGCCGTTACCGAAGAGATACTCACCCTGTCCGACTACATCCTGACCGATGAAGAAAGCCACGAAGATCCCCATGTCTGGATGGATGTTCAGGGATGGATCAAAGCAGTCAACGTCGTTACGAAAGCCCTTTCCGAATATGATTCGACCAATGCGGCCACCTATCAGTCAAATGCCTCTTCCTACATCGAAAAACTGGAGGCTCTCGATGCCTATGCCAAAAAGAGCATCTCTACTATCCCCGTGGCACAACAGGTTCTCGTGACTGCCCACGACGCCTTTAATTACATGGCCCGCGCCTATGGGCTCGAAGTGAAGGGCATCCAGGGGCTCAGCACTGAATCGGAGGCAGGAGTCAAAGACATCGAGGATCTCGTCACCTTCCTCGTGGATAAAAAAATCCCCGCTGTCTTTGTCGAAAGTTCCGTTTCGGACAAAAACGTTCGTGCCCTCGTCGAAGGGGCCAACGCCATCGATCATCAGATCGTCGTTGGCGGTGAACTCTTTTCCGATGCGATGGGTCCAGCCGGCACCTACGAAGGCACCTACATCGGCATGATTGATCACAACGTCACCATCATCACCAGAGCGCTTGGTGGTGATGCCCCAGAAAAAGGACTTAACGGAAAATTGAAACCCAATTCTCACTGACGGGCGGAACACATGCACACCGAATCTCTCAACACCCAATCCTCTTTTCCTCCAAAGAATACTGAGCCGAGGCCGGAGCACCCTCCCGAGGTGCCTCTCGCGATTCACGACCTCACCGTTGCCTATCATCGCAAGCCCGTTCTCTGGGATATCGAGCTCAATATTCCCGAAGGCAAGCTGGTCGGCATCGTTGGGCCCAATGGCGCAGGGAAAAGCACTTTGCTGAAAGCCTGCCTCGACCTCATTCCCAAGACCTCCGGCTGGGCTCACATCTACGGAAAACCCTACCGAAAAGCCCGCCATCGCGTCGCCTATGTCCCCCAGAGGGAAAGTGTCGACTGGGATTTCCCCGTCAGTGCCCTCGATGTTGTCGCGATGGGAGCCTACCGCCGACTGGGATGGTTCCGACGTGTCAACAAGGCGGAGACTGAGCGTGCCCGGAACGCTCTCGATCAGGTCGGAATCGCCCACCTCGCCGACCGTCAGATCAGCCAACTCTCAGGCGGCCAACAGCAGCGTGTCTTCCTCGCTCGGGCGCTCATGCAAGACGCAGACCTTTATCTGATGGATGAACCCTTCGCGGCGGTCGATGCCGCGACAGAGCAAGCCATCGTCAAGCTACTGCGAACCCTCAGTGCTCAGGGAAAAACCTGTCTCGTCGTTCACCACGATCTCGCCACCGTCACGACGTATTTTGACTGGCTCGTACTGCTGAACATGCGGGTGGTCGCCTCCGGTCCTGCTGAGGAAACCTTCACCCGGGAAAATCTTCAAAAAACCTACGGAGGCAAACTCAACCTCCTGGAAAAAGCCGCCGAAGCGCTGGGCCATTCGATCGACTGATGCCACCCTGGTCTGACATTCTCGAAGTGCTGACACTTCAAACCTACAACACCCGCCTCGTGGTGTTGAGCACCAGCCTGCTCGGTATCGCCGCAGGTCTGGTCGGAGCCTTCCTGCTGCTCCGCAAAAGATCCCTCATGGGTGATGCCCTTTCGCATGCCACTCTCCCTGGTGTAGCGATTGCGTTTGCCGTCATGGTGAGCCTGGGGGGAACCGGCAAGTCGCTCCCAGGACTCCTTCTCGGAGCCACCATCTCAGGCGTCGCCGGAATTGTTACGATGCTGTTGATCCGCAACACGACCCGACTTCGCGACGATGTCGCGATGGGATTCGTTCTCAGTGTCTTCTTCGGAATCGGTGTGGCCAGTCTGCAAATGGTGCAAAACATCCCCGGTGCGAGTGCGGCTGGCCTTGAGTCATTCATCTACGGAAAGACTGCTTCGATGGTGCACTCCGATTTTATCCTCATTGCTGTTGTCGCGGGAGTCGCTTCCCTTGTTTCTCTGGCTCTCACCAAAGAGTTTCTGCTGCTTTGCTTCGACGATGGATTCGCCGCTTCGCAAGGATGGCCCACCCTGATGCTCGACATGGCTTTGTTAGGGCTGGTCACTGCCGTCACCGTGATTGGCCTGCAGGCGGTTGGTTTGATTCTCGTGATCGCTTTTCTCATCACCCCGCCGACGGCCGCTAGGTTCTGGACCAATAATCTAGTTCCCATGCTCTTCCTCTCGGCAGGGATTGGCGGGATCAGTGGTTGGCTCGGAGCTTCGATCAGTGCCCTGACCCCTCAGTTACCAGCCGGAGCCGTGATCGTTCTTGTCGCCGCTGCCCTTTTCCTGATTAGCATGCTTTTTGCTCCGGCTCGAGGCGTCATTCCACGACTCGTCCGCCAAGGTCGCCTTCGGCGAAAAGTCGATCGACAGCACCTCCTCCGGGCAGCCTACGAAATCCTGGAATCGATGGCCAGTGACGATGAAACTCGAAACATCCCCCTGCCAATGGATGCGCTACAAGGCATGCGCACTTGGACGCCACACCAGCTTGGTAAAATCCTCCGTGTGGCTCGTCGCGAAGACCACCTCGAACCTGCAGTCCCCGGGATGATTCGTCTCTCTGAGCCGGGATTTGGCGAAGCAGCGCGAGTCACCCGAAACCACCGCCTGTGGGAATCCTACCTTATCAACTACGCCGATATCGCACCCAGTCACGTCGATCGCGATGCCGATATGGTAGAGCACATTCTCGGCGCCGATCTCGTCAGCGAACTGGAAGCCGATCTCGACAGTCGGGATATCGTCCTACCGGTTCCACCGAGCCCACACCCCATCCAAACCGAACCCCGGGCGGAAGCATGAACTGGACTTCATTCGATACTTGGATCGTTGTGGTCGGTGCACTTTGTGCCGTTGCCTGCGCCTTGCCGGGTTGCTTTCTCGTGCTCCGAAAAATGAGCATGATGGGTGACGCCATCAGCCATGCCGTCCTCCCCGGACTAGCGATCGCGTTTCTCATCACTGGCACTAGAGCCAGTGTCCCCATGTTCATCGGGGCCGCCACGGCCGGAGTCTTGACCGCCCTATTTACTCAGTGGATCAGTAAACTGGGAAACGTCGACCGAGGCGCAGCCATGGGCATCGTTTTCACGACCCTCTTTGCGGTTGGCCTCATCCTGATTCGTCAGGCCGCTGACCACGTTGACCTCGATCCCGGCTGCGTCCTCTACGGCGCGATCGAACTGACCCCGCTCGATGAGGTTCACTTTGGCGGCTTTGCCATTCCCCGGGCGGCGCTAGTCAATGGAGTCGTCCTGATAGCCAACCTCATCATCGTCCTCTCCCTTTTTAAAGAACTCAAGCTCAGCGCCTTCGATCCAGATCTCGCCAACACCCTCGGCTTCTCCTCTCAGTTTCTTCACTACCTTCTCATGACCATGGTCGCCATTACCACGGTCGCCGCCTTTGAATCGGTTGGCAGTATTATCGTCATCGCGATGTTAATCGTTCCTCCGGCCACGGCCCTACTACTGACCCGAAGCCTACCGGCGATGCTCTGGATCGCTTCTGGCACCGCCGCCGCCTCTGCTCTGATCGGACATGTCTCCGCCATCGTCGTGCCGGGCTGGTTTGGTTTCGACGCCACCACCACCTCCGGAATGATCGCCTTCGCCGCTGGTCTACTTTTCTTTCTAGCGTGGATGTTCAGTCCGAGTGAGGGCCTGATCGTGAATCAAATTAGACAGAAGCGAACCCAAATGCAGGAACCAGTGATGGAAGAATCAAATGGGTAGAAAATTTCACTTTACTTAACCATCATCTTATATTTATAATAAAAAACGGGCTGTATCATAAAAATAAGGACACATCACATTTTAATGAAACTATTTGCCGCCATTGCCAGCCTTTTTCTTTTGCCCTCTCTTCAATCGGGCGAAGTGATCGAAACGTCACCTGCCAAAGATGTTCTGGAAGAGTCTGGACCTGAACTTGCGATCTTCGCCTTCGCCGCGTGGGATAGCCGCTATGCAGCGGAAGGACGCGACATGCTTTCCGGCGAAGGCCTGTCCAGTTTCACGCTCGAAGCCGAATACGGAGGTTTCCTCTTCGGAGCCTGGCTCGCCAACAGCAAGGGAGCAGATTATCAGGAGCAGAACTATTTCGTCGAATACGGCTTCGATCTCTTTGGCCTGGAAGCCTACGTCAGTTACACGCATCTGCGCTTCCAGTCCGACCATGCCGAAGACAATGAAATCGGAGCCAGCCTCGCCGCACCTGATTTGTTGTTTGGTCTGACCCCTTCTCTCGATTGGTATTACTCCCTCAGTGCCGAAGGCTCCTTCTTTGAGGCTTCCTTAGGAAAAGAGTTTCTGGTTTGTGATCAACTGATTCTGGCACCGGCCCTCGTCTTTGGTTTCAATGATGGCTACATCGCTGACGGGCATTCCGGAGCCAACCATCTCGCGCTCCAGCTCGCCGCCGTTTACCAAATCGCCGAGAATGTCGCCCTCGAAGCTTACATCGCACAAACCCTTGCGATCGATCCCGATTCCACCAACTTCGCCGACGACGCACAGCTCAAGGACTTCTTCTATGGCGGCGTTGGCATCTCAGTGAGTTTTTGAGATAGCTAGGCGGTGCTTCGTGGTAGAAACTCCCTCCATGAGCCCCCGTTCCCTAGCCGCATTGCTTTTCCTGATCGGAGGCCCAAGGGCGATCGCGTCCCCGCCCTCGGCGGAACCCGGCGAAGAACTGAGCGGTGGCACGACCACCGTGGTCCAAAACGGCCAAAACGCCTTCTCGCTTCCCCTCGCCAACATCTCACGGGAAAACCGCAGAGCCCACGTCGTCGGAAATTCTTTCTTTAACAAAAACTGGGTCGTCGCACCGGCCTCACCTGCTGCTCGTGACGGACTGGGCCCCCTCTTCAACGCTCATTCCTGTTCGGGCTGCCACGTCCGTGACGGCCGTGGTTCCCTCCCCCGCGAAAATGGAAGCTCTGGGCTACTTTTTCGTCTCAGTGTTCCCGGGGAGAAGGTCCAGAAAGGTAATGTCACGGTCCACTCTCCCCCGGTCCCCCATCCGATCTACGGAGGGCAACTCGGAGTCCTCGCCATTCCCGGCGCCCAACCGGAAGGCACTGTCTCGATCAACTACCAGGAAATCGAAGGTAAGTTTGCAGACGGATCCACCTACACCCTTCGGAGTCCAGTCTACCAACTCATTCCTTCGAAATCGTATTCTGCTCCCGAGACCGATCTCATGATCAGCCCCCGACTCGCGCCACCGGTGCATGGGCTCGGCCTTCTCGAGGCGGTCGCCGAATCCGAAATCCTCGCCCACTCTGATCCCGATGACGAAGATGGCGATGGAATATCAGGGCGACCCAATCGGGCCTGGAATGCCGAACGCAAACAATACGAACTAGGGCGCTTTGGATGGAAAGCCAATCAGACCGACCTGCGCCAGCAGACGGCTAGCGCCTTCCTCAGCGACATCGGGATCACGTCCCGCATTCACCCCCGAGAAGACCTAACCGATTCACAATTCGAGCAACTCGATAAGCTCCTTCTTGGCGAGTATCCCGAACTCAGTGATCAAATTCTAGATCGGGTCGTCCGCTACCAACAAACCCTCGCACCTCCGGCCCGACGCAACTGGGAAGATCCCATTGTCGTAAAAGGAAAAGCCCTTTTCGAATCAGCGCAGTGCAGTGCCTGCCATCTCCCTACCATGAAAACCGCTCCCGACTATTCGGAAGTTCCGGAGCTGGCCAACCAAACCATTCGCCCCTACACCGACCTACTGCTCCATGACATGGGCGAGGCGCTTTCGGATCACTGTCCTGATTTCGAAGCACGGGGACACGAATGGCGAACCCCTCCACTATGGGGGATCGGCCTGACCGAAGCAGTCAACGGAAACACCTTTTTCCTACACGACGGCAGAGCTCGCAGCCTCGAAGAAGCTATCCTATGGCACGGCGGCGAAGCCGAAGCCTCGGCCTATTTCTACCGTGGATTGCCAAAAGCTGATCGCGATGCATTGTTGGCATTCCTCAATTCCCTCTGAGCCCTTTCCCACGAACGGGCTCTATCTCGCCGACGCGGCCGCTTTCAATCTGCGATCCAATAGAAATGGCGCAAGCGGCATCAGGGCACACAGGAAAACAATCACACACCAGCCAAAAGAAAGTCGTCGCGTCACTAAGGAAAGGAAAAGGAATAGACACAACGCGACAAACAAAAAGCCATGAATCGATCCCACGATGCGAACCGCCATCGGCAGGTCGGCCAGGTAATTCAGCGGCATCGCGATCCCGAGAAGAATCAGATAAGAAATCCCATCCAGGATCGAACTCAACCGCAAGCGGTCGATCATTGAAGTCTTGAGGTTCAAATTCATGGCTAGTTTCAAAGGCGCTAAGGGAAATCGAACCAATCGAAGAGAATTGACACATCAATGTCAGGCCATTCCAGCCAAGAGAGATCGATATCAATGTCCATGAAAGAACCTCCGCTCGCAAGATCGGATAAGACCTCTGACTTCATCGCCACATAATCGCAAATTTCGCCTGCCGCTTCGTGAATCGCAGCAAAATCCCCGGGTGATGCAAACAGGCAATAGGCCCAACAAACAATATCCGGTTGATACCCCCCATCGAGAGCAGCCTTTCGTATTTCCACAGGACGATAGTAATTCTTCTTCCCATGCTCACGAACGAGGCGTTGCCCCACTTCACCAACGAACTTCTTCTTGTCTTCAGGTTTTAACTCACAGGCTGGCATCGCAATAGGGCTATCGAACTGAACATTGAAGTGTTCTCAACTCCAATGGATAGCGCTGCCAAACAGTAGAACAATGTCAGGAGGCAGAAAAGACATTTCGACTGCAGCTCATCTTCCGAAATCAGAATGATCTTCATCAAGCTTCGTTGCAGAGCGATCGTCAGCGTTCTATTCCCATGAAGGGGAATGATAGCTTTCAAGGACATCCATTCATGACTCTTCCTCTAACCACAGTGGGAAAGTGCTGATTTTTCTGAGTTCGATGCCATATGGCTCTCACGCCTGACCCAGAGCGATCCTGAATCTGGACTGATGTTGAAGATCACAACCCATTGAGATCGAAGCGTCAGGCGTCGGCATCAGTGCCTTGCTCACTCTTTCGGCTTCGGGAAAGTTTCGCTGCCCAACCTTTGGCCGAAAGAATCAAATATAGACCTGCAGCCAGGGTCAGGCCCTGTTCGGTGAAATCGTAGTAGGAAGGTTCCAACTCTTGGTGAAATCCGTAATCCGGGGATTCTTTTACTACGAAGAAATGAAGCCAATTGAACACAGAGCTGAAAGACTTAAGCGAAAAGTATAAGCCAAGGCTGATAAAAGCAGTGGCGAATAGTTGCTCTTCGGTCACGCCTTCGAGAGAGATTTTTGGGTCATTCTTCCTAGCGACCAGTCGGGAAATCGCTGGAGCTAGAAACCAGAACCCAACTCCGACAACAACTTGAGTGATTGGCGGAATAAATGAGAAATACCCATTCAGATCTCCAACGAAAAGCATCAAAGAAGCCAAAGGAATGATTCCGGCCAAAAACCAGTGCAACGCAAACAAGCGAAGGATGACTTGGGTAATACTTGATACGGGCATCGTATTTTTTGAGTGAATCTCTGAGTCATCCTGCGCTGAACCGATAGCACCCCCTGACTCTTGGATTGATGGGTGAAACCACAAAAATCTATTTGCCTTGGGGCGGGTAGGCGCTGACTCAACGCCGCCTTGTTAACCTTAGTATGCGCCCTGAGAATAGGTCATCTCGTAGCTGTGCGTATAGATCTCAAATACCAGGCCAAACGGATCCTCGACGTAAACCATCTTGTAAGGCTTTTCGTTTGGATAGTATTCCCGGATCGGCATCCTTTGTTTTCCTCCATGGGCGACCACCTTCTCAACAAGGGCTTCGATATTGGGATCCTGCACACAGAAATGAAATGTTCCAGTTTTCCAATACTCGAATTCTTCAGGCGTTTGGCTGTTCTGAAATTCAAACATTTCGATTCCGATTTTATCGCCAGTCGAAATATGGGCAATCTTGAATGACCCCCAACCTTCCCCAAAAACATCGATACACATTTTCCCAATAGCCGTATCTGACTCCTCCTTTACCACGGTAGGCTTCATGATCGTATACCAGCCCATGACATCTTCATAGAACTTGACTGCGTCTTCGAGATTCGGGACCGATAACCCGATATGAGAGAATGTTTTGGGATAAGTTTTCATATTATTTTGGAACTACTACATAGTCTAGCCGATCCACATTAGGAAATGCGAGCTTGAAACAGAATCAAGAATTCGGCGCCGAACGACTGGCACGCGAAGGGGAAAGTAGAGTCTGGCCACCCCGTCCGGAGGCCACGCCCTACCTTTACCAAACGGTTGTGGCACGGCTTGGGGTTCGTTGATCACAAACCCGCCTGGACACCCCTCCCCTTTTACCGCAGAAAACCACCGCACCCTCAGCGATATTCCTTCCGGTAATAAAGCGGTGTCAGACCCATGTGTTTTCGAAACTGCCTCGAGAAGGCGGCCTGATCATAGAACCCCAAATCGGTCGCGATGTCGGCGATGGATTTGCGGGTCCGGCGCAATTCATCGCAGGCGGCGTGCACCCGCATTTTGATGATGTATTGCTGAGGCGGCATCTTGAGATGCTCTTTGAATTTCCGCTCGAACTGCCTCACTGAGAGGCCGCACATTTTCGACAAGCTCGGAATGGGAATCTCTCGATTAAAATTGGCTCCGATATGATTCAAGGCCGGCAGAATATCCGAGTCGACCGGCAACAGCGCCCGCTGTTTGTCGTAGTCCTGAATCGTTCCCATGACTCCGATAATTTCCCCATCGCGCGAGCGAACGGGAATCTTGTTGGTCAAGAACCAGGCGGGAATTCCATGACGACTGATGAATAACTCCACGATCTCCAGCATAGGCTCCCCTGTCGCCAAGACCTTCCGATCATCCTCGCGGAATTTCTCGGCCAGACTTCTTGGCAGTATGTCAAAATCGGTAACTCCCCAGAAGGAATCGCCATCCGGATACCCATAGAGATCGAGCAGGGCTTGATTTGCCACGAGGAGGCGACCATCCCGGTCTTTCGCAAAAAACAGAACTCCAGGGAGATGATCGAATAAGAGCTGAAACGCCTGATCCGGTCGAACCGAATCAAGGAAAGCCGCTCTTAATTCCGTGCCTTTTTGCGCCATAGTGAAAGAACGATAGGCATAGCTCCGTAAAACAAGCGACGAAAATAGTTAAGGGGGTAGAAATCCACCAAAACACCACTAAGGTAAAATCATCATGAGCGAAGACTACAATCCTGAGCAAACCCTGGAGGAATACGGCTACAGCCGTTCCGGGAAGGGCAAAACGGTTATCATTATTCTTCTGGCAATTCTGCTTCTCGTCGCGGTGGGAACGGCAGTGTTTATGGGCAAGCTGTGGAGCGACGAGCAGTCCAAAATGTTGACCCTGGATCAGCAGCTCCAGTCCTTCACCTCCCGAGTCAGCACACTGGAAAACAAGAACGCTGAGCTTTCATCCCTCCTCGCTGACAAGCAGGCGGAATCCGAACGGCTCAAGGAAGAGTGGTCTGTCCAGGTCGAGACGCTCAAGGAGCAACACAAGGATCAGCTGCAGAGCACCTACGCGCAAATGAACGACATCGTCTACGACAGCCGGAAAACCCTGGCCTACATCGGCGACATGGAGGGCCGACTTCGCGACGGACAGGAACTCAGTCAGGAGGAAGCCTCCCGTCTCTCCAGCGTCGTCAACGGGCTCGTCGTCCTGCATGAACAATACAAAAAGCCTCTCAATGAATTCCGGGAACTGAATCGCTACTTCACCCAGCAGTTGTCCACCTTGCCCGGCGATGCGGTCGACCCCCTCGAGACGACACCGCTGGGGCAGCGAATCTTCAAAAACAAGGAATTCAAAGAAGGTCGCAATCAGTTCTTTGAGAGCCAGGGCCGCCGTTCGGCGCTGGTCGAGGCACAGACGGCCGTCGACACGGCCTACGCCTCCGCTCAGCGCCAGATGTCGAGTGTGTCTCTCAACATGCACCAGTATCTATCGGAACTGGACGCCATCATCGATTCCAATGAAAAGAGCGCCGAAGACGTGACCGCGTTCTTTGAGAAATCGAAAGAAATTCTCATCATTCATGACAAAATCATGAATATCGAGCCTCCTAAGCTTGAGGAAGTCACTCCGTAATTCCGCGGGGCTACGTTCGCCCACCGGGCCCATTCCATCTACTTCTAACCTTCTGAAAGAGGCCGTTAAAGCGGCCTCTTTTTTGTGTTCTGTCGAAATCTTCACTTGCAAGATTCAAACGATCGTTTTAAACAGTCGTTTCGCACGACACCAGTCCACTCGCGATGAGCAAGGCCACCACCAGTCAGTTAGAAACACGAGACCGTATCCTCGATACGGCGGAAACCCAATTTTCGGATCACGGGTTCCGCGATGTGTCGCTGCGACGTATCACCACTGAAGCCGGGGTCAATATCGCGGCGGTGAACTATCATTTCGGCTCGAAGGAAGCGCTCATCGCAGAAGTGCTCACCCGTGTCATTGCCCCCATTAATCGCGAACGACTCCGTCTTTTGGACCAAGCTGAACTCAACCACGGCTCTGAACCGGTTCCTCTCGAAGAAATTCTTGAGGCACTGCACCGTCCTGTCGTCGATCAGCTCAAGCAAACAGGCCATCGTTCATCTGTTTTTCTAAAGCTGGCAGGTCGCTGTCTTTCTGAGCCGGCCGATAATTTTTCTGACACGCTGGTCGACTTGCTCAAGGTAATGATCAGTCGGTTCATGGCAGCCACGCAAAAGGCACTTCCCAATCTGAACGAAGCGGACATCTTCTGGCGGATGCATTTTTCCTTCGGAACGATGGTGTATGCCCTGACCCACGAAGACCGAGTCGCCCTTTACTCGGAAGGCAGAGTCAAAGCATCTGACCCCGAAGACACCTTGAGACGACTCATTGAATTCACTGCCGCCGGATTGCGCGCAGGAACGCAGACCTCCCCAGCAGCGACTCCGGCAAAGCTCAAGAAAACAGGAACGGTCATTTCCGCCCTGGTTGCTCTGTTCGCACTCAGCAGTTGCCAATCCAAATCCCCCGGCGATTCCAAACACTTTGCTTCGGTCAAGGCGCCGGCCCACTGGGTCGCGGGACCGAATTTTCGACCGACCCACACCGCTGACCGTTTTTGGGTTGAGAATTTCGAAGAACCCAACCTGACCTCATTCGTCAATTTGGTGATCGCGAATAACAAAGACCTCAAGGCGGCCCAGTCGCGCATGGAGATCGCAGCGGCAAACGCTCGCATCGCCGGGGCGGATCTCTACCCACAAATCAACGGAGGTTTTTCAAGTCAGCGTAGCCTCCAGAATTTCATCGGATTTCCCATACCAGGTGCACCGGGCGGATCAGTTCTTTCCAGCCGTAACAATCAGTTCGGTCTCGCTCTCGACATGCGATGGGAGATCGATCTATGGGGTCGAATCCGCGCGGCCGAATCCTCTGCTGTGGCCGTATTTGAAGCATCTGAATTCGACCGCGCCACCGCCGAACTTTCTCTCGCCGGACAAGCCGCCAAATCCTGGTTTGCCCTGGCCGAAGCCAAGGATCAAGCCGAACTGACCCGGTTCACCATCAAAACCTTTTCCGAGACGGAATCGCTCCTACGCGACCGCTTCGAAGCCGGAATCGAGGAAAACGGACGCAACTTTGCCTCAGAGCTGCTGCTCGCCGAAGCTGACGTCGCCCGGGCCCGCGGAAATTTGAATACCCAACTGGAACTGGCGGAAAGAACCTCACGCCAGCTCGAAGTACTCGCAGGCAAATACCCTGCCGGGCGTTCGGGAAAAAGCGCCCGCCTCCCCGGGCTACCGGGCTCGGTCCCGGCCGACCTTCCGGCCACCCTTCTCGATCGCCGTCCCGACCTGGCCGCAGCCGAAAGACGAATCGCGGCGGCTGACAAGAGCCTCCTCGAGGCAAAAAAATCACTCCTCCCTGCGATTAGTCTAACCGGCAGCTACGGATCCAGCAGCGACGATATCAGCAACATTCTCGATGGCAGCTTTAGTATCTGGAGTATTGCCGGCAACCTCGCTCAACCCATCCTCCAGGGTGGACGGCTCAAGGCCAACATTTCAAGACGTGATGCCGAACTGCAACTCGCCGCCACCGAATTTGAGCAGTCCGCTCTGACGGCTTTCTCCGAAGTCGAAAACGCTCTCGCCGCGGAGAAATATTTGTCCAATCGCGTCAAAAATCTCGATGACGCCTCCCGCCTCACCGGCCAAGCCTACAAAAGAGCCCGGGAAGAATTCGAAAACGGCACCGGTGATATCCTGACCGTTCTCAGCTCACAGGAGCGAGCCTTCACTACGCGTTCACAATTGCTCTCAGTTCGCCGCCTCTTACTCGACAATCGAGTCGATCTCTACCTAGCTCTCGGCGGCAGTTTCCGCCCCTACGAATCTCCTGGCGGAGAAAAGGATTCCCAGTCATGAAACGCACCTTCAAATTCTTACTTGGCATCGGCATACTGCTCGCCGGCTTTGCCGTGTGCGCGCTTCTCTGGATCACCAGACCTGAGGCACCAAAGTCCGATCAGGTAGCACAGGAACAGGTCGTGAAGTTTCTCCCGATCAACCCTCGCGATCTGTCATTCGACATTCCTTCCCAGGGAATCGTGGAATCGTCACGTCGCACCACTCTCGCCGCCGAAGTGCCTGGACGGGTTGAGAAAGTTTCCCGGATATTTGAAATTGGGAAAGAAGTCACCGAGGGCGACGTCCTGATCGAACTCGATCCAACAGATTACCTGGCGATCCTCGCACAATCGAAAGCAACCCTGGCCGATGCCAAATCTGCCCTCGCCAGCGAGATGGCTAGAGCAACACAAGCCAAACGCGACTGGGTCACTCAAGGAAAAGGAGGCGAAGCATCCGTGTTGATGAGAAGAGAGCCGCAATTAGCCAGCGCCAGGGCGCGGGTCGAATCCGCAGAAGCCGCCAAAGAAAAAGCTGACAAGGACGTCGAACGAACCGTCATCAAAGCGCCTTTTAACGCCATTATTTCGAGTACCTTTACCGAAGTAGGAAGCTACCTCACTCCGGGTGCACCGATTGCGGAGATGTTCGAAACTGGCCCCTACGAAGTGCGCCTGCCTATCTCCGTAGACGAACTCGCTTTTCTCAAACACGATGACAAAGGACGGCCCAGTGGGAAGGCCAGAATTCGGACCACCGTGAGCGGCAAGGCTCAACTCTGGAGTGCTGACATCATTCGCAGTGAAGGAGAAATCGATAGACAGACCCGCTCACTTTACGTCGTCGCAGCGATTGGATCTCCTGAAAAGGATTCGAACAACTCTAACGAAACTCTCGTCGACATCCGTCCGGGACTCTTTATTGAAGCCTCCATCGCCGGTCGCGAAGTTAAAAATGTGATCGCCGTCCCGTTCAGCTCCTTTATTGACCTCGAAGAGAATCAATTCCACGTCGTCACCGTCGATCAGGCCAACACTATCCGCTTCCGCGAAGTTGATATCCTGCACCGGGAACAGAACACCGTCTTTGTCCGGGGCAGCTTTCAAAAAGGAGACAAGATCTGCCTCACTGAAGTCCCGGACGTCAGAGAGGGCCTTCCTGTTGTCCCAAAAATCGCTGACCCTGAAGAACTGATTCGATTCCTCGATCCTTCTCACTCAACCATCACCAGCAAACCGTGAGCGATTACAAAGACAGCGGAATCATCTATTGGTTCAGTCGCAATCACGTAGCGGCAAACTTTCTCATGCTCCTGATCGTGGTGATCGGATTTGGGACCTGGCCCAAAATCAAGAAGGAGATCTTTCCTGAGATTTCAGTCGATGCCATCAGCATCGCCGTCCCCTTCCCCAATGCGACTCCGACGGAAGTGGAGAAGGGCATCATCATCCCGATCGAAGAAGCAATTCAAGATGTCGATGGCATCGACGTGATCCGTTCGTCAGCCAACCAAAGTGCCGGATCTCTTACGGTGGAGGTTGCCAACGGCTACAGCGTTCGAAATGTGATGGATGACGTCAAATCGCGCATCGATGCGATTCAGAACTTATCTGAACAAGCGGAGGAGCCCATCCTGCAGGAGATCTTGATCAAGGCTCAGGTCATGAGCATTGCCGTATCGATGGACACTGGCACGGACACGGGCATTGAGTCTCGACAGTCCGAAAAAGCGCTCCGATCGATCGCCGAAAAAGTCCGCACCGGTCTACTCACCTACAAAGATGGCGAGCAGCAGGTCACTCAAGCGACTCTTGGCGGAGTGCGAGATTTCGAAATTTCGATCGAGGTTCCCGAGCAGACCTTGCGCCAATATGGGATCAACTTCGATCAAGTCGCTCATGCCGTCCGGGTCGCGTCGCTCGACCTACCTGGTGGTTCGGTTCGCACCGACGGTGGCGAAGTGCTCCTGCGAACCGAAGCGCGGCGCTACACCGCTGACGAATTTCGGCCGATTCCTGTGATCACCCGCCCTGACGGATCGACCGTCAATCTCGGTGAAATCGCCACGATCCGGGACGGATTTGAAGAAGATCCGATCGATACCCGTTTCGACGGCAAGCCCACGATCCTCATCAACGTTTTTCGAGTCGGAAACGAAGACACCATCAAAATCGCCAACACGGTCAAAGAATATATCAAGGAAGTCGCCCCCCAAACGGTCCCCCACGGCGTCTCTCTGAAGATTTGGAAAGATGACTCCTCTTACCTGTCCGGGCGACTGGACCTTCTAGCCCGAAACGGCCTTGGCGGGCTCATTCTCGTCACGCTGGTTCTAACACTGTTCCTCCGCCCCAGCCTCGCATTGCTTGTCGCCATCGGCATTCCAGTATCATTCGCGGGAGCTATCGCCCTGATGCCCTTTACCGGTGTTTCCATCAACATGATCTCGCTTTTCGCGTTCATTCTTGTTCTCGGAATCGTGGTCGATGACGCCATCGTGGTGGGTGAAAATGTCTACAGTCGAATGCGGCGAGGGGAACATCCCCGGGATGCAGCACCGCGAGGCACCCACGAGGTTGGAATCGTTGTCATCTTTGGCATCCTCACCACGGCGATGGCCTTCACCCCGATGTTGGGATTGAGCGGGGTCAGCGGAAAGATCTGGCCTAACATTCCGCTCATTGTTATTCCAACTTTATTGTTTTCACTGATCCAGTCGAAACTGATTTTGCCCTCACACCTGGCCCTCCTGAAGCCTGCAGATGAAGAGAAAGAGCCAGGGGCAATTCTTCGATTTCAGCGGAAATTTTCCCGGGGGCTGGAGACCTTTATCGATAAAGTTTATCGCCCCGTGTTACGTGCTGCGATCAAAAGCCGCTACATCGTTCTGGCGGGGTTTGTCTCGCTGCTCATCATCACCGTCGGTGTGATCAGCTCCGGCTGGATCAAATTTGTTTTCTTCCCTGAAGTCGAAACTGACGTCATCAACTGCAAGCTGAAACTGGCCGAAGGCGTCTCCTACGAAAAGACCAAAAACGTCATTCATACGATCGAAGCAAAAGCGTTTCTCCTGAATGACGAATTCCCCCTGCCTTCAGGAGAACCGGTCATTCGACACATGCTGGCCAGCATCGGAACCCGCCCACTCGTTGAAGGCTTCGGCGGCGGCGGCGGGCCGCCCAAAGGCAGCAACCTCGGGGAAGTGACGATTGAATTAGCTTCATCAGTGAAGAGAAATGGCATCACTGGCGTGGATATCGTTTCTCGTTGGAGGGAACTCGTCGGCGATGTTCCCGGCACGATCGAGCTCACCTTCGCGACCGAGTCAGCCGCCGGCGGAAATGCGATCGACCTGGAACTGGTTGGCGAAAACCTCGAAGATCTCAGGAAAGCGACTGACATTGCCAAAAAGGCGCTGGCCGACTTCGACGGAGTCATCGACATCATCGACACTGACATCGAAGGAAAGCGTGAACTGAAACTCGAAATCCTTCCTGCCGGAAAAATTCTCGGGCTACGTCTCGAGGACATCGCCAGACAAGTTCGGGTCGGCTTTTATGGAGACGAAATCCAGCGACTCCAACGCGGCAAAGATGAAGTGAAAGTATTCGTGAGATACCCTCGCAGTGAAAGGACTTCGATCGCCGATCTCGAAAACATCAAGATCCGAACGCCTGATGGGTCCGAAGTCCCCTTCTCTCAGGTCGCCACCGCTACCTACGGTCGGACCGATGCCACGATTCAGCGAACGGACCAGCAACGGGCCATCCGAATCACCGCTGACGTGGACAAAACCAAAGGGGCCAACGCCACCGAAGTGGTCCGGGCTATCACCGCGGGAGGCACCGTAAAAACACACGGACAACAGTGGAAAGAAAATATCCGAAACCAATTTCTCGCATGGATGGGCAAGCCGCCTTTGCCAGAGCCAGAGATCGGTGCTCTCGTGCAAATCGAACGCGATTTCCCCGGGGTCCGTTACACCTTCGAAGGCGAGCAGAAAGATCAGGCTCAGTCGATTGCAGAGATGGGATCCAAAGCCCTCTTCGCAATGCTCGGCATGTATGTCCTCATGGCGATCCCCCTTCGCTCCTACGTCCAGCCCCTGATTGTCATGTCCGTGATCCCATTCGGGCTCGTTGGTGCGGTGATAGGACATATCATCATGGATTTCAACTTCAGCATCATGAGCATGTGCGGCATCGTCGCGCTCGCCGGAGTGGTGGTGAACGACAGTCTGGTTTTGGTGGAATACGTGAACCGAAAAAGAGCAGCCGGACACTCTCTCCACGACGCAGCCTGGGAGGCCGGAGCGGCCCGTTTTCGCCCCATCCTATTGACCTCGCTGACGACCTTTGCTGGCCTCACCCCCATGCTCCTCGAAACGGATGTTCAAGCCAGGTTTCTCATCCCCATGGCCGTGTCGCTCAGCTTCGGTATTCTCTTCGCCACCTTCATCACCCTGTTCCTGGTCCCCTGCATTTACCTGATGATGGAAGACATCGGGAATTTACGAAGAAAGAAGAAAGAGCAGCATTAGGATTTGTCATCCTGCCATCCTCACTGTCTAATAAAGAAGGACATCAAAAGATGGACGCTGCATGAAACGAAGACTTCGCTGGCTATTTAGACAAATCGGACATCAGGTCGGTGAATTTATCTCGGCCAATTCGATTGATCCGTTCCCGATCAGGCGAGGCTTCAAAAAATACCGGCCCTCTGATCTTCGGACCGACGCACTCTCCGGTCTCAATGTTGCCTTGCTCGCTTTCCCGCAGGGAATGGCCTACGCCGTTATCGCTGAACTTCCGATCCAATATGGGATCGTGTCAGGAGCCGTCGCGGCCATCATTGCCCCGCTTTTTGCGGGCTCCAGGCACACGATTCTCGGTCCGACCAACGCAACGGCGTTCATGCTATTCGCCAGCTTTGCCTCGTTCTCGGACAAAATGCGGATCGAATACCTGCCGATGTTGGTGCTTTTCGTCGGCATCCTTTTAACCATTGGCGCGCTCTTCCGTGTCGCAGAACTGGTCCAATACGTTAGTCGTTCTGTCGTGGTAGGCTACATCACTGGAGCCGCAATCCTCATTATCGCGAACCAACTTCGGCATGTCCTCGGAGTCGAACTTCCCGAATCCGGATTATCCGACGGACCCAAGACCTTTTTCACCATTCTCCAGGGAACCCTGGCCGAAGTGAGTCACACCCAGTGGCAGCCGCTCGCCCTCGGGGCCGTCACGTTTCTTTGCTGGTTCCTGCTCTCTCGGAAATTCAAAAAAATGCCAGTTTTTGCCATCACGCTTATCGTGATGTCGGCCTTGAACTACGGTGCCCAGCGATACTGCGCCCAACTGGAAGAAACCGAGTGGGCTGTTGCGACATTCGAGTCATTTTCGATTTCTGACCTGGCGCCCAATCTCCCAGAGATTAGCCGCCGAGGCTTTTTCTTTGATGTCAGTCGCCTCATCGGCCTCGCCTTTTCAATCGCCTTTCTCGCCGCTCTCGAAAACTCGGTCATGTCCAAGACCCTCGCGAGCCGTGCCGGCGACCGCCCCGACGTCAATCAAGATATGCTCAGCGTCGGCATCGCCAACCTCGTCGCATCGGTTGCGGGCGGCATGCCTGCCTCCGGCTCACTGACAAGATCTGCCCTCAATTTCGCGAGCGGGGCCGTCTCGCAACTTTCCAGCATCTTCAGTGGCCTTCTTTGCGTGGCCGGCCTGCTCCTTCTCGGTGACCACATGGACCTCGTTCCAAAATCCTGCCTCGCCACCCTCGTGATGTGTATCGCGGCTTCAGTGATCAATCGCCACCACATCCGGATTTCCCTGTATTCGACCCCTTCCGATGCGGCAGTGCTGATCACCACCTTCCTCGCAGCTTTGCTGATGCCCTTGAATGTGGCCATCTTTCTCGGGGTCGGAATTTCCGTGATGCTTTATCTGCACGCAGCCAGCAAACCTTACCTGACCGAATACGAATTCTCCGAAAAAGGTGAGCTGAGAGAAGCAGCCGGAAAACAAGTCCGCCCCATGCCGGCTATATCCATCGTTCATGTCGAAGGCGATCTCTTTTTCGGCGCATCGGAACTGTTCCGAACCCAGATCCAAAAGACTTCTCTCGATCCAGACCTCCGCATCATCATCCTACGCCTCAAAAACGCGCGACATCTCGATGCCACTAGCGTCGTCGCTCTTGAAGAGTTGGTTCAATTCCTCCGCAGTAAAGACCGTCACGTCATTATCAGTGGTGCCACCAAAGAAGTCTTCCGTGTCCTGAAAAACGCAGGAACGCTTGAAGTTATTGGGAGGGAAAACGTCTTCCTCAACAACCCCAAGAACCCCAATCTTTCTACCCGCTACGCCCTCAAGCGGGCGCAGGCACTGCTCGGCACCACCGAAGCCGACATCAGAATCTTTCATGATCCCAACAAGGATAAAATGAAATAGGAACGCTGTTCGCAGGCAAACCAAACCGGGTTAAGCCCATCACCCAACGGGGTCAGGTCCGAATCGCACGGCATCCCTTGGGCACTTCTATTTAATCCAGGGCGTCCTTTTGTCTTCCCCTCTTAATCCTAATCTTAATCTTCTTCCTAATCCTTTTCCCAGCCGAGTAAGAGTAAGAGTAAGAGTAAGAGTAAGAGTAAGAGTAAGAGTAAGAGTCCTGCCTTGTCCTTCGACCTGTCCTTCGTAGCCTTGGCGAAGAAGGATGGGCAAAGAAGGACCTGTCCCTTGGGCGGAATGGCACTGCAATAAGCGCTATTCTCGGAGCATAGTTGGAAGGCTCACGCAAACTGCCCTAATCGAGCAGCACGATTTTTGATTAGCAAAGCCTGAATGCAGATCGTGCCAAAGGCGGGATAAACGCAGCGTTTTCCTTTTCGCCCTCTACTTCTCCCCCGCTCTGCGTGAGAATCTCTTACCAGGCATTCACCTTCCCCTAGGAACCTTCCCACCGGGCACCAAGCGCTTTTCACGATCTACCTCAAAAACAAAAAAACCAAAAGCATCGTCGCGAGCACAAAGAGAATCAGAATCAGCAAGCTTGCCCCAAGTCGACCGTAGATGGTGCGCCGCTCGAAATGGTTCGAGCAAGATTCACAACGAAACTCAACCGGTGACTGGAGTTGATGAAGCATGGCATAAAGAAACCCAAGTAGGAGAAAACAGCCCGCCGGATAAAAAGTGTTGCCCTTGCCAACCGGTCTCAAGTCAGTTGAGTGGCACCGGGGACAAGAAATTTTCTTCATGATCGAGCTCTTTTCGTTCCTATATTCCGGCAGCCGACTCACCGGCAATACGAGAAGTGGTCCAGGCAGCCTGAAAATTGAAGCCACCTGTGATGCCGTCAATATCCAGCACTTCGCCGGCAAAATAGAGCCCCGGAGCAATCCGACTCTCCATCGTTTTGAAATTCACTTCCTTTAGTGAAACGCCGCCTGCAGTCACGAACTCGTCCTTGTTCATGCTCTTGCCCTGAACTTTTAAGCGACAGGCGCATAGGCAATTCATCAAGGCAAGCCGCTCGGACTTCGCCAAATTCGTCCAAGTGGTTTCTTCTTCGATCCCAGCCCTCTCGACCAATCGCTGCCACAATCGTAAGGGCAGCGATATATCGCCTGCTCCCGTTTTCACCCTTCGTTTGGGAGATTGCTCACGCATCTTTTGTAGCACCCCTTCGATTTCGGCTCGCTCGGATCCAGCACACCAGTTGACCACGATTTCAAAACGGTAATCCAACTCTGCCAGATCCCGGGCCCCCCACGCAGAAAGCTTCAACACACCCGGACCGCTCAGCCCCCAGTGGGTAATGAGACAAGGCCCCTGCGCCTTCAACTTCGTATCGACTACGCTGACCTCAACTTCATCGACCGAAAGGCCGGATAACCCTCCCAGAACGGAATCAGAGATTTTGAAAGTAAACAAAGATGGGGCAGCCGTAATCAATTCGTGTCCCAACTCTCCAGCGAGTTTAACCCCTGCCCTATTTCTGGTTCCGCCAGTTGCGAGGAGAACGGCACGACTCTTCATCACGTCTCCATTAGCCATCAGCAATTCCCAGCCACTCTCAACCGAGCTCAATTTCTCGACCTCTGATTGGAGAAGAGTCTCCACGCCCAGATCCTCTGCGGAACGCGACAGGCATCGGATGACAGTTCGAGACTGATCGGTGGTCGGAAACATGCGCCCATCAGATTCTGTTTTCAGCTCAACCCCGTGAGCAGTAAACCAGTCGACGGTGTCTTCCGCCCCCCACCGGTGAAACGGGCCAATCAGGTTCTTTTCTCCTCGAGGATATCGAGTTGTCAGAGCCTTCGGATCGAAGCAATCATGGGTCACATTGCATCGCCCTCCTCCTGAAATTTTCACTTTGTTCAAGACCTCACCGGATTTCTCCAGAATGGCGACGCGGCTGCCCGGAGACGCCTCGGCATAGGCTATCGCACCAAAGTATCCAGCGGCACCTCCTCCAACGGAGATGAAATCATATTCAAGCGGTTCAGGCATATTCAAGAGTTCGGTCACTGCGACCGGCCCAGACTCTACTATCCTGACGGAATCAACAACCGATTACTCACCGCCGGGGATCATCCAGACATTACGGAACGCGGTAGGGTTGCCATGACCTTGAAACAGGATAGTCCCCTTTTCTTTCTCCGGCCGCTTGCCGCCGTTACCGGTGCCGCCTTCCAGCTCGTAGTCATCGTGAATCAAGACGCCGTTGTGACGAACCGTTGCCCGGGCGTTGCTGACCTTTTCCTCACCCTCAAATTTTGGCGCAGTGAAATCAATGTCGTAGGTCTGCCATACGAGAGGTGGAAACGCCATCGGAACGTCCGGGGTCTTCGCTTTGTAAAAACTCCCGCACCACTGGCTATTGAGTGATTCCGTGGGCACTGCATTGTTTTCCGTCACGAAATCGAGCCCGAAGCTGTCTAGCACCTGAATCTCGTAGTTATCATAAATGTATAGCCCGCTGTTCCCTCTGTCCTGACTGCTCAGAGGACGGCTCGGTTTATACGGTAAACGAAACTCCACGTGCATGTGAAAATCACCCACTGGAGTTGTCGTTGAGCTACCAGCCCAGAGGATTCCTTTGTCTATCGTTCCTTTGACATGCTCCGTTGGTTCCCCGTCAAAAATGACCATGGCACCTTCAGGTGCTTTCTTGCCAAGAGTTGGGCTCTTTCGCACCACGCGTTTTACCCCTTCGATTATTGCCTCCAGATCATCGCGGTGAACGAGAGCAGTTTCGATCGCGTCCCCATTCCACCCATCGCCGGGCAGGCCTCCCTGGTAAAACAGCACGTGAAACTGCCCCTGATCCACATCCGCCACTTGCAGGCCAAGTCGAGTTCCATCGACCTCGACTTTATATTCTCCCTGGAGCTCGAATTCTGGGCGCGCTTGCTTTGCCGATTTCACATCAGTCCATGTCGGCACCGCCTCTTTTTCCGCAGCAATAACCGGAGAAAGGACCGTCACAAAAACACCAGCGATGAGAATAATACCACTCCGCAAAACAGAAAGGACGAATGGGAAATTTGAAGGTTTTGGCTCTAGCGCTTCGCGATTTGGGTATGAACCGGGCGCTTTCCCATAAATACGGTGTTGCTCGTCAATCATGGTGCTCGCACCACTCCTTCCTCGCGCCTTGCCTTTCCGGAAAATCACTCCGCCATTCGTCCTTTCTGATTCGCTACATGGTATAAGAAGAAACCCGCAATTTTTCATGCCCCACGAAACGCTTTCTTCGACCGGAGTAAAGCCCGCAAAACCGGTTCCCGATTTTCGCAAAATAGCACTGCGATCCAAGGCCTTTTCCCTTATGCTGTGGAAGAGCCATGTTACAGGATGCCTTAAACACCCTCTATCGCTGGATACTCGGGATCGCATTCTTGGGAGTCGCCTTCTGGTGTGCCACCACGGGATACAAAAACCTCAACTTTTCCCTGCTGATTTTGGCTATCCCTCTGTTTATCGCGGGGATCATCTGCCTCTGGAAAACGATCTTCTACGCCGCAACCCGTCCGTTTACCGCCATGATCGACGCCCTCTTTTTCCCCGGCGGGAAATTGAGCAAACCTATTCTGAATCTCAAGCTCCCCCGCTACTACGTCAATGAAAGCCGTTTCGACGAAGCGCTCGAAGAGTATCGCAGGATCATCAAGCACTACCCAGACGAGGCGGAAGCCTACGATGGCGCCATCTCGCTCTACGTCGAAGTCTTCGAGGAACCTGACGAAGCCAGAAAACTCTTCAATCGAGCCAAGCGAAGACATCTCGTGCTCGACGATTCATCGAGACAATTGGTGAATACCAATCAACGCTGAATCGTTTTTCGTAGCAGACACAAAAAAACGCCGCGGTCTGAAGACCGCTGCGCTTTCTTACAATAGTAAAATTGTCGTGCTTAGACGAATTACGAAACTTCCGCAATCGTCTTCGATACGCGAGATACGATCTTGTAAGGGTCGCCCTGAGAGTTAGGACGACGATCTTCAAGATAACCCTTATACCCATCTTTGATGAAATTGACCGGCATACGAACAGAAGCACCGCGATCAGACAATCCATAGCTGAACTGATCGATCGACTGTGTCTCGTGGAGACCAGTCAAACGAAGGTGGTTGTCAGGACCGTAAGCAGCGATGTGCTCTTCACAGTTCTTCTCGAACTGCTTCATGAGCTTCTCGAAGTATTCCTTACCACCGGTATCACGAAGATGCTCGGTAGAGAAGTTACAGTGCATACCGGAACCGTTCCAGTCACCCTGGAAAGGTTTGCAGTGATACTCGACATCGACGCCATACTTTTCGCAGACACGCTGAAGAATGTAACGAGCGACCCAAATTTGGTCACAAGCAGTAGCTGATCCTTTTCCGAACACCTGGAATTCCCACTGGCCTTTAGCGACCTCGGCATTGATGCCTTCGTGGTTGATTCCTGCGTCGAGGCAGAGGTCGAGGTGTTCTTCAACGATAGCGCGAGCGAGATCACCGACGCCCTTATTGCCGACACCACAGTAGTATTCACCCTGAGGATCTGGATAGCCCATGTCAGGCCAGCCGAGAGGACGTCCGTCCTGCATCAGGAAGTATTCCTGTTCAAGTCCGACCCAGAGACCGGGATCATCAGGAATGGTGGCACGCGTATTGGAGGGATGAGCGTCACCATTAGGAAGCATCACTTCGCACATGACGAGGAAGCCGTTGAGGCGGGAAGAATCCGGATAAAGCGCGATCGGCTTCAGCAGGCAATCGGAAGCACTTCCGTCAGCTTGCTGAGTCGAACTTCCATCGAATCCCCACATATCGCAGTCTTCGAGTGAGAAGTTTTCGGGATCACCTTCTGCCACTTTTGTTTTTCCGCGCAGGTTCGCAACGGGCTCGTAGCCGTCCAGCCAGAGGTATTCAAGTTTGAGTTTAGCCATTTTAACTAGTTATCGTTTTTGTATTAGGATTGCGAAGCCGCCAATCGTTGAGCATCCTGCACCAACAGCACACGCTTCGGGTTGAGTAACCGCGTCGTGAGAGAAGCAAGGTCCATGCCATTTGTCAACGACTGGACCGAATAATCAGGATTATTATGGGTTTTTTTTGATATTTCAGCCCCAAACTACTGTCGGCAGCCTTCGAGAAGGACGTCGAGGAAGTCGGCAATGCCCTGAAGTGCCTCCTTGTGATCACTTTCGTCGAGGATCGTAAGACTCTTTCGAGCCTCTTCTACCACTTCCTGACCAGTATCAATCGCCGCTTCAATCGATCCAACATAGTCAGCGATGTTGGCCAGCGCTGAAACGTCCAGGGGCTCTTTTTGAATCAGGAGTCGGTGCAATTTCTCGCGTTGCTTGTCATTGGCGCTCCCCAGGAGATTCAGAATAGGCAGAGTCAGCTTCCCTTTATTCAGGTCCGTCCGGAGCGTTTTTCCAAATTCTTGCTCGTCACCGATCAAATCAATACAGTCATCATAGATCTGGTAGGCCGTTCCGATGCTAAGACCGAAATCCTTGAGCGTTTCACAGGTTTCCGGAGACTGTCCGTTGAGCTGAGCCCCCAGTTCCATGGCCGAAGCAAAAAGCGCGGCGGTCTTTTTCCGAATGATATCAAAGTAATCCGCCTTCGAAAGCTGCATATCGAAGCGGCGCTGAGTCTGGATAATCTCACCACTGCAGACTTCATTGGCCGCCATCGCCACCTTGCGACCGATTGTAGCATCTTCAAACTCGCTCGAGAGCATCAAAGCGTGGGAAAACAAACAGTCACCTAGAAGCACACTGAGAGCATTGCCCCACTTGGCGCTGGCAGTGGGCGCCTGACGCCGAATCTCAGCACCGTCAATAATATCGTCGTGAACCAGTGTCGCCACATGGATCAATTCCAGGATAACGGCGAGTTTCTGGTGATCTTCGGTGACTTCGCCAGTCGCCCCACCGGCAAGAAAGGTCAGAGCCGGTCGAATGCGCTTGCCCGATGTATTCAGGATATAACCAATGTAAGGCTCCACCGCAGGATCAAACTGCTCAGCCTGCGCCCGAATCTTAGCCTCTACCCTGTCCAGTTCCGGTCGCAGGAAGGCAAAAGGAGAAAGTTCTTCTCCAGCGGATAGGTCGATAGTTTTGGCGTCCGAAATCATGATTCGCTCGTCCATATTGAAGATTGATGTCTGGAAAAGTCAATCGGAGTCTGGAACCGATTGCTATTGGATACGGAGAACAGCAAGCAATCGGATCAATCAATTGAGTCAAAAGTCACTGGCGTTAAACGTATATCAAAGACTCTGCATCAAAAAACAAAGCCAATTGCGGCAATTTTGAATCTGAAATATTGATACAATTCCCACCCAAGTTACTGCCGAAGGCCAAGTGCCAGCGTTACAGAAATGGATTGGCGCGTTCCCGCCACGCGAACAAGGGCGCAAATACCCGTTGCATACGGGAGGACTCAGGCATATTTTTGAGGCGTGAATACGACCCTTTTAGCTTTCGGTGCTCCAGGCATGCAGGAGATGATAGTCATCTTTCTGATCGTGCTTCTCCTCTTCGGTGCCAAGAAGATCCCTGAACTTGCGCGCGGAGTCGGCAAAGGCATGGGTGAATTCAAAAAGGCGAAGACTGAATTCGAAAAGGAAATCAAGGAAGGTGAGAAACAAGGCGAAAAGGACTGGGACGATTCCAGTGAAAAGACTTCCGCCAAAATCGAAGACTAGTTTCCGTCTTTCCTCCTATTTTATGAGCTTTCGGGCGACCGTTCCATTGCTTGGAGCAGTCGTCCTTTTTGTGTCTTGGATCCCCGCGGGTGCCATCGCACAAGGTGCTGACAAAGAACAGCTTACCCTGGTATTTTACAACCTGAAGAACTACTTGGCGATGGAACGCCGAGTCAGCGGCGAGATCGTGGAGGACGCTCCTAAGCCTGAGCCAGAGGTCAAAGCCGTGATTGAAGGGCTCGTCGCGATGCAGCCGGACATCCTCGGCGTTTGCGAACTCGGGGATCAGTCATTCCTCGACGATCTGCAGGCTCGCTTGAAGGCGGCTGGGATCGACCTCCCTCACACTGAACACATCACCAGTGCCAGCGGCTGGAATCGCAATCTCGCCCTCCTTTCCCGATTTCCCCTCATCGCGACCAATTCTCGAGACGACTACTCCTATTCGATTGGCGATACCCGCCTGCCCCTCCAACGCGGGGTGCTCGATGTGACGATTCAGGTCAATCCTGAGTATCAACTCCGCTACGTCGGACTGCATTTGAAATCAAAACGTGAATTCGCCGGCGCCGATCAGGCATTGATGCGCCTGAACGAGGCCAGGCTGGCCCGCCAGCACATTGATCGAATTTTTGAAGAAGAGCCGGGAGCTAATCTGATCGTAGCTGGAGATTTCAACGATCTTCGGATCGAGCCTCCCGTGAAGGCTCTCCAGGGCGGCTTTGGCAAAGACAGCTACCTAAGTTCTTTGACCCTCCATGACCAATACGGATTTCGCTGGACGCACCACTGGTCCTTTGCCGACTCCTACGCTCGATTCGACTTTGCCCTCTACAGCAAAGGGCTCAGCCCTGAGATCGACCGACCGGCTTCTCATATTTATCACTGGGACGACTGGGACAAGGCAAGTGATCACCGGCCGCTCGTGATCAAGATTGATCCGGTGGATCAGTAGGACGGAGATCAGGGCCTTCGCAAATCGCCGGAAAAAACGGGCGAGTGGCTGCCGTCTACGCACGAATCCGTGGCAGGAGAGCCGGGAAAATATCTTTGACATTCAGGACCGAGCCTCCTACACATGACGCATGTGATGATCGCCGATCAGGTTTCCATAGGAAACTTGAACACGACACCCAACATGAAACGAAGAGCCCTTTCTCGAGTAAGAAATCTTTTCCCCGGAGGCCGCCCCGCAACGGGTCATTCGGTAAAAATCGCACCCGGCTTTATGAGCAGGAGGCGCCACAAGGCGTCTTGGGAGCGGACACATCGGCTGGTCCGATTTGGACTCGCCCTGGCAACCTGTGCCGGTCTGACACTACCAGGTCCCGCGCAGGCCGACGTGTATGTTTGGGCCTCCCAATCGGCCGGAAACACCACCTTCCACTACACAGGCCTCATCGACACACGTGGCCTCGGGCCGCCTACCAATGAACGTATAGCCGATGCCCTAACGTCCTCCGACAACCGCTCCTCTACCCTCCTACTCATCGGGCCCGATCCCTCGCGACCGAGGTTCGCACCTGTGGTATCGCGTTTTCTCATGACTGCCGCCCCCCCTCCTTTCGGGGGGGATCGTAGAGGATTTAACCTCCCTACTACGCACACTGGATCGAACTTTGGGTGGTCTGGCACCTCGCTTATCGTCCCCCTAGGTTTTACGAGCGGTTCGATCTCAGGGTCCGGCACCTATCCTCTCCCCCTTAGCACACTCGTCGGAGGAAATGCAATGGCCTTCGCAATGTCCTTCTCCCACGACATCGGCAACGGAACCTTCATCCACATGTTCATGATGCCCCCCGCGGACGAAGACATGGACGCCATCAATCAAGTGATGACCTCGGCCCTCCCCACGAACCAAGCTCTCGGGGGCATCGCCTCGGGCCTTCCCAATGCCGGCACACGTGACTTCTCCAATCGCCTCTTCGGCGTCCGCAGCCGCTACGTTCCCCCAGGCGGCGGGAGCACAGCTTCCAACGATCTCTCAGCCAACCGTGGACGTAGCATCGCCGCCTCTCGCTACCACCGCATGGAAACCAGGCTCAACGGCAGCAACACTATTTCTCTGAACGGTGCTTCTCGGACTAGTTCCACCAGCGCCTCCGGCCAGCTCGGAACCCCTGTCATCAACGACAATCAGCCCTTTCTCTCGGTCGAACGTTCCGCCGGAACCTACCTCGCCCCGGGAACCATCGCCGCGGGTAAAAACTGGTCCGTCTTCGCCTCAGCCGACTTCGGCAAAGTGGAACTAGACGATCTCGGACCAACCACCCCAGGTGTCCAATCCAATACTCAAGTGTCCAATATCGGATTCGAATACGCTGTCAGTGACAACCTCTCCATCGGAGCCGGTTGGTCTCACCTTTGGAATGATAACACCGTTAACGGTGGACTCGGAAGCGTCGACGTCGAGGGCAATGCCGCCGTGATCTATGCCACCTACTTCAAGGACAACTTCTGGGGCGACTTTCTTTACAGCTACGGCGAATACGAGAGCGACGTCCGTCGTAACACCGGTGTGGGGACAGTCGTCAACGGGACACCTGACATCGAGACTCATCAAGCCGCCTTCAACATCGGTTACAACATGGGCCACGATGGCGGACGCATCGTCCACGGACCCACCTTTGGCGTCAGCTACACCGAGGGCACCGTCGGCGGCTACACCGAGACTGGTGATCCAGCCAACAACACTGCCTTTGCCAGCCAGGACTTCGAATCCTTCATCACCCGCCTTGGGTATCAGGTGAACTGGAAAGTCGAAAGCACTATCGGTCAGATGCGCCCGCAAGTGCGAATCGGCTACGGTCGTGAAAACCTCAATCGCGACCAAACTGTCGCCGCGGCTCTCGTTCCCAACGTGGCAAACAACAACACCGTCTTCGGCATCGGCCAAAGCTCAGCCGACCCTGGCGAAGGCTGGCTCGAACTCGGAGCCGGAATCTCCATCGATCTCTGCGAAAACGCGGCCCTGCTCATTGACTACGATGGCCAGTTCCTCCGCCAAGACTCACAAGCTCACTTCGGCTCGGTCAAAGTGCAGATGAAGTTTTAGTCCAGTCAGAGCATCCCAATTCTCCGGGGAGGTCGCCACAGAAATGTGGCTATCGGCTAAATACTCGTCTCGGTATGGGCAATCTTACGCAGTGAGATCCGTCTTTCGCCCCGTGAAGACGTAATTGTTGGACGGTGGCCGGAAACCTACTCTCTACGTGGTTGGGACCTAGTTCCGATCGCCCTTCTGTCGTATGATGAATCGATTTCTGCCTGCCTGCCTCCTCCTCTTTGTATCAGTCCTCCACGCCAAGGATTCTGATGCCCTTCCCGAACACGTCGGTTACTACGAACACGTTCGACCCATCCTTCAAGCCAAGTGCCAGGGCTGTCATCAGCCCGCCAAGGCGAAATCTGACTACGTCATGACCGATGTCGCCGGCCTTATCGCCGGAGGCGAAACGGAAACGGCAGTCATCCCCGGAAACTCCAAAGGCAGTTATCTGATGGAGTTGGTCGTGAAACAAAAGGGAGAAGAACGTCCCGAAATGCCACCGAAAGATGTGCCGCTGTCGTCCTACGAGGTCAACCTAATCGCGAAGTGGATCAATCAAGGCGCCGAAGACGATACTCCGGAGAATGCAAAACAACGCTACACCCAGGACAATCCCCCTCTCTATTCCGTTCCACCTGTCATCACATCCCTCGATTATTCGCCGGACGGGAAGACGCTCGCGATCTCAGGATTTCACGAAGTCTTGCTCCACTATGCCGACGGATCCGGCCTCCAATCCCGACTGATCGGACTTTCAGAGCGAATCGAATCGGTCAGCTTTTCTCCTGATGGCAAAAAGCTCGCTGTAGCAGGTGGCCTCCCGGGGCGCATGGGAGAGATTCAAATTTGGGATCTCGAAAAAAACGAACTCGAACTCTCCGAAATCGTTGGTCACGACACCGCCTACGGCGCCAGTTGGTCACCCGACGGCACCATGGTTGCTTTTGGCCTGCCAGACAACACAGCTAGAGCGATCAATGCCAGCAACGGAGAGCAAGTCTTCTTCATGGGAGGTCACAATGATTGGGTTCTCGCCACCGATTGGGGGGTCGAAGGCAAGTACCTCGTCTCCGTCGGCCGCGACATGTCAGCGAAGCTCACTGAGGTGAAAACCGAACGCTTCGTCGACAACCTCACCTCGATCACCCCGGGAGCGCTCAAGGGCGGCATGAACTCGGTTCAGCGGCACCCTACCCAAAATCATATACTCATCGGCGGATCCGACGGCGTGCCACAGATCTATCGAATGAAGCGCGAGACCGTCCGCAAAGTCGGCGACAACGCCAACTTGATTCGGAAATATCCCGCCATGCAGGGACGGATCTGGGACGTGGCCTTCCGCGCGGATGGCAATCGCTTCGTCGCCGCCTCCAGTCTGAATGGAAAAGGCGAAATCAGCCTCTTCCAATCCGAATACGATGCCACCATCACCCCTGAGTTAAAGAAGCTCTTCGAAACCGTGCGCCGCTCAACCAATGCCGCAGAGAACACGGACGAAAAACTTGAGGCGTTCCACACGAAAGGAGCCAAACGCCTCGCCTCTCTGGACATCGACACGTCCGCTTTCTCAGTGGCATTTTCACCTGACGGAAAAACGATCGCAGCAGGATCCGATGACGGAAAAGTTCGACTACTCGATGCTGAAACACTGAAGGATAAAAAAGTCATCACGCCCGTCGAAATCAGTAACAAGCTTACTCTGCCGACAAGCAAACCCGAGCCAATTAATCTGGCAAAAGGCCAGGCCCACGAACTCGAAGAGCAACTCCCCAAAGGCCGAAAAGTCACCTCGATTAATGTCTCACCTTCCACCGTTAACATCGATTCACCGGGAGCTTACGCGCAAGTTCTGGTCACCGCGACATTCGACACAGGTGAAACGGCTGACCTGACCCGATTGGCAAAATACCAAGGATCAAAAGAAGTGCTGAATATCTCCAATGGTGGAATCATCAAACCCGCTGGAGACGGCACCGCGAAACTGAAAATCTCCTATCAGGGAATGACCACCTCTGCCGACGTCAAAATTTCCGGAATCAGCGATGCGTTTGATCCCAATTTTGTGAGGCACGTCAATCCTGTCATCTCAAGAATGGGCTGTAACATGGGAACCTGCCACGGCGCTAAAGACGGCAAGAACGGATTCAAACTCAGCCTGCGGGGTTACGACCCCCTCTTCGACGTACGGGCCTTCGGCGATGATCACACCGCCCGACGAGTCAACTACGCCTCCCCCGATGATTCACTCATGTTGCTGAAAGCCACCGGAGCCGTCCCCCATGAAGGCGGCGCAGTCACCGATATCGGATCGGACTACTACAACATTGTTCGCGAGTGGATTGCCAATGGCGCACGCCTCGAGCAAAACACTCCCAAGGTCGCCCGGATCGAACTCTTTCCGAAAAACCCCGTCATTCAGAACATCAATGCCCAACAACAGTTTCGCGTCATCGCCCATTGGGCAGACGGAAAAAGTCGCGACGTGACTCTCGAATCATTTATCGAATCGGGGAACACCGAAGTCGCCGATCACGATGATTTCGGGCTCATGGCCACGATTCGCCGAGGCGAAGCCCCTATCCTGGCCCGTTACGAAGGTGCCTATGCCGCCACGACCCTGACTGTGATGGGTGACCGCGACGGCTACACTTGGAAATCCCCAGAAAGCTGGGGAGAAATTGACCAACTGGTCGCCGACAAATGGCAACGCGTAAAACTTCAACCGAGCGGACTCTGCACCGACGAAGAATTTGTGAGGCGAATCCATCTCGACCTAACAGGGTTACCTCCCTCATCAAACAGGGTTAAGTCTTTCCTCTCTGACAAACGCCCCACCAAAGCTCGACGCGCAGCCCTGATCGATGAACTGATCGGTTCACCCGAATTTGTCGATCATTGGACCAACAAATGGAGCGACATGCTCCAGGTAAACTCAAAATTCCTCGGCGCCGCCGGGGCAGAGAGTTTCCGCGACTGGATTCATCAGGAAATCAAAAGCAATACTCCCTACGACGAATTCGCCTATAAGATTCTGGCAGCGTCAGGATCGAACAAAGAAAACCCAGCTGCGTCCTACTACAAAGTCCTGAGAGAGCCGGATGCAATCATGGAGAACACGACGCACCTGTTTCTCGCCACGAGATTCAATTGCAACAAGTGCCACGACCATCCATTCGAACGCTGGACCCAAGACCAATACTACGAAACTGCAGCCTACTTTGCCCGGGTCGATCTCGCCCGAGACACCAAGAATGCCCCCAAACAGAATATTGGCGGTAGTGCAGTAGAAGGAGCCAAGCCTCTCTACGAAATCGTGTCGGACAAGGAAGAAGGTGAGATCAATCATGATCGAACTGGTGTAGTCCAACCTCCCGCCTTCCCCTACGAAGCAAAACTCGCCAAAGCGACTTTCACCATCCCTGACAAACCCACGCGCAGGGAATCCCTCGCCGCCTGGATCACGAGCGACGATAACCAATATTTCGCGACCAGCTACGCCAATCGAATCTGGGGCTACTTACTCGGAACCGGCATCATCGAGCCGCTCGACGATATCAGAGCAGGTAATCCTCCGACTAACCCGCAACTGCTCAACTACCTGAGCAGTCAGTTCATCAAATCAGATTTCAATGTCAGGACTCTGATCTCAGAGATTTGCAATTCTCGAACCTATCAACTTTCGATTGCGTCCAATCGTTGGAATGAAGGCGACGAAATCAACTTCTCCCATGCCAAAGCACGACGACTGCCTGCGGAAGTGCTCTACGACTCGGTCTATTTTGTCACTGGCTCCATCCCAAATATCCCGGGAGCCAAACCCGGGATGCGGGCAAGTCAGCTTCCTGACGCTAAGCTAGACCTGAAGTCCGGGTTCCTTGCGAATCTGGGCCGCCCCGTTCGCGAAAGCTCCTGCGAGTGCGAACGCTCCGCTGAAATGCAAATGAGCGCCGTGATGGCATTTCTGTCAGGCCCCGCCATCGCCGACGCCATCGGGGAAGAAACAAACGAACTAGCTCAATTGGTAGAGGCCCAGCCCGATGACCGTAAACTGATCGAGGAAGTCTATTACCGCGTTCTTTCCCGCGCCCCTAAAGAACCGGAAATCAGTGCCGCTCTGGCCATCTTTGACATGGTCGAATCCGACCACCAAACTCTTCTCACCGATCTTGCCGCGGCAGAATCAAGGTGGGTGCCAGTCAAGAGCAAGAGAGAGATTATCCGTCTCAAAGGGATTCAGAAATCGGACTCAGAAATTGCTACCTACACTCCCGAATATCAGGACAAAAAGAGCAAAGCAGAGGCCGAACAAAAGAAGCGAATCGCAGCAGCGAAAACCGAATACGAAACACGTCTCGCAGAGGTTCCCAAACTCGCCAATGAATTTGCCACAGGAGTGGGTGCTGATGAGTTCTGGACAGGCTGGAATCTATTGCCCGTGAAAGAGGTAACTGTCGCTGACAAATCCAAGGTCGAGATTCTTCCCGATGGATCAGTTCGCTCCACCAAGGGATTCAAAAAAGGGAACATGGATTACCTCGTCACCGGAGACCTCCAGGCACAGAACGTCACCGGAATCATGATCGAAGCCATTCCAGACGAAACCTTTGCGGGATTCGGACCCGGCCTGAACCCGAACGGCAACTTCGTCATTTCAGAGATCGAATCGCGATGGCATACGCTGGCCGAACCCAAGAAGCCCCTCCCAATCGCCTTTTCGGAGGCAAAAGCAGATTTTAATCAAGCCGGTTTTGATGTCAAAAACTCAATCAACGGAGTCAGTGACCGGAGCGCCAAGGGCTGGGCAATCTCGGGCTCAAATATTCAGGCACCTCACCGTGCCATGCTGAAATTTGAGAAGCCCGTCAAAGGAGACGCAAAAGGAGCAGAACTCGTGGTCAGCATCATTTGCCGATACTCGCAGGGCGACTATCCCCTCGGGCGATTTCGGATCTGGTACACCACCGATCCGGACCCATTAGACATAGGGCTTCCCGTCCATGTTGCCGAAGCACTCCGAATAGCCCCCGACAACCGCTCCGACATTCAGCAATCGAGTCTGGATACCTACATCTCCGAAAACGACGATGAATTGCTCAAGCGTCGATTTGCCTTAGTCAAACAGCAGCGCCCCCTTCCTGCAGACGAAAAGATGGAGCAACTAACAGCCGCTCTCGAACACTCCAAATCGCCTATCAAAGAAGATCAAAAACTGATACAACTGAGGCAAGACACGAGCTACTCAACCCAACAGGCCGCGAACCGGCGCCTGACCGCCACTCAAGATCTAACCTGGGCATTGATTAATAATCCGTCGTTTTTGTTCAATAGATGAATGGAGGGAGAAGGGAATAGGCAAAAGGCAGAAGTGAACAGCTTTCGTGATCTTATCGTTTGGCAAAAGTCGATGACTCAAGTCACCGCGACTTACCAGCTCACTCAAAAATTTCCCTAATCCGAAAAATTTAATCTAATCAGTCAGATAAGAAGATCAGCCGTCTCAATCCCCTCAAATATTGCTGAAGGCTACGGAAGAAACTCAACAGCCGACTACGTCAGATTCCTACACATCGCCTCGGGCTCTCTTTACGAATATCAAACTCAACTACAAATCTCAATCAATCTGGAATTCGCAACGACTGAACAAGCGGCGGAACATTCACAACTCGCCATAGAATGCGAAAAAATGCTAAGCTCACTCATCAAAAAACTAAAACGGTCTAAAAACTAGCCCTGCCTCCTGCCTCCTGCCTCCTGCCTCCTGCCTCCTGCCTCCTGCCTCAACCCCTACACCCACCCACCCACCATGATCCGACTACCTGGAGAAATCGCCAAAGACCTATGTGATTCACACCTCAAACCCGGACGCCGTGATTTCCTGCGAATTGGTGGTGCCGGAATGTTAGGGATGTCACTCAATAATATTCTCGCGGTCCAAAGCGCGAGCGCTTCTTCAAAGCTCGTGGGCGGGCCTGGATGGGGAAAGGCCAATTCGGTCATCATGGTCTACCTACAGGGAGGCCCCAGCCACCTCGATCTTTGGGATCCCAAGCCTGATGCGCCGGATAACGTTCGTTCCATTTTCAAACCGATTAAGACCAAAGTCGATGGACTGCAGTACACCGAGCTACTCCCCAAGCTGGCGAAAGTGAGCGACAAGTTCACCACCATCAACTCGATGAGCTATACGCCCAACGGCTTGTTCAATCACACCGCCGCTATCTATCAGATCATGACCGGCTACACGACTGATAAGGTCAGCCCTTCCGGTCAGCTTGAGCCACCCTCGCCGAAAGATTTCCCTAACTTTGGATCGAACATCATCAAGCAAAGGCCCACCGACGAGCCCATGCTTCCGTTCGTTGTCATGCCGAGGCCCCTCCAGGAGTCCAATGTGATCAACAAAGGTGGAACCGCCGGATTTCTAGGGAAGGCCTACGATCCATACTATCTCTTTCCAGACGGTGATGACATGGACATGTCCAAGATGAGCAAGATCAAAGTCGATGACCTGCAGCTTCGCCCCGATGTATTTTCTCTTCGTCTGCAACGCCGGGCAAAACTGCGCGACGTTCTTAATCAGCAAATGCCCATCATCGACAAGGCTGTCGAAAACTACAACCTCGACGAATACTACGCCAAAGCACTCAACCTCATCATCTCGGGACGGGCTCGCGATGCTTTCAACATTGAGGCAGAAAGCGATGCGCTCCGAGATCGCTACGGACGCAATACCTTTGGGCAAAGCTGCCTCCTCGCTCGCCGCCTTGTCGAAGCGGGAACCAAAGTAGTGGAAGTCATTTGGCCAAAGGTTGCCAATTCGAACGAACACAGCTGGGATCAACACAGCGGCCTACCGGACCGAATCAAAAACAAATCGGCACCGATGCTCGACTCCGGCCTTTCGGCTCTTTTCGCCGATCTCGATTCGCGTGGCTTGCTCGACGAAACCCTCGTCGTCGCGATTGGAGAATTCGGACGCAGTCCCGAAAAAGGCATATCAACAAGCGGCAACAGCAACTCTGCTGACGGCCGCGATCACTGGCCCTATTGCTACACCAGTGTCATTGGAGGAGCAGGCATCAAACGGGGTTATGTCCACGGCAAATCGGATAAGACCGGCTCGGCACCTCTGGATAGCCCAGTCCATCCCACCGAGATCCTGGCAACGATCTATCACGCCATGGGAATCGACCCTCAGACGATTGTTTTTAATCATCTCAATCAACCGCGCGAACTGGTCAAAGCAGAGTCAGTGGAAACCTTGTTCGCGTAGAAACCGGGCTTCGGCTGTCAGCGGGGACGCTGCCCCTCCATTCGATATCCCCTGAGGGTCACGGTCCCCCGGGAGGCGACCGTTCGCTGACCGTGAACGTCTCTTGAGTTGTCGAAGAACCCAGCCGCCTCACACTCGGAGGTTCAAATAGCCCCCATCGATATTGAACGACTGCCCCGTGATGTAAGAAGCATCATCACTGCAAAGGTAGAGAGCCAACTTGGCGATCTCTTCCGGCTTGGCCATTCGCCCAATAGGCTGAACTGCTGAAAGCTTCTGAAACATCTCTTCCTTGTTGTCGGGATAGTTATTCTCGAGGTAACCATCCACAAAAGGCGTATGCACCCGTGCCGGACAAATCGCATTGCAGCGAATCTTATCCTCCAAATAGTCAGCTGCCACCGACAGGGTGATCGTGTGAACCGCCCCTTTGCTTGCAGAATAGGCGAAGCGATCTTTCAAGCCGGTCACAGCCGCGATACTGGACATGTTCAATACCACCCCTCCCCCGGCTTCAATCATCAAAGGGAGCACGGCGTTTAAACATTCATAGACGCCCTTAACATTGACTCGCATCACGCGATCAAAATCATCCGCCTCCGTTGTCGTGGCCGTGCCTATATTGGCAATGCCGGCGTTATTCACGAGGATGTTGATAGCCCCATAGGATTCTTTCGCCTGGCTCACCGCTGCTACAACTGATTCCCGATCACTCACATCGCAAGGGCAGAAAACAGCTTCGCCACCGTCTGATACGATTGACTGGACCGTCTCCTTTCCAGCTGCTTCATCGAGATCAAAAATGGCGACTTTCGCACCGCCTCCAGCAAGGCCTTCTGATATAGCTCGACCAATCCCGGAGCCCCCTCCTGTGACGACGGCAATCTTTCCAGTAAGTTGTGACATGCCGAAGTTTGAATCAGTTCTCCGCCCAAGGCAATCGAGATTTACGGCGCATATACTCAACTACCCACAAAACCATAAGCAGCAACCAAAGCCCTCCCGAGAGAACATAGAAACCACCAAGCTTTGCGTGTGCTAATGGAGCGACCTCAACCGTCTTAAAATCGAGATAATTCAACGACCATAGCGCCCCGAAAATCAGCCATGACCACCGTGGACGGATCGGGGCGAAAGCAAACACCCAGCACAAATACCAGGGAAAAGCGGTCGGGCTCAGCACAAAAAGCGCGCCGATCACAAGGCAGCATTTTCCGGCGACGACATCGGGTTCGGATCCTTTGCTGAACGACTGCCAAATCACCACGGTTGCCAGCAAGACTCCGCAAAACAGCCCGGCGTGCCGAAACGCTTCGGTATCACCCAACCAACCAAACACCTGACGAGCCACCGCAAAAACACCCGGATTGTACTGCCAGTAGGCCCCATAGGTAGAAAGCCCCGAGAATACCCGTTCCATCCCTGCATCATCCCACAGCACAAATGGCAGAAACCCTGCCACGATCACCAGAACGAATGCAACGACCCCAAGGTAAACCGACGATCCACACACCGCGTTTCTGATACGTAACGAGACGGAGGCTTGCTTCGAAAATGGCGCCATCAATAGTACCGGCAATAGGAGAATCGCAAAGTACTTGGCGAGAAAGCCCAGTCCCAACACCAAGCCGATCATGACGGCACGTTTCCAGGGCAATAAATTGGACAAGGCAATCCAAAGGCCTAACAAACAGAAGAAAACAGGCACTGCGTCGTAATGAAGTGAATTCGTGAATTCTTTGATGACGAGAGGATTCCAGGCATACAAAACGGCCCAAACGGGATTCTTCCCTAACCGCTTCAACAGAGCTATCAACACCACAACAATCCCTAAATCGAACAGCAACAATATCCCCTTGAGCCCCACCGCAGACCAGGGCGAAATAGTAGCCGCCAACCAAAAAACTGACTGCGCCACGGGAGGATAAACCGTCGATACCGCCTGATGACTCACTCGCGAAAACCAAACGGGCGACTCATTGCGAATCGAGGCGAGTCGCTCCAGCAACTTATCTTCTTTTTCAGAAAACTCGCGAGCATTCCATATCACGCCTGTGGCAGAATCTTCAAAAGGCTCCGTGACTCCCTCTTCCTTCAACCAGAGCGCACCTGGTTCAAACCGATAGGGATTGATTCCGTGAGCGGCCGAATGCCCATCCCAAAGATAACGGTAGAAATCACTTTCATGAATGGGCTCGCCAGGAACCGCAATCAGCCGCATCAACAGTGAGAATCCGAGTATCACCCCCGCGACCGATGGCAGCTTCGCATTTCGCAACTGATAGATAACAGCGACCAAGCCCAGGCTCGCAAGAATCTGCCCGACAAGAAAACTGCCAGTAGGCATCGCGTCGTTGTCGACCTCATAGGCAAAACCCACCTGCCATGACTGAGGAAGCCAGTCCACTGGTATCCCTCTGGAAATCAGAGTCATCAGCAACCAAAGCAGGCACAGGATAACGCCTGAACCCAACAGCAGTGATTTCGGGGAAATCCGGGGCATCGGCATAGAATAAGCCGACAATCCAATTGTGCAGCTGGATTTCCGAAGAAGGAATATCCTCTTTCGGCAATGTCTCAATGGACCGCCGCCGCAACCAGTATTTCCGTCAACGGGCTTTGAAATCTTCGGTCCAATCGCTCAAATTGGCGTTTTTCAGGTCATCACCATTCAGAATCTGCCCAAGCCAACTGAAAAAGCCACCCCACCAATCATTGGTATTCTCCGGAGCTGTCTCCGTTTCACTGCCCGGTTTGCTGGCACCTTCACTATAATTGTATGAATCACTTACACCTGCATCGCCAGTATTCTGGTTCGAGTCCGACGGGTATCCTCCCGACGAACTGTATTGAGCGTGTGGATCATTCACATCCTCAGCATAAGCAATCGGATCTGGCACATAACCAAAAACGCGTTCCTGCTGCCCCGAGTCCAATATGCCAACCGTCTTAGCCAGCTTTCTGCAATATTCCTCGTAGTTGCTCGCCGGAAATCCCGAACTGAGAGAGCACTGAACAGCCAAAAGAGATTGAGACGTCTCATTATCTCTAATTTGTGCCTGAGCAGTTCCCGAAATAGCAGCCAGAACTACCACCAGCATCAGTCTCTTTAATATTGCGTTCATTGTTTTTAAGCGGAAAAGCCTCCGGTTATCATCAAACTTATCGTTTTTATAGTAATTGTCAATCGTTTGTCGCGATTTTTTTCATGCCTGAGAGTCGAAATTGATTAATCATTCCGAAATATAAAGAATTTCATCCTTTTCTTCCCTGGCAGATCAGTGGATATTTCGCCTTTTCCCAGGGGGCAATTCCTCTACACTCGCTGACGACACAGCCCCTGAATGTCCTTTGCTTCCCCGCACTTTCTCCTTCTGATCCCCCTGCTAGCGCTGGCGGGTTGGATTTTTAGCCGCCTCGAGCTCTGGAAGCCCCTGCGAGTTCTTCTTCTGGTGCTTCTCGTTACGGCGATGTGCGATCCTGTTTTGCGGCTGAAACGCGGCGGGATGGATCTTTGGGTGCTGCTAGACCGGTCCGAATCTGCCCGTGACATGGTAGACGGCGGTGAGAAAGAATGGCAAACCCTCCTCGAGCGATCAAAACCGGGCGCTGATTATCGCCTCTCTTTCATTGACTACGCCGACGAGGTAATCCCTACCGCAAATACCGAATCCTCTATCTATAGCGGAAACCGGAATCTCACACGAACTGGCCTCGCGATCAGGGACGCAGTTGCCAGAATGGATTCAAAGAAGCACAATCGTCTGCTGATTTTCACAGACGGATACAGCACAGAACCCCTCACGGGCATTGCAGAAAAACTCCTCAAGGAAGGAATTCCGCTCGACTACAGAGAGCTCCGCGCTCCTGAATTGATCGACTATCAATTAACGGACCTAACCTTCCCAATTCGAGTGCAGCCCGGGGAACCCTTCATCGTCGACGTCGCCATTTCCGGGACGTCGGATGGAGTGGTCCCACTGAAGCTGTCTCGCGGTGACAAGCAGCTCTTCACCCGAAAGGTGAAGATCGAAAACGGAACGGGACGCCTCCGCTTCTCCGATCGAATCGTCAAACCGGGAGCCCATCAATACACTGCTATCATCTCTCCCGAAACTGATGCCCATGCGGGAAACAATCGGCAGGAGCGCTGGATTGAAATCGCATCAGGCCCGCGAATCATCCTGTTAACCAGCTATCAAGACGACCCCACCGCAAAAATTCTGCGGACTCAAGGATTCAGCGTCGATGTGATCGAAGAAACTCTGGGCACCTCACCCGGCATTCTCACTGGAGCAAAAGCAGTCATCATCAACAACGTTCCCGCTTACGAATTGCCGAACGACTTTCTGGACGCTCTTGAATTCTTTGTCACAGAACAGGGAGGCGGACTGCTCATGGCGGGTGGAAAAACCAGCTTCGGATCGGGAGGCTATTATCAATCACGTGTCGATTCCCTGCTCCCAGTCACAATGGAGTTAAAAAGCGAACATCGAAAATTAGCTGTCGCGATGGCGATTGTGATGGATCGATCAGGGTCCATGGCGATGACCACGTCTA
>CAXBMX010000030.1:0-57177 GCA_963977055.1 uncultured Verrucomicrobiales bacterium
CCATACCGTCGTCTACGCAGCCGATGGCGAAAGAGTGGAACTCACTCACAAGGCCTCCAGCCGCCTAACCTTTGCCAAAGGGGCTGTCAGAGCTGCCAAATGGCTTGAATCGAAGAAAGCTGAAAATGGTCTCTTCGATATGGAAGACGTTCTAGGCCTCCGGTAAGTTTTTATCGGCCCACCCCCACCTATATGCCACGAGTCGGAGTCAGCATTGGTTCTAACCTTGGCGACAGGATGGCTGCACTTCAGGCGGCGCTCGATGAGCTAAGCTCAATTCAAACCACCGGTGAACTGTTGATTTCCGGGATCTACGAATCGGAGCCTGTCGACTGCCCTCCTGAATCTCCACGATTTCTGAATGCCGTCGTCGAAATCAGAACGGAGCTTTCACCTCAAGAGCTCCTAGCGTTCACCCAACGCATTGAGGAGCAGTTAGGTCGCCCCGGCTCAAGGGAACTCAACGCACCCAGGTGTATCGACTTGGATCTTCTTTACTTCGATGAACTTTCGATGACCGAGCCAGACCTGACAATCCCACACCCCGGAATGTTTGAGAGAGCCTTTGTTGTGTTGCCACTTTCAGAGATCAGGCCTGACCTTTGCTCCGAAAAAGAAATTAAAGTCATTGAGGGGCAAAACATTGAGCGCCTCGACGACATCTCACTTCACTGACTGCTGCTTCGGCGTCTCAGTCTTCCGCTTTGCCTAAAGATTTCAAAAACGCCAACAACGAAGCCATCTCTTCAATGTTGATCCCAGACAATATCTGATGAGACATGATTGGTTCATCCGATTTCCACTCTCTCTCAATTTTCCCAAGCGGCACGTCGACCAGGTTCCCTCCTGTATCAAAAAGAGTCAGTGCGACATCGCTACGAGATCGAATCATTCCTCGAACTTGCCTTCCATCATCCAACTCCAGGATCCAAACTTGAGCATCTTCGGCGCTGTTCTTTTCCGGCATGAGCATCGAATCGATCAGAGCGGCATCGTTCATGCGAACTACCGAGACTGAGAGATCCGGCGCGTAAACGGGGCCCTCTCCGTGAATATTGTGACAGCTTGCACAGCCTGAGGACTGAAACAGCGTCTTTCCCATTTTAACATTTCCATCCACTTCAGCAATCGCGGCTATCAACTGCCCGCTTTTCATATTCCCAATGGCCCCACTTACCTCCGAAATCGGATGAACTAACATTCGGTTCATCAAATCATGGAGTTCCGAGCCTTCTGCAATGCCACTCATCATCCCGCTAAGAAATTCACGCTCCAGCATGGAATCAGACGCCTCCAGCGCATCGATCAGCCTATCAGGGGTTTCCTGAACGGATTCGACAGCGACCTGAACCTGAGCCAAAATCTCCTGATTTTCGGCCTGTGATGAACCTGTTCTGAGCAAAGTTCTCCATGCCAGAGTGCTGCCTACTAAGTCGTCTTTTTTGGCCTGCTCGATTAGCCACTTAACATTCTCGGCATGAATCGAATTATCGAGCCAGGCATTCTCAAAGCGCTGCAAATTTGTTCGCTCAATCTTTAGCTGGTCCAATTTTACGAAAGCCCCGAAGACGCCTTTCGAGAGAACAACACTTTCGAAACGCGCCAGCAATGCGAGGGCTCTCACTCGCAAATTAAGATCCCGGTGTTCGTCTTTCGACAATCGAATTAGCCACGCCTTTGCCGAGGGAGGGGCAGTGCCCCCTTCGAGTATACGAATGACTTCTGGTTCGATTGCAATCTGCTCACTGGCCACCGCGACCAGTTGTTCGAGAGCTTCCGGCTGGATTCCTTCCGCCCGCATCGCACTAAGAAGAAAGGCAAGGTCAGTTTCTGGCCGCCCCATGATTGTTTCAAAATAATCGGAAACCACATCAGTTCCGGCCCACCTTTTCGTTCGATTTTCATCGATATAATAGAGGCTGCAGAGCGTTTGTATTCCAATACGCTGAAGCTTGACCGACTGGGATTTTTTGAGTCGATCAATGATGCCCTCTACCCCTCTGATATCATGCCCCCTCGAAAGCAAATCCAACGCCGCCGGCCAGAGATGTAACTTACTTTCATCATCCAAAACCCGGAGACAGAACTGAAAGTGGTTCCGACCTAACAAAAATGAACGCGCCGCCGCTTTGAGTTCCGGGACCGAATGAGCAACCAATTGAAGAACGAACTCGTTGAGACCTTTCATCTCACTACCCGATCGTGCCATGGCCCCCAGAATCGCCGCCGTGACGATCGGAATCCTTTCGGTCTCAATCTTCTGATACGCCGGGTGATTTTTGGAATCGACTCGATCACCCAGCGCGGTGAAAGCTAGGGCTCTTGTTTGGGGGTGCTCGCTTTCCAAGCCCGACAAGATGAAATTCAATTCAGAATCCGCCTCGGAAATAAGGTGTGCCCTTAGCCAACCAAGCTCGATCGCTGGAGATGTTCCGACCCCGGACTCTGGTGCCTTCCGTAAATACTCTGGTGCTCTCTTTCTTCTCAGAAGCTCCAACGGCGCTTCCAAGCGGACCACTGGGCTGAAGTGTTCGTAGTAAGAGGAAATCTTTCGATCAGGAATCAGATCCCATTCGACTCGAGGGCCAATCTGATTCCTGCGTGAAACGAGACTAAGGCTCCCCTGCCCCTCGTCCCTCTCGATGACCCAACGGCGGCCCTGCCCATCCTCGACCACCATCTGAGCGAAGAATAATGCTTCCCCCTTCTCGTTCGATACCTCAGCTAGTTCCAAATTTTTCAATTTGGTATTAGGAATCAGTGAGGATCGATAGACTTGTGACACATCCTGGTCGTCCTGCTTCGCCCTAACGAGAACACCACCGTCATCGTCATGCATGATCTGAAGAAGCACGCCTGGCGCTGCCTCAAGAATTTGATCGACCTCAAGATCTCTGCCGAAACGAATTAGCCTATCGCTCCGGTATCGATCGTGGGCTTGAGGACTAACATTGCCATTTTCCCGATTCCGTTGATCGGACAAAATAGCGTAGTAGCTCATGTCCGACCCAATCATGAAATCGACCACGTCGAATCCGGTGAGACCTGAGGACTTCCCGTCCTGTTTCAAACCACCGCGCCAGTATCTTTCATCTGCCCGCAAGTCGCCATCAGTGTCTCGAAGGACGCTCAATTGAAGAGTCCCCTCTGCTACTGCATCCCCTGGTTGCACTTTATTTGACAGCAAATAGATCCACTCTCCGTCCCAGGCTATCGCACTACCATCGGGCACATCGTTGAGAAAAACTTTCCGGGTAACCTTTCCCGTCTCTGTTTCTGAAATGAAATGAACTGCTCCGGGTTCGCCAATGTTCCTGTTTTCCATCAACGCCCAGACACCTCCCGCCGCCGTTCCAGCCAGCTGTCTAAATCGATAGATCGAAGAATCTTTTTCGATTGCCTTAATGTGCCAGTCGCCTGAGGGAAGTTTCACATCATCTGCCTGATGAATCCCGGCATCCTCATTACCTTGTTTCGGAGCATCCCTAGCCAGGATCATTGCTGCCGGCACAGAATTCATCGATGGGTAGACCGCAATCTCCCGAATCTTCAAAGGTTCAGGTCCTGGCCCTTCATTGAAATTCAAACGCAACGAATTCAATTTTTGATGGGCAACCGGGTGAATAGAAAGACCACCAACTTGATCGTCTCCATTTCCGCTGGTGAGTTTTTCCCATTTCCCCTCCTCCCCTAGCCCTTCGACATCAAAATGACTGGGGCTTCTTTCTTGGCCCCAAACGACGGCAATTGCTCCAACCGTCGACTCCGAGTGAAAACTCAATTCGATACTGAAAGGGCCTGAACCGGTAGCGCCCCAACTCGTCGCGGGATTTCCATCCACCATTTGTTCCACTCCGACATGTGGCTGAGAAGGCAGCGAGACCACTCTCACCCCCGCATTCAAGGCTGCGGTGGAACCTGGCTTCGGCAACTGAAGTTTTGGTAGTTCAAGTGAAAGCGACGACAAGCTATCTTCGCTCGGCACACTGATGAAATTTTCGTCAGAAAGACTATCCAAGGCCCAGAGGAAGCCCCTCGTAACGAGATCCAGATATTGTGGCTGCATCATTGATTCGATCCGGCTTCCCACCGAGGTGGCGAAAACTCTGGCATCAGCCGATCCATATTCGTGGCTCCAAGCAACGGGATGTCGCTGCCCGCTCAAAACAGACTGTGCATCCGCCAGCCCCGTCACACCCGGCCAGATCTTTTTGACATGATAGAGTTCATCGGAGTCAATTTTCCAAGGAACTAATCCTTCCAATATCTCATGATCAGGTCGCATCCATTCCAAACCAAAAGAAGCATCTGGATCGTGAGCCTCCGATTGAACTCCGCAAAACTGAAACCACCGATCAGAAGGAACCCGGAATGAATGCATCGCGCTGTGCAACAGCATGGCCGGCTTCCCCTCGTCATGAGGCTTGATAATCTTCTCGACGTAATCACTATTCGTAACTCTGGGAAAACAATAGTTGTGGATAACAATATCAAAATCCTTTGCCCAATCAGCGTTCCCAAAAAGACCAATCTGCTCGTCGCTGACTCCGAGCCCATCTTGCTCGATTGTCCATCGAATCTCCCTCGAAACCCTCTCCTCGATTCCGGCAGTCAGAATACGACTTTGACTCTCATAATCATGGATCGCACCACCTGTAATAATCAGTGCCTTGATAGGTCCCTTCGCAGCATCTTCTGCGAACAGACCGATGCTTGAGAGGCATCCGGCAATCCATAGCCCACAGCTAATGATCAGTATTCGCGATAGATCCATTTAATTGATGCCAGACAATAATGAACGGCCCACCTCATTTCGCTGCAAGAAAAATCCCCCTGTATCTGTCTGCAAAAGCGCGCGACCCGCCCTATACAAAGGCAGGGTTAGGACTCAGGGCCGGCCTCGTTGGCGGCTTTAACATTTTTGCCATATGGCAAGTCATCAGGAAGCGGGCAAATATCACTGACCGCTGACAACAGATCATCGAACTTATCGACGAAAATATCTCCGATCAGGAGATCGGTTAGCGCAGATCTCAGCTCAGGATGCATTTTGACCAATTTCCCAAAGTTGAATTCGGGATGATAAAACGCGTAAACAATCTTTCGCATGCGCTCAATCGCCAAACAGATATCGCGACCGTAGTCTTCAAACTGTAGGGCTGAGGTATCACCTTCGGTAATCGCCTTGTCGATGGCATCAGCAGCCAGTTCCCCGGACTTCAGCGCCAGAAACACTCCCGATGAAAAAACCGGATCAAGAAAGGCGAACGCATCTCCCACTAAAATAACCCCTTCTCCTGCGCAGTAGTTCGAGCGGTAACTGTATTCTCCTGTGACCCAATATTCGCCAATTTGTTTTCCGCAGGCGAGATGCTCTTTGATCCACACATTCTCTTCAATCTCCCTCGCGACAATTTCAGCCGGGTCCCGTGAATCGCGGTAGAGGTAATCGCGATCCGCTACAATACCGACGCTGACTTTGTTATCCCTCATCGGGATGTACCAGAACCACCCTTTTTCAGGTATATAGGCCACCGTCGTCGATCCTGCGTCCAAACCTGGATCGCGCATCGCCCCTTCGAAATAAGTCCAGATCGCAATCTTATTGAGCTCCGGATCTCGGTTCCTCCATTTGTTCTTACTCGCGACGACACAGTCACGCCCTGAGGCATCAACGATCATGGTGCCACGAAATTCCTCTTTCGTTCCCCCTGAGTCTTCTACAATCACTCCAACAAACCGGCCACTCTCATCCTGAATTGCTTCAAGGACGCGGTGCTCGTCTCTCACCTCTGCTCCTAGCGAAACCGCTTTCTCCACCAGCATTTGATCAAACTCAGACCGCTCGACCTGCCAGGTCACGGCGGAGGGGTGATCATCGTGCTGAAAGAAGTAGAAAGGGCGCGATCCCTTCCCGTCGGTGGACACAAATTGCACACTATGCTTCTGCTGAAATCCGATCTCATCCATTCGGGATGCCAGGCCGAGTCGGTCGAGCGTGAACCAGCAAAACGGCATCATCGATTCGCCGACGTGATACCTGGGAAACTTTTCCTTCTCCAGAACAAGCACTCGGTGATTCTTTTCGGCAAGAAGAGCAGCGGCGGTAGATCCCGCAGGACCTGCCCCGATAATGATGACGTCCCAGTCGGTAGAATTCATTGGAGAAAAAACTAACTACCGGTGAGATACGTTCTGAACCCACTTCTCGGATTCATTACTTCGAGGAAGGATCTCCACAATATCAGCGAAGACCATCCCATCATGATCGAGTAGTTGGTTGCACCGTCCGTAAAGAACTTCCCCCTCTGGCTGATTGAGCGAATTGGCAATCAATGCATCCGCCGGCACTGAGAAATAGGCAGCCGGAGCACCTCGATGTTCCACTTCGTATTCTCCAAGCAGGCCACCCAAAGGCAGGGTTCCTTCGATCACCTTTTCCCTGACTTCAGCGGGCAATGCACCTAACTGAATCGCAATGGCCCCAAATTCGACCGGCACTTCCGACGACGACGCATGTAAGGTCACCAATCGCATCACCATCTCTTCGCTAGACTCGTGTTCATGAACCTCGAGATACAGTTTCGAGTGATGAAACGCCGCTAAGGTCGGAGTCATGTCGTTGTTGTGGACCAACAACGATCGATAAGGATACGGAACCTCTGAACCGTCCAGAAAAGTAAAATCCGGCAATTCGGTACCGGATTTCTCATAGAAGAAATGGAACGGCAACAACCGATGCAAAGCTTCGGCGTAGGCTTGCCCGGACTCGGTTCGATCAGGTGTAACGTGCATCACGGTGCTCTTTCAGAAAAAATCCATGAAGAAGGCGATCGATCTGCAGTAAGCCTTCACGGCTTACTACGATTTCATCCCCTTCAATTGAAAAATATCCATCGGCTTCCAGGCTAGCCAACTCTTTCGGAAAACGCACCGCAGCATCGACTCCATATTTGTCCCTGAAGTATCCCATTCGAGTGCGCCCTAATTTCAACTGCAGCACAAACTCCCTCACGAATCTTTCATCGTGCGAGGTTTCATATGCTCGAAAAATAGGAAGCTCACCCGCATCCACTTCCGTCATGTAAGGACCGACATCAGCCTGATTCTGATAGTGAACGCCGCCGAAATGCCCGAAGCTAGCGACACCCGCCGAAAGCAAGTCAGCTCCTTCCCACAAGCTATCTCGATAAATAAACTTAGTCGTCTCGGGATTTTTTACCACGGTGTAGGCACTGTTAACAGAATAGCCTGCCTCTTCAAATCGATTGAAAGCCCAGTCAACCCAGGCGCGCTTGGTTGGCCAATTCGCAACCGGAGCAGAGATTCTTCCCGACTCCTTCATTTCCTTATAAATGGTAGTATTGTAAGGAATCTCCATCTGATAAATGGTCACGCAATCGGGAGACTGCTCAATCGCAGTATCAACACTCTGCCTCCAGTTATCTTCCGTCTCATCCATCATCCCGGCGATCAGATCGATATTGACCTGATCGAATCCCAAAGTGTTGGCGAAGCCCAATGCACGATACGCTTCCTTTGAGCGATGCGCTCTCCCGTTCACTTCGAGAATGTGATCATCAAAAGATTCAATCCCGAGGCTCAATCGAGTCACTCCGATTTCACGCAATGCCTCCAACTTCTTCTCTGTCAGAGTCCCCGGCTCACACTCGAAGGCCACCTCTTCCGCCTCATCCCAGGGGAACAAGTCCTTCATTCGGTTGGTGAGGTCCTGCAATTGAGAAATTGACAGATAGCTTGGGGTGCCTCCTCCAAAATAGACAAACTGAGGTTTTCTTCCCGCCAGATAAGAGGTCCTCGAATACCTCTCGAATTCTTTTATTCCGGCAGTGAGATAGGCATTGATCTCGTTCGCGTTCTTATCCGTGTAGACGCGAAAGTAGCAGAAATGACAACGCTTCCGGCAAAACGGAATGTGGAAATAAACCCCCAAATTCGTATCCTCCGGCCGCGGGGAATTCAGGACATTGTGAACCGCCTCTTTCTCGTCCTGCCCCCAAAAGGAGAACGGTGGGTAGTTCGCGACGAAGTAGTTCCCTGCCTCGGTCTGCTCAGTACCGTCGCCATCGGTCGGTAAAGTCAGCTTGTCGATCAAGCCAAGGGAGGCATCTTTTTTTGCAGGTTCAGACATGAATTCTTGGGGAAGGAATAAATTTGGAAGATCGTAAAAGGACGTCAGCGGAAAGCATACACCACCCCATCCTGCCCGCAAACTACGAGAGCCCCACGTGATACCGCCGGAGAAGCCTTGATTTGGGCCCCTAACTCAAAACTCCACAGCTCCTTACCATCTCTTCTATCAATCGCGTAGATACGCCCGTCGGTTCCACCCTGCCATATCGTATCACCGGCGATCACGGGAGAACTGTCGAGAGCCCTGGGTGCAGTGAAGGCCCAGTCAGCCTCGCCGAGAATCCGATCATAGGCGACGAGACGCTTGTCAGGACCTGCCACATACACATGGGTTTCGTCGACCGCAGGAGATGCGGTGTATTCCACTCCTGTCGCTTGTCGCCAGACGGTTTCTCCCGATTCGATATCCAAAGCGAGAACTTCGCCTCCGTTATGGGCCATGTAGGCGATTCCATCCCTGACCGCAGAAGAGTTGGCAATATAGGATCCAATCTCGATCTCCTTTTTCTCGCCCCGGCCGCTTGTGGGAATCACATAGAGCAGCCCATCACAACCTCCAAAACAAACAGCCTGCGAGTCTCCTTGGTCTATGATCGAGGGCGTCGAGACGATGTAATTCCCCGTTTCCTCTTTCCATACCACTTCTCCGGTCTCCGCATCCAAGCAGTAAAGGTAGTAGTCATGGCTCCCGACGAACACTTTCGTTTTACCGTCTTTTCCGGTGAAAATATTCACGCCACCTTCAATCTTTCCATCTGTCTCATACCTCCAGTTTTCTTCACCTGTTAGCGCATCCAGCGCGTAGACAAATCCATAGGTGTCTCCGAAATACACCGTTCCTGCATCAACAGCTGCGGGAGCAGTCACTGGGCCCTCGGTTCCGATCGACCAATTCAGATCACCGGTTTCCAGAGAAAGCGCTAAGAACTGACCGCCCTGGGTTCCTACAAAAACGATTCCATCGGCAATCACTGGCGACGCTTCGATCGGCGGGCGCCTCTTGCCTTCCTCAACGACTGGCTCATGAGACCAAACCAGTTCAAGCGGAGGCGAAATGGATTCAGGACTCACCCCTTGCATTTGTGGGTCACCGCGAAACAGCGGCCAATCCGACTGAACTCCCGATCCCGGAACGGAATCGTCCGAATCAATTGCCGCGTCCTCCGCCTGATCACAAGCACTGATCAACAACAACCCAACAAGCCCTCCGCAGGCCAAGGCCTGACGAACCAAACATTGTGAGTTCTTTGGTATTTTTACAGCGAGCATTGTATTATGATTATCTTGATAAACCGAAATATCAATGCCACCTTCACGTAATAGTGAATAAGGCGTTTCACTAAAGGTCTCCGATCCCTCAACATGAGTCCCCGATTCATTGTTTTTCTGGCTGCCAGCCTGCTACTATCACCGTTTGTTCGCGGTGAGGACGAAGGACCGCCGGCTTGGATGAAGGAAGTCACTCGCCTGCCTCCCGGGGGTTGCGTCAATTTGCGCCCGGTTAAACTCGAATACAACCTGAGTTGGAACAATCGAGTCAACGCTGGAAAGTTCCAGATCTCGATTGAACGAGCCGGCGACGAGAACGAAAATTTCATTGGAGATGCATCGGGACAAAGCTCGGGATTTGCCAGAGTCCTTTGGCCTTATGACTTCAAAGCTCGATCCATCGTCGATCAGAGTTCGTTGCGGCCAATTTTCTTCCAACTCAGCGAACGGGACCGCAACACGATCACCTCCTATGACATCATTTTTGAATCCGAGCGTCAGGTCTACACCACTACCGCTCAATCAAAGGATGAATCAGCAAGAACCAATACAGCCCGGTTTCAATTCGATTTTGGCCAAGACATTCTTTCGTCTGCTTTCTACCTGAGAAGCATGCCGCTGGAGACAGGAGAACAAATCTCAATGATCGTGACCCCTTTCAACCGCCCCTATCTGGCCAATCTGAGGGTCATGGGGAAAGAGACTCGTAAAATCAAAGGCACCTCCTACAGCACCATTCGGCTCGACGTTCAAATTGGTAAGATCAACCACGATTTGTCGCTCAAGACCTACGACCACATCAAGCAAACCAGCCTCTGGGTAACCAATGACGAATACCGGATTCCACTCGAGCTGCAGTCTCAGATCTCGGTAGGCTATATTTCCGCCAGACTCGTCGATCTGGAATGGCTGGAGTAGCGCAATCCGGTGAATTCAGCCCGGCCCGAAATAATTGCTTCGCGGATGCGAACTACCGCCTTGATTTCCCCTAAGCTCTCGCTACAGTCACGGCTCTACCAAGGGTGATTCTTTCGCGAGCGCCTTTCGATGACACAAATGCCGGTGTGGCGGAATTGGTAGACGCGCGCGATTCAAAATCGCGTTCCTTCGGGAGTGCGGGTTCGATTCCCGCCGCCGGTATTTCTTCCTCGCGACAGAGCCAATCACCAGGCTCGATCAGGCCCGCTGGCGCTGGCGAATATCGATCAAATCTTTCATCACATTCGCGAGTGAACCGCTCCATTCATTGGTACCAAACGCGTCATGAATCGTTTTATAAAGAGCGTAAATTTCTTTATAAGCCTCCTGATTTTCAGGGATTGGCAAATATTCAACGTCTCGCATCCGGCAGCAATTGGACTGAATTTCAGAAATTGAGACATCACCGCCACTTGCCGCCCCAAAAATCGCGGCACCAAGGGCGCAAGTTTGGTCGCTCGCCGCCACCCGGAGCGGTCTGCCCAGAATATCCGAATAGATCTGCATCAACGTTGCATTCTTGACCGCAAGGCCACCAGTATTCACGACCTGATCGATCTTGATCCCGTATTCCTCCATCCGATTGATGATGGTAAGCGCTCCGAAAGCAGTGGCCTCGATCAATGCACGATAGATTTCATGCGCCTCGGTATGAAGCGTTTGCCCCAATATGGCGCCACTGAGCCTGACATCGGTCAGAATCGTTCGATTCCCATTATTCCAGTCAAGAGCAAGCAAGCCCGTTTCACCGGGCTTCTGAGTCGCGGTACGACGCTCCATCTCGATAAATTTCTCATCCTGAGTCGCTCCGTAGGAATCAGGAACCAGCTGGTTCACAAACCAGAGGAAAATGTCCCCGACAGCCGACTGTCCCGCTTCGATCCCATAATGTCCCGGCAGAACCGATCCATCAACCACCCCGCATACTCCAGGCACATCCTTCAACTCAGCGTCATTGGGCAATACGGTAATATCGCAGGTGCTCGTTCCGAGGATTTTCACCAAAGTCCCCGCTTTCGCTCCGGATCCGACTGCTCCCATGTGGGCATCAAAAGCACCAACTGCCACCGAGATACCTTCTGGAAGCCCCAATTTTTCGGCCCATTCAGCCGTGAGCAGCCCAGCCTGAACATCCGAAGTCTCGGCCTTGTCGTAAAGACGGTCCCTCAGTTCAGCCAGAGCCGGGTCCAGTGAGCTCAGGAACTCTTTATCCGGCAGACCTCCCCACTCATCGTTGTACATCGCTTTGTGCCCAGCAGCACAGATGCTGCGCTTCACTGAAGCTGGGCTCTGATTGCCCGTCAGCACTGCAGGCAGCCAGTCGCAATGCTCCACCCATGAGTGAGCAGCGCTATATACGGTCTGGTCTATCTTGAGACATCTCCAAATTTTACTCCACCACCACTCACTGGAGTAGGTTCCACCGCACTTGGCGAGATACTGAGGCCGCATCGCTTCAGCATTCGAAGTGATCTGAGCTGCCTCCGCATGGGCCGTATGATCTTTCCACAGCCAGACATACGCATTGAGGTTGTCCTTAAATTCGTCTTTCAGGGCCAGAGGAGTCCCCTCTTCATCCACTGGGATCACGGTGCTCCCCGTTGTGTCGATTCCAATACCGATCACCTCAGAGGCATCAAAGCCCGGTGAACTCTCTTTCGCCTGAGCCAACGCCCCTGTGATGATAGTGACCATGCCATCCAGATAATCTTGCGGATTCTGGCGGGCCACATTGGGATCTGAAGCATCAGTGAGAATCCCAAGCGTTCCCGAGGGATAAGGAAAAACGACGGACCCTAGTTCTTCACCGGAATCAAGATCGATCAAGAGGGAACGGCAGGAATTGGTACCGTAATCTAATCCAATGGCATAGCGACTCATGGCCAAGGATATAAGTGAATCAACAGGGACATGCAATTGCCGATTTCCTCTAAAAAAGTGCGTGAGATTTCGGGATCTATTTGCATCAAATCACTTCCTCCCCTTCCGTGTCGGTACACCATGGAATTATTTATCTCTGATATTCCCGAAGAAGGACTCCATCGATCAGGCGTTCTACCCCGGTCTATTTTTGAACTATCGGCGGATGACAGCATTCAGCCGAAAAGCGACATCACTTATGATGCCAATATCCACGCCTTTGACGACCTCCTGACTTTCCACGGTTCGTTGAAGGGAGATTTCAAGCTGCAATGCAGCACCTGCCTCGAATTTTTTGATTACAAGGCGGACTTCCAAAACTGGAGTTCCGACATAGAACTGGAAGAGAAACAGAAAAGTTTCGACCTCGCTGAGATCATCCGAGAAGACTTTTTACTCCAATTACCTTCGCACCCTCACTGCGACGAAATGGTCGAAGGTCGATCCTGCCCCAAATCCCACTTTCTTGTCGAAGAACAAATTCCCCTCGAAGAAGAAGCAAAACCCGAAGGCGGCGATGATCTCTGGGGCGCCCTCGATTCTTTAGACTAAGACACAATCAAAAGATCTCGGTGGCAATATGCCCCGATCGATAGGGCGAGCTGTTTGATCTCGTTGCACCTGGCCAAATACCGATTAGCTTCCGCCTTGCTTATTCAGCACCTTTCATGAGCGTCCCGCCCTCACCATCCAAAGACTTCATTCGCGAAATCATCGATACCGATCTCGCATCCGGCAAACACGATACCACCGTAACTCGATTCCCTCCGGAACCGAATGGTTACCTGCATATCGGCCATGCCAAATCGATCTGTTTCAATTTTGGAATCGCAGACGAATACGGCGGCCGCTGCCACCTCAGGTTTGATGACACGAACCCGACTAAGGAAGAGGTTGAATATGTGGAATCGATTAAGGAAGACATCCATTGGCTGGGCTTCGACTGGGGGGATCATATCTACTTCTCATCAGACTATTTCGAAAAACTTTATCAGTGGGCCGTCCAATTGATCAAAGACGGCAAAGCATACGTCGATGATCAAAATGGCGATGAGATCCGCGCCGGCCGGGGAAACCTTCAGGAGCCTGGCACAGATAGCCCTAGCAGGTCCCGATCAGCCGATGAGAATCTCGCACTCTTCGGTCGCATGAAAGAAGGCGATTTTGGAAATGGCGAAAAGGTGCTCCGTGCGAAAATCGACATGGCCCATCCGAACCTCAACATGCGGGATCCGATCATCTATCGCATCCTTCATGCAACACATCACCGAACGGGTGACGACTGGTGCCTCTACCCAATGTATGACTATACTCACGGTCAAAGCGACGCGCTTGAGTATATCACACACTCCCTCTGCACCCTGGAGTTTGAAAACCACCGCCCCCTTTACGATTGGTTCCTCGAGAATTTGCCCGTCCCCTCAACTCCCCGCCAGATAGAGTTCTCACGGCTCAATCTGACCTACACCGTCATGAGTAAGCGAAAGTTGCTGCAACTGGTGGAAGCGAACCATGTTGATGGTTGGGACGATCCCAGAATGCCTACTATTTCCGGGATTCGACGCCGGGGTTACCCTGCTGCGGCAATTCGTAATTTTTGTAAAATCATCGGCATCACCAAACACGAGAGCGTCAACGATATTGCTCTGTTAGAGAACTCAGTCAGAGAGATCCTCAATAAGGAAGCACCGCGCTACATGAGTGTGCTAAATCCGATCAAGGTCGTGATCACTAACTATCCAGAAGATCAGACCGAAGAGATGGAAGCGGTCATCAATCCAGAAGACCCTTCTCTCGGTAGCCGTAAGGTTCCGTTCTGTCGGGAACTCTACATTGAGCGTGATGACTTCATGGAGGACCCACCCAAGAAGTTCTTCCGCTTAGCTCCCGGCCGCGAAGTTCGATTTCGCGCGGCCTATTTCATCAAGTGTGAGGAAGTGATCAAAGACGCAAACGGTGAAGTCGCGGAGTTGCGCTGCACCTACGATCCTGAGACCCGAAGCGGCCAGAACCCTCCCGACGGACGAAAAGTAAAAGGCACGATCCACTGGGTCAGCGCCCGCCATGCCATCAACGCTGAAGTAAGACTCTATGATCGCCTGTTCCAGGACGAAACCCCCGATCGAGGTGAAGGCTCTTTTATTGACCACCTCAATCCGGATTCGCTAACAATCCTATCAAACGCAAAACTTGAACCAAACTTGTCCGGAGTGCAGGCCGGTGAAACCGTTCAATTTGAGCGACTGGGCTATTTCTGCGCCGACAAGGACAGCACAGCGGATCAACTCATTTTCAATCGCACCGTGGGATTGCGCGACTCCTGGGCCAAAGCCAAAAAGCAGGGTTAATCCCTGAAGGGGTTAGCGATCGATAATATCAAGAACGTAGCTGGATTCGCCGGGGAACAGCACATTGTATCGAGGCAGTTGTTTTCCCTCTATGAAATTGCGGAACACGACACTGAGTCGACCGCTTTCGTCAGCGATTAATTGATACCCCGTGCTTCAATCAGGGATTGTCACTTCGACGGTCACGACCAGCATCACAGGGTCATCGAGTCTCGACAACTCCGTTCCTTCCAAGCTGGCAAAGCTAAATTCAAAAACGGGTTCAATCTTCGCAGCCGACTCAAAGTTGAAGACCACTGTCCTGTCGACTAGCTCCTGCCCTTTAACTTTCAGCAACTGTATCCTTTCCTCGTCGTATTGCTGGAATTCACTGAAGTGCATGTAAGGCTCGGTCAGTGGGTCCTCCGTAAAACTCCGAGGGTCAATCGTGACCTTGATCGTCATTTCCTCTCCCTCAAAATTCGTTTCGACAGGAATTTCAGGCATCGGGTGTGCCTGAGCGGGGACCGCGATAGGAATAAAAAGTCCCAAGGCAATACTCACTGAGATGATCTGACAATTCATGATTCACCTTGTTCCCAATTCCGTTCACCAACGAACCTCCCCGGATCAAGAATATTCTAGCCTTGTCTCAAGGGCTTAAAAAGAGTGCTAATCATCCTAGTATCTGAAACTCTAGACAATCACCACCAAATACCATGAAAAAACTCCTCATCGCATTATTCGCCATTGTCTCACTCGCTGGAATCGCTCAGGCCGGTTGTGGAAAGAAAGAAACCTTCGAGGGAACGCTTTCTACCTATGACGCTGAGACGAAAATGATCGTCGTTGAATCAAATGACGACGCCAAAAAATTGAAACTCTCAGCCGCCACGGTAATCAAAGCTGTTAATGGAGACGAAGTCCATCCTAACGACTTGGTTGGTGAAGACGTCACGATCACTTTCGAGCACAAGAATGTTGATTCTATTCAGGGTTCCTGATCTCCATTCTCAGTTTTTCTAAATGAAAGCCCGCTCGGTTAGTCCCGACCGGGCTTTTATGTTTCTCAGTCATCGCAATTTAGGGATGAGCTTTTGACAATTGGTGCAGAGCCATATCGCCCAAATTAATAGACATTGATGCGTAATCCCATGGAAGACAAAGAAACATCAATCTATGAGCGTATCGGCGGTGCGGAAGTCATCGACAACCTTGTTACCAGCTTTTACGAGAAGGTCCTCGCGGATGGAGAATTGAATTTTTACTTCAAAGACGTGCCGATGGAGAAGCTGCGGCGGATGCAGCATGAGTTCTTCTCTGCTGCGACCGGAGGCCCCATCACTTACAGCGGGCGCCCTCTTGGCGAAGTCCATCGCGGCATGGCCATCAGCAAACACGAGTTACAGCGGTTTACGGAGCACCTCATCGATACGCTCAAAGAAGTGGGCGTATCGGAGGAGGATTCCTTCGATATCATTTGCTACGTCAATCTCTACGCCGACGAAATCACCAACGACGTCAGCAACCCCGATTGATACCGGCAACCGGGGCGTTTTTTCTAGGATTCATTCTCGCGCCAGGTGGCGGGGAGATCAGTCTTGGTGGCCCGAAGAATCGCGAGAATGCGTTCCCTCTCACCGTCCTCAAAGTAGTCATACCCTTCCAGTGGTGCCTCCGGTGACAATATCCGCCACAACCTTTCATAGACACGGGCCTTCATCGTCTCAGGCGCTTCCTCAAACAGCCTGGAATCAATCATGTAACTCAAGCGGTTTTGAAAGAGCCTTCCTTTCAGGTGAAAATCCTTGAGACGATTGCCTGATAGATCTGTTTTTGCACCATTCTTGAAGTCCGATTCAAAGGCCAAATTTGGCTTAATGTTATGCGCTTCGATCGAAACTTCGTCCGCGAACAGCAGATAACGTACGAGTTTATCAAAGAGAAGCTCGGTGTCTTTTCGAGTCTTTACTGACGGCTCACCGCCCTTGGTCACCTCGTGATGCCAGATACGATCACGGTAGACTGCCTCCATCATTAGATTTTGAGCTTCAATTTGATGATCAAACACCATCATCGGAATGATATCGGAATCAGGCCTCAGCAGCAGCTCGGCAGCAAAAAAGGCTGATAAATCGGATTGAGAGCGATTTGCCAGTCGATCGACGACCACTCCATTCCCGGTTCGCTCAGCAAAAGTATTGCCCAGGTGCTCCAGCGTTTCCGGAGCATTCGTCACGAAGTAGCCTCCCCATCGCTCTTTGAACGGAACTGTGTGCCCTATTCTTTCGTGACCGGGAACCTGTGCGACCACCCTCCCATTTTCAGAAGTGAAATTGGATCGCGCAAGAGGTCCTGGCAAAAAATTAGTGGCAGAGCCGCCATGACACCCAAAGCAGCTCTCCCGAAGAGTAAATGACACCTGCTGGCCTTCGCTCTTGGCTGGTTCTTCGAAATAGAACATCCCTCCCACCTTCGGATCGAAGGAAATCACCTCCACCTTTCCTCCGGGCATCCAGGCGACCGAAGTGTCTTCATTGAAATACATCGCCCGAGGATTCGACGGATTGATGAGGCGACGCTGCAAGCTGGTTTGGGAGAATACCAGGACCTGAGAAGATTCCGGGATATTCAGCTCCTTCAGCACCTTGCGGAGGAGCGGCAAACCCGATTCATTACCAAATTCATAAGCACCGGAGTCGGCCTTCTTGAGTAAGTGCGCCATCGCATCATCATTTTCCCCGCTGAAATAGTTATGAGGCGAACGATCATAGTCGTTGAAAGACTGAGAATGACCCGTTCGAGGCATTCCTACTCCGAACAGAATAACAATGCCTAACAGTTGGCTGAGTAGCTTCGGTAAAAATCGTGCCATAGTGATTGGCCCAAAGATACGCAGCCCTCAGGATACCGCGCAATACCGCAATCAGTGCTGCTACTTCACCACCATCTCGCCTTTCATGATGATCCAGTGTCCAGGAAAGGTGCACACGTAAGGATAAACACCCGGCTTCTTCGGTGCGTTGAAACGCAGCGTCTCGCTGGTGTTTGGATTGAGCAACTTGGTGTGATGCAGGATCTTGTCACTCTTTGGAATGAAACCCTTTGCCAGGCCTTTGGGGTCTTTGGCCATTTCATTCCCAGCCATGCCAAGTTCTTCAGCGGAGCCCGGCTCTACGATAAGGAGATTGTGCTGAGTTGCATCCGGATTTGAGAAAATCAATTTCACTGGCTGACCTGCTTTCACGGTGAAGGTCGACTTCGTGTACATCATCCGCTCAGGCACGCAGCCAATCTCGACAGTGGCGAGTCCTTTCTGACTATCAAAGTTGGCTTCCTGGGCGCTGCGGGTCGTCTTACCGGCGCTCATTTTCTCATAGGCGCTCCAACCGTCAGAGAAGGCAGCGATCTTGGGGTGCTTTGCTGAAAACTCAGCATCGTCTTTCCAATAACTCAGCAGAGCCTCAGAACCGATGGCACACATGGCGGCATACTTGAGGTGTGCTTCCATCGGAAGATCAAGAGCGGGAGCAACCGCTTCGAGGGCGGACTGAGTGCCAAAATAGGTCGCAGCGATGAGCGCCTCCATTCGAACAATACCGTTAGGATCCTTGGCCGCAGCGGCGAGAGCTGCAATCCCGCTATCTTCAAAAGCAGGATACCAATACCGAAGCTGCTTGGTCGCAGCAGCTCGGGCATCATCATTCTCACAATCCAATAATTGCTGAAGCAACGCCGGGCGCGTCGCCCCAAAGCGACGATAGGTCCAGACCGCTTCAATCTGGTGATGACGGAACCTTTCATCCTCGGGGACGAGCTCGGCCACCCACTGATCGAGGGCAGTCACGACTTCCTCAGGATCGCGCTGGGCGAGTTGGCGCTTACTCCAATAGCGATAACGATACTCATTTCGCTTCAAATTTTCGAGTAACTCCGCGGTGGAGGCTCCCTCAATATTCGGAGGATCCTGCATTTTGGCACCTTTCGGAACAATCCGCCAAATCCGACCGGAGTCACGGTCGCGGCGCGGATCGCGCAGCGAGTATTGAGCGTGACCTTTTACCGGATTATACCAATCACAGACATACATGGCACCACGTGGGCCGTATTGCAGATCGACCGGTATGAAGCTGAGATTCCGTGAAAAGATGATATCAAACTGATATTCTTCCGCGTAGTGGTCGTCGTGCTTCACCCACTTGTGAAATTCTACCCGGTTGGTGGGCTTGTAACGCACCTTCACAAAGCCGCCCTGCAAATCCTCAGGCCACATAGGGAAGTCGACAAACTCGTGACCGCATACGCCGGAATAAGCCGGGATGTTTGCCGCCTTGGGATGCTGATCGGGATACGGTGGATTGAGTGCGTGAAAGGCCTCAGCAAAAACGGGGTGACTCGCCACATGATTGCCCCAGTCATCAAAGGTCACGCCCCAGGGATTTGTGTTGGAGTAATTACCAAATAGAACGAGACGCTCGTTCGATGGAGTGTAGCGAAACCAAGTGGAGTTCTTCGCCCTAACCGGACCATAAGCGGTCTCGATTTGAGAGTTATGAAAGACCGATTCCCGAAAGATGAGATCGCCATCCGGCGTCCACACAAAATCGTGCAAGGAGTGGTGACTGTCTTCGGTGCCGAAGCCAGTGAGCACCCGCGTTTTCTTATCGGCGACATCGTCGCCATCCGTGTCCTCCAACAAAACGAGATCAGGTTGATCCGAAACGTAGACACCGTTTTCAGTCAGAACAAATGACAATGGAATATTCAAGTCATCAGCAAACACGGTCGACTTGTCTGCTTTGCCATCCTTGTCGGTGTCTTCGAGAATCACAATCTTGTCATTTGGCTCGTTGCCGGGGTAGACGTGTGGGTAGGTCGTAGAACAGCTCACCCAGAGACGTCCTCGGCCATCCCAACGCATCGCGATGGGACAAGCGATGTCAGGAAATTCTTCTTCGGTCGCGAATGCGCTCACTTCGAATCGAGGGTCGATCTGGAATTCACTCAACTCATCGGCCGGGCTAAGCCACTCGTTGGCACCACGGCCTTCGATCACCTCATCGAGAGGCGGCAAGTTGGAATCATCTATCGGTCCATTCGCATTCTCACCCCGGGCCAGCGTATGAATGCGGGACTCTCGGTTCGCCGTCATCAGTTCAAAATTCCTCATCGCAGGAAGGAAATCGAGGTAGCCATAGCTCTTCTTGCGCCCGCCCACATAGTAGAAAGTGTTGATGGGACGGTAGCGGCGAAAATACTGACTGTTTTTGTCGATCACGACTTCACGAATCGCTTCGTTCACGTCGGGAGAAGACTGCTCAAAGGTTTCACTGAAGAGTTTGTCAGCAAAAATCTGGTAACCATCAGCCGTCATGTGCGCACCATTAATAGTGAGCTGGCTACCGGGATCGTCCATCGCTGTTTGAGTGGTATCAAAAACGTTGGCAAATCCCACTTTTTCCTCGGCAGCGACTTCTTCCATAGCCTTCACGTAGAGCGCAATCCGATCATTGTTTAGATCCGCAGCAGGAACCTTATCGGTATTTTCGTTAGCAACGGGAGATATGAGAACGATCCGAGGGCCGGTCTTGCCGTTGAATGCGGAAGTCTTGATATCCTGCAGATAAACGCGAAGACGATCCTTGAAATCATTAACCTTTTCAGCGCCGGCAAAGGACTCATTGTAACCGAAAGCAGCGAAGATCACGTCAACCTTTTCACGGCCCAAGTGCTGCGGAACCGTGGCAAAATTATCCGGACGCGGCTGCAGGTCCACTTCATCAGCAGACCAGGAAAAGTTACGGATAACCAGCTCCAGTTCAGGGTGAGCCTGATACAACATCGACTCAAAAAAGCCGAACTTTCCACTCCTATCGAGCAAAGTATTGCCAACCAGGGCGATGCGATCTCCCTTTTTAAGCCGCAATGGCAGCGCCGTCTCGACTGCCTCACCGCGCTCGGGTAGTGGCGCCGACTCGGCGTAGATCCCATACTCTATCAGCTCCGGATCAGCCTCTGGTTCAGGCTTATCGCTCTTCTCATTTTTTGCATCCTGCTTTTGAGAAGGATTGCCCTTCCCTTCGGTCGTTGGCTTCCCGTTGTTGTCGACGAACTGGGGCTGAGACGTCTGCCCCGGAACAGAAACGGTCGCCGTCAATAGAGTCAGCAGGACAAAACAACCCAAGCCAGTCAGCGCTTTCGCCAGTGCAGAATTCTTCATGGTAAGGCTGTCTCATATTTCCCTCGGCAGGTCAATCCTCACCCCGTCCGCAAAAAGGCCGAAAATGTTGTGTGAGACAAGTGGCATCCGGAACATACGGCGTTGATTACTTGACCCCATTCCCATCGCCGCGAAGATTCCAGCCGTGATCACGAGCCTCAATTTGGAACTGACTCCGCGCCGAATCGCCATGCTGACGACCTACGTCGTGGCTACGGTGCTTTTGATTCCGGCCCATCAGACGATCGCCGGGCTTATCATGCTGATAGCGTGCGCCGCATTTGTTGCCACAGACGAAGAGATCAAACTTCGACGCAGAATGGGGGTTCTTCTGGGCTGCGTTCTCATCCTCGGGCTTTGCGACATCAATCCCTCACTCTCGAACGAGAACTTTCTTCGAGTCGGCATTCCCTTTACCTTGGTCATACTGCTACCCTTTTTGATCCAGCTTTGGGGTGATCAAGGAATCATCCGCTTTCGCTTTTGGCCTAAGATCTGGCGAAAGCAGGACATCATCTACACCATCCTTTCGGTCCCTCTTGCCTGGTTCGTGCTCAAAGGATACGCATGGGGAAATCAATTCTTCTTTGATGACGAGCTATTCCGGCACTGGACGCTGCCTCCCGAAGCCGACCCCGAGTCTATCAAACGACTATTCATCGGAATCAATCTGGTCGGGATCTGGGACGAACTCTTCTTCGTAAACACGGTTTTTGCCCTGCTTCGCAGCCTCTTCAGCTTTCGAATTGCCAACGCCATGCAAGCGGTCCTCTACACTGCCGTGCTTTGGGATATGGCATTTAGTGGATGCGGCTTTTTCATTGTATTCTTCTTTGCATGGACTCAGGGCAGCATGTTTGAAAAGTCAGAATCCTTGCTCTGGGTCTTAATCGTCCACCTGGTGGTCGACTACATCCTCGTAGCCCTTATCGTTCAGACCTACTACCCCGACTACGGTTTTGATTTCCTTTGGAGTCACGGGTTTTGATAGGCTTACTTCGCTTCTCCGCGCCAATCCCACAACCCATCGATAATTACGCCAATACGGGCTTGTCACATTTCCCTGAATGGCCGGTATTACCAATGTATGCGAGTTGCCTTCTATTCCCTCTGTTTCGCCCTGACCCTATTTACCAATGCCAATGCGTCAGATTGGCCTGAGTTCCGCGGGCCTTCCTATGATGGACATGCGCTGTCAGCAGAGGTCCCACTAGAATGGTCTGGAAAAAAGAACATTCGATGGAAGATCGAAGTACCGGGCAAGGCCTGGTCAACACCGGCTGTCGCTGAAAACAGGGTCTATGTCACTACGGCAGCCCCCAAGCGTCAGGATCTGTCCCTCCAGGCCCGATGTTACGATGCGGAATCCGGAAAGCTCATTTGGGAGCAAGAGGTATTTGAAGTCGAAGACGAACAGGTTCATGCCAAAAATAGCCAGGCTTCCCCTTCCCCGATATTTGAAAGCGGGCGCCTCTACGTTCACTTCGGGCACAATGGCACCGCCTGCCTCAATGCGGCAGACGGTTCAGTCATTTGGAGACAAACGAATCTTTCGTATATTCCTGTCCACGGCAATGGAGGTTCTCCACTCCTCTTTCAAGATCGACTGATCTTTTCCTGTGACGGAAAAGATGACCCTTTTGTGGTGGCACTTAACAAAACCAACGGTTCAGTTCTTTGGAAAACGGATCGAAACGTCAAAGTCTCTAGAAACTTTTCGTTCAGCACCCCTCTTCCCATTGAAGTTGCAGGCAAGCCGCAGATCATTCTTCCCGGATCAGGGGCGGTGGTCTCATACGATCCCGAAAACGGCAAAGAGATTTGGAGGTTCCTCTACGGCGAAGGCTACTCAGTGGTGCCACGCCCCGTATTTCACAAAGGCATCATTTATGTCTCCTCAGGCTTCAACCAGGCCAACCTTTTTGCGGTCCGAACTGATGGGAAAGGCGATGTAACTGACACCCATCTCGTCTGGGACGAAACCAAAACCATTCCAAAAGAAAGCTCCCCCATCATCGTCGATGACTTGCTCTACCTCAATGATGACAAAGGTATCCTAACCTGCTTCAATGCTGCTACGGGAAAGGTGCACTATCGCGAAAGGCTCGATGGCAAAGGAGGCTACTCGGCCTCACCCGTTTATGCCTCAGGCCACCTCTTCTTCCACAACGGTGATGGAACCACGACCGTGGTGAAACCAGGAAAAAAGTTTGAAAAAGTCTCCGAAAATGATCTTCGCGAGCATGGTCTTTCTTCCTTCGCCGTCGTCTCCGATGGACTTATTGTGCGCACGGAAGAACACCTTTTTAGGATTGGCCAATAACGAGGAACCCCAAGCGACGATCACTCGTCCATGTATCGCTGCAGCGCTTCCTTCAGCTGAACTCGCGCCCGGAAAAGAAGACTCTTCACTGCTGGAACTGACATCGAGAGAACTCCCGCGATCTCCTCGTAGGGCATTTCTTCGTAGCGGCGCAGCACCACGGCAAGACGCTGCTTTTCGGGAAGGTCCTGGATCGATTGATTGACCGCCTCTTCGAGCTCAGCATGCAATAAATCTTGAGCCGGAGAGGTCGCTTGCACATCCTCGACAACCCGGTGAGTTTCCTCTTCTCTTTCCTCTACCGAAACGGTTGGCTTTCTTTTCCGCCGGCGAGTTTCATTAAAAACCAAATTTCGAGTAATAGTGAACAGCCAAGTCGTAAATTTCGCCGTAGGTTCATATCGACCGGCTGATTTCCAAACTCTCACAAACACCTGCTGCGCGATGTCTTCCGCCTCGGAAGCCCCGCCAAGCATCTTTGCCACCGTCCCAACCACAGGACCTTGATGAATCTCCACCAGTTCCTCAAAAGCCTTCATATCACCTCCCCGCACCCGAATCATGAGAGCCACATTCTTGTCGTTTAGAGCCCGCTTTTCCGCCTCCGCATCGGCGTCTGGAAAAGTGGAATCAGGGAGTGTCATACTTGCTGCAAAAAATTGGTGAAATCCTCAGCGAATCCGTCCAATACCAGTTAAAGTCAACCCCATCAAGCCGTGAATGTTCTAAGCGAGCATTCATATTGCCATTCAGGCATCAATTTTCGATGAGCCTCCGGGATCTATTCAACCGACGTCGCTACCGACAACCCATGCGCCGCGTGGCGCTGATACTGATGCAATTTGGTGTTACCGGTGAAATGGTGGCCATCGTAGGCATGCTTTTCGGCATCCTTGCCGGTCTCTCGTTCATGGGCACCCGGGAGCCCAAACTGACGGAACTCTTTTGGGTCCTTGGGACCCTCTTTTGCCTGATCCGCATCGCCTGTATTCGAGTGGACTCCTATCTCAGCAATTTCAGCACGAAACAATCCGTCGAAGAAATCTTCTTCACCGAACTTCCCGAACGCGTTTCAGATGCCGTGACCATTATTGGGTTCGGCTTTGCAGCCCATTCGAGCCCATGGCTGGGGCTGGCATGTGCATTGACCGCCATTTTCTCCGCCTATGTTCGATCCATCGGCTTCATGCGAGGCGCAGGGAAAAAAAAGTCTGCCTCCGGCCCGATGACTCGGGTTCACCGACTCATCCTCATAACCACAACATCAATCCTTATGTCTCTGAACATTCCAGGTGCAGCCTTGCAGACACCGATACCCCAAATCGCTCTTTGGGTGATGCTGATAGGATGTCTCGCGACGATTCTGATCAGGTGGTTCAACATCAAGGAATTTGATGAAACCTAGCACCCAAAAACTAGTTAAGATTACTTAAACAGTTGCTAGACAGTTGCGATTTAAGTCGCTAATTTGGAGCCGGATGCTCACCCAATTGGCTACCAAATTCTTCTCCATTTCAATGGCAGTTGCATGCGTGACGGTATCTGCCAATGCCATCGAGGATTTCAGCCACGTCGTGATCGATCCTGGGCACGGTGGTAAAGACCCCGGCTCGAGCGCCTTCGGCCTTGTCGAAAAAGAGCTCACCCTCGATTTGGCAAAACGCATTGAAAAGATTCTAGTGGGCAAAGGAATTACGACTGAACTCACTCGCCGATCAGACGTGTACATTGAACTGGTTGATCGGGCCGAAAGAGCCAATCGGGCCCCAAAAACCATTTTTGTGAGTCTACACTTCAATGCTCATACAGATCGGAGCATCAGCGGCACAGAGACGTTTTACTGGCCGGGGAGCAGCTCCGGACGCGAACTTGCCAGCTATATTCAAAGTGAATTGGGCCGACGTCTGGTCTCTCGGAACCGTGGATTCAAACCCGAACGGCTCAAAGTGCTCGAAACAACAAAATGCACCGCCGTATTGATCGAATGCGGATTCATCTCGAACCGCTGGGAATCCCAGCGATGTGGAGCGGAGTGGTTCCGCCAAATTCTCGCCGAAGAGATTTCACAGGGAATTCTCCGGTATCGAGGCAAATAAGACCATTTATTGGCACATAAAGATAGCTTTTACGTAACTTCAATGTTTCCCATTACCACTCTATGTGATAAATTCACCACGTAGTTTATGATTTTTCATATTTAACGACGACCAACATGAGTGACCCCATCGCAAACAGAACACTAGAACTGGCATGCACTGTTGGCGCTATGGACGACGCAGTCGAAGCCATCGACGATGGTGCTGACGTCAACTTTCAAAGCGGCTCGCCCCTTTTCTTGGCAATCATCAACCGTCACAGGGATATGATCAACTTGCTCCTCGACCGCGGCGCCGAGGGAGAGTGCTACGTCGCCAAAAAGTTACTCAGTTCCATTAAGACTCGCGAGGACCTGGTTGAAGAACTGATTGCCTGTGCCCCTCACAATCCCAAGGACATCAAAATGGATCAGATCACTGAGATCGATAACGGAATTCGTGACTCCGGCGTCCAGTTTCTTCTCTCAAGCTTAGACTGGGACAAAGCTACCCTCTTTCGCGATTCTCTCGATGCGATCGGAGCTGGAACCAGTCACCGTTGCGTCGCAGAATTTCTTCAATGGGCTCGCAGCGAAAGGGGCACGACTACCAAAGAACTGCCACAGTTCCTCTCCCAATACGACTCCGCCATTGACGAATACCGGGAACGCTACCTTTCTTCCGGCGAAGATCTCGTTGCTCTTGCCAGTAACTTCTTGTCAGATGACGACGCTTCTTCGGATAGCTAGTTAGGGATCACCCTACTCCGCCAACAAGTTGAGGGCGGACGTTCATCGATACCAGTTCTCTTTACTGCCATCCAACTGGCAACAGAGAAGGAGCCTCGCGCTTTAGCAGTATCGATACTCCGGTCCAGGCAAAACGTTCTGCAAGGTCCGGAGTGCTTTGATTCCGGGGAAAAACGGGGGAAACTGCCGTGACTCCTACTTTTTCTTTCTCAGAAAAGTAGGAACATCGAGGTCCTCTCCATCCACAATCGTTGGATCAGACTTGGCAAATCGCCCTTTACCCGCAACGGGCTCAAGCTGCAGCATCTCTTGCTGCTGCTTTGCCTCGTCAGAAGGCTCAGGATCAAGCGTCTCGGGCGGCATTGCTGGCGCCTTCGTTGGTGGAGGCATTGCCGCCTCGCCTCCATCTCCTTGAGACCGAGCTTTAATACGTCCTGTATTGCCGCTCGATACCATTCTGGTTAGCGTAATCTTTTGCTCAGTGTCAGTCACCGCTTCGACACGGTCCACCTCGGCCGCAGCATCGGAATCTTCGCTAGAATCAGAAGTCGCGGAAATTGGTTGGATAGGAGAGACATCATCAGAATCATTGTCCCGAGCCCCTTCAACGGCGCGCGCGATTGGGTTTCTCTGATCGGAGTCGCCATCAACCTCATCCAGGCTGGCTTCGAAATCACCGAGCTTCGGCATGTCACCAGTTGAATAGACAGGGACATCAGCTTCCTCATCGGAATCATCAGAGTCTTCGCTATCGAGGGGCTCAAAGATCGCCTGATCATCTTCTTCTTCTTCTGCATCCGCAGAAGCCTCAGGCTCGCTTGGCTCATCGTCATCAGAGCTAGCATCATCCTGGAGACCGATGATCAATTCTTCTTCCTCCTCCTCCGCAGGCACCACCTCAGCGGCTGCAAGCGGTGAAATAGGCATCGTCGAAGTCGAACCCAAGCTGACAACCGGCGATTCATCCTCTTCCTCTCTGCTAACTATCACAGAAGAGTTACCATCTGGACCCGATATCGAGCTAATAATGGTGACCGAAAGACTGGTACCCAATCTCTTGTCGGTTCCTGTTCCAAATAAAATCTGAGTATCGCTACCGACGTGTTTAGTGACCTCCTCCATGACCAGCTGCACTTCGTAGAGCGTCATCGTATCGCCACCAGCAACCTGAACTAGCACCGCGTTGGCGTCGTTGAGCAATTTTCCACGATCCAACAAAGGACACTTGAGCGCTTGCTCAACGGCTTCGTGAGAACGGTTATCACCTTTTGCCAGTCCGTAGCCAAAGAGACAACGTGAGTCATTTGCATCGAGCGCGGAAAGAAGATCATCCATTCCGATCCGAATGATTCCGGGTCGAAACACAACATTCATCGTCGCACGAATGCTCTGACTGATGATCTTGTCTGCCGCAGCGAAAGCCTGGGTCACACCATCCTTAGGAACGATCAGTTCCCCCATGCGATCATTGTCAAAAGTAATCACCGCATTGGCATATCGAGAAATCGTCTCCAGAGACTCTTTGGCCTGGACGGTTCGACGCTCTCCCTCGAACGAAAATGGCATGGTAGCGAAAACAACCAAAAAGACACCTTCCTCGCGAGTGATGCGACAAACTTCAGGGGCAGCACCAGATCCAGTTCCTCCACCTAAACCAACGCAAAGAAATACTATCCCGCTTCCACGAACAGCCTCTCGGATTTCATCGACCGCTTCGAGAGCGGCTTGCTTGCCTAGTGATGGATCGCCTCCTGTCCCCATTCCTTTCAGAAGAGTCGAACCCAGCTGAATCTTATCGCTGGATACGGAGGTCGAGAGCGCTCGAACATCAGTGTTTAAAGTCAGGAGCTCAGCGTCATCACTGCCCTCCAAAGCCATGCGGTCGAGCACATTCGCGCCGGCACCGCCGACTCCAATTACTTTCACGCCTAATTCCGAATCGGTGGGAATTGCTCCCTGTTCCGCTTGGTTGTACTCAATCATGGGATTTTTAATCTCGTTAACGCAACGAGAATGTCAAACTCTTAGGGATATTGCGAGCATCATTTGCCCCCGCCAAAAATTCGTTCGAAACGCTGACCCAGCTTACTTAAAGCACCTCGCTTAGGTCGTTGCTCATCAAGTAGTTGGGCATATCTTATAAGCCCAACCGGTGTTGCGTATTGAGGATTTTCAAACAATGCAGAAGGCCCCGACATCGCCGCAGAGCCTGCTTTTTGGACCGGAATCCCGAAAATATCGGCAGCAACGTCATCAATCCCAGTCATCAGGCTAGATCCCCCAGTGAGGAAGACACCCTTACCAAGCTTGTTGAGAATCCCCTGCTTTTGAAGCGGTTCCGCGACCACTGACAAGAGCTCCGTCGCTCGAGCATTCATGATCTGGTTCAATAATTCCTGCTCTACGGTTTTGCCGCTTTCCCCTTCGATCGCTATCTCGCCATGGGCAATATTTGAAAGCGAAGCACTTCCATGAGCGACTTTTAACTTTTCTGCCCTCGCCAGAGGAATTTTGAGAACCAATGCGATATCATTCGTGATGTGATCGCCGCCAATCGCGACACAGCCGCTCGCCACCACCGCACCATCCACAAAGCAGATGTAGTCGGTGGTTCCTCCACCTATATCAATGAGGAGTGCGCCTTCATTTTTTGCCTCACGATTCAAGACTACCTGCGCTGCAGCGACCGGGGCGAAGACGATATCTTCGACCTCGAGAGGAACTTCGCGGACACATTTGATGGAATTTTGAATCCGGGTCTTTACCCCATGAATGATGTGATAGTCAGCTTCGAGCTTTTGCCCCAGCATTCCGAGCGGGTTCAATACCTTATCCTGCCCATCAACATAATAATGCTGAATGATAGAATGAATGTACCCGTTCTCTTTCGGAACAGGAACATCTCGGGCAATCTTCTTCACTTCATCGAGATCCTCACCGTTGATCTCCATCTGCTCGTCGGCCACTCGGATAGTGCCACGATTATTTAAACTCTGAATATGGGACCCCGTGACCGAAAGAAAAACCGTATTCACCTCAACGTCACTGCGCTCTTCGGCTCTGGACAGGGCATCGTGTAAACACGTCTGAACCGTCTCAGGATCTACGATCTCCCCCTTTCTAACTCCTGCGGAAGGATGCTGACCCACACCCAAAATCTTAATGGCGCCATCACCGCGAACTTCGCCGACAACCATACACACTTTCGAGGTGCCGATCTCAAGACCAACATAAATATTCGACGCAGCCATTAAATTTTAGCGTTTCTTGATTTCACACTAGCCATTTTTTAAAATAGATCGCAAGTGTTTTTGTTGTTCATCTTCAGTGGATTGCGGCTTATCTGAAACACCGCTTCCAATAGGTTGAGTGATTACTGAAACCGAGGATCCTTCGAGAGGCTCAGCAAAGGTCACCGGAATGTTTTTGCTGACCGCCACATTCACCGTTTCAAGTGGAGCGTTCAAATTCTCTGACTGGCTCAGGATCACACCGAGGTCCCGCAAACCTCTGTCGATTTCGCGAAGGGCAAAAGTCACTTCAAGGCCGTTTCGATACAGACATTGCATGGACCATTCGTTCCGAAGCTTTATCGCGTGAATCGCCAATTCCTCAGTCCCGGGGAATCTTCCCTCGCTCGCAACCAGTTCCAAGGCACCTGACAGCCCCATCACCTCGGGAAGTTCCCCTTCGACAGGATCCTCCATCCGATAGGCTTCGATCACAGGTAGCACTTGAATAGACTCCGTCAGATCCATGCACCTAAAAGGAATGCCGTCCTTGTCCATCAAAAATCCACGTTCCATATCTCCCGGACGAATTCCCAGAGGAGGACACGACAGCCAAGCCACTGGCTTGCGTTCGGTCACGACCACATTCAGCCGATCCGGCATCGCGCGAGAGATCACCGCCGCTTCAACCACCGGAATCTTCTCAAGCCTATCCTTGATCGAACCAAGATCGATCTCCATCAAATTCATTCCGGCTGAAACATTGGCAATTTCTCTCAACCTGATGTGACTGAGGGTGCCATTGGTTTGAATATCCAATTTCTGGAGAACAAATTCCTGATTATTGTAGAAAATAGCCTCGTTTGCCCACTTCAGGCCCAAAGGAATCGATCCGCACAACATGACGATACCAACAGCTCTAATCGCCCAGATAGCTCGACTCTTTTTGCGACGGGAACACTTCGGGCGGAGCTCGGTGTCAGCGTCCAAGGTGATCCAGTCGGTTTCATCCGGTCGACTGCTCCGACGCATGAACCCTGGAATCAAACCGAATTTGCGATGATTGGATCGCCCCATTTTCTTTCGCATTAACTGAAATTAAGCGAAAGTTTAATAATTTTCAAACAAAGACTTGTGTAATTGAGCCCTGCGACGGCCGCGGCCTTAGGCAAAAGACTGCTTTCGGTCATGCCCGGGATGGTGTTTACCTCGAGGACGAAAGGACGATTGTCCTCTTCTCGAAGCAATACATCCACCCTCGAATAGATCTCAATCCCCAACGATTCATGAGCCTTAACTGCCTCGTCCTGAATCTGTTGAGTCAATTTTCTTGGTAAATCCGCGGGACAAAAGTAGTCAGTCCCACCTTCCCCTGTCATCCACGGATACTTGTTCGAAATATCGTAAAATCCTGATCTCGGTTGGATGTGAATGATGGGCAGAGCCTCGTCACCAATTATCCCCACCGTAAGCTCTTTTCCACGAATTAGCTCTTCAACCAGCACATCGGGGCTGTATTTTGCGGCATCAGAGACAGCTGCTCTCCATTCCTCCTCAGTATCCACCAAGTGAACGCCGACACTGGACCCTTCGCGAGGAGGCTTGACCACACAGGGAAGCCCCACCGAACTCATCTGACACGCCCCATCTTCGACCATGATGGTCTCCGATGCAGGGGTGCTGACTCCACCTGCCACAAATGCCTCTTTGCTGAGAATTTTATCAAAGGCAACGGCCGAGCTTTCCCGACGAGCACCGGTGTAAGGCACCCCGCGTCGCTCCAACTCAGCCTGTAGCCCCCCGTCCTCACCGTAAGTCCCGTGAATCACATTAAAGGCAACGTCGACCGCATCGGGCAATTCAAAGTCATCGTCTTTTACATCCACAAAGCTCACTTTGCCCACGCTACCTTCCAACGCATCTGCCACCCCTTTCGCAGACGCCATTGAAACTTCGCGTTCAGACCCAGGCCCACCAGCGAGGACCGCGACGTGCATTTTTTCAAACTCTATCATTTTGCTAAATTGATTCGTCCTGACCGATTATCTGAACCTCAGTTTCCAACTCAATATTCCGAGACTTCCGCGCTTCTGCTTTAATTTCTTCAATGAGATTAATCACATCATTGGCAGAGGCTCCGCCTTCGTTGACAATGAAATTCCCGTGAACACTACTCACCTTGGCGCTGCCCACTCCGGATTCTTTCAATCCTAACTCATCAACCAACTGGCCGGCCCCGATACCTTCCGGGTTTTTAAAGATACAACCCGCACTCGCAGCGACCGGCTGGGATGAGCGGCGCTTCTCTTTCGACGTTTCCATTCTTTCCGCGATATCCTGGTCGGACTTCGGCTCGCCTTTGAACACGGCAGAAACAGCAACGTTGTGAGCAAGCTCCGGGACATGCCTGTAGTGATGCCGAATATCCTCCACCGCCTTCTCTACCACCCTACCCCCTGCGTCGACCATCTTGACGCTGACTACTTGATCAAAAGTCTCGGTGCCCATCGCACCAGCATTCATTCGTAGACTACCTCCTACATTTCCGGGGATCCCTTCCATCCATTCGAATCCACCAATTCCGGCGGATTGGGCCGCCGCAGCCAATGCTTTAAGTTTGACTCCAGCTCCGGCAAAAATCGTATTACCCTCCGTCTGAATTTCGGAAAACTCACCTTTTGACGGATAGATTACGACACCTGAAACTCCTCCATCCCGAACCAATAAATTCGACCCCCTTCCCACCACTCGAAGAGGTGTTCCGTCATCAGCACAATGCTTCACGACTCGTGCCAAGCCCTCAACAGTCGTAGGCTCGACCCAGAACTGAGCAGGACCACCCACTTTCATGGTGGTATGTCGGCGCATGGGCTCATAAAGGCGGACAACTCCCTCAGGTTCACCAAGAATCGCTTTCAACGCGTCCACTGCAGCCAGATCCTTGCTTAACCGCGTCGCCACTTCGTGAATGTTTCCGGCACCGAGAGTCATGACCCAGTCTCCCGGCTTCAGCCGCCCCCCAACAGCGAGATGAAGCGAAGTCAGGTCCGGGTGAAACTGAACCTTATCGACCTCACCATTTTGCTCTACCGCATCAACAATCGTCTGACCTGTGATTCCGGGAATCGGCTTTTCACTTGCCGGGTAGATATCGGAAACCCACAACTCATCAACCCCGTCAAAACACACCCCGAATTCCCTCTGAAGCAACTGCGTCCTCGAAAAACGGTGAGGCTGGAACAAGCAAATGAGACGACCGGCATGTTGGCTCCGGGCAGTCTGAATTGTAGCAGCAATCTCAGTTGGATGATGTCCGTAATCATCAACGATGGTGACCCAGTCGCTGTTTCGTTTCAGTTCAAATCTCCGGCGGGCACCCCGGAACGATCCCAACGCTTCGTCAATTCGGTCGAAACTTACCTCCAGTTCATGAGCCAGAGCAATCGCCGCAAGCGCATTCAACACATTGTGGCGACCCGGAATACCAAGACGCACGCGGCCCAACTCTTCCCCTTGGTGATAGACCGTGAATTCCGTTCCCGCCCCTTTCGGAGCCAGATCTCCAGCGGAAAAATCAAGATCGCGCCGCCATCCATAGCTCACTGAATTGGGACGCGCTCCGCATACCCTTTCAGCATTCTTGTCATCACCGCAGTAGAATATCTTTCCGCTCGTCTGATCACAGAATTGCCCAAAGACCTCGCAAATCTGATCGAGGCCATCGTAAAAATCCAAATGCTCCTCCTCCACGTTCAGGAGAATGGCATGCTCGGGATGGAAGTTTACCAAGGTCCCGTCGCTTTCGTCTCCCTCAGCCACAAAGTGCTCACCGTGTTCGTCCCAATTTGCATTCGTTCCTAGAATAGGAATCTCAGCGCCGACGTAGTGAGACGGAGCCTTTGCCCCGACCTTCAGCACGTGAGCAGCAAGGGCTGAGGTCGTCGTTTTGCCATGCGTGCCAGCAACAACAATGCCCTTCTTACTCGTCATGATGGCAGCTAATGCTTCCGCACGCCTCAACAAGGGAGTCCCCGCCTCCACCGCAGCATCATACGCCGCATTACCTGGTTTGATCGCGCTCGAGTAAACCACCACATCAACCCCATCGACAGCCTCAGCAGAGTGTGGACTGGAAAATTTGAGCCCCATCGCCTCCAGCCGCTTCGTTTCACCCGACGTCACGCGATCCGAGCCCGACACCTGATGCCCAAGTCCCACAAACAGCGAACCCAATCCACTCATTCCAGATCCGGCGACACCAATGAGGTGCACTCGCACCGGCTTCTCTCGATCGCCGAAACGCTCCCCCCACTTCTCACAAACATCTTTCATATCTTCTGTCATCAATCTGCCGGGATCCCCTGCAAAGAAGCGACCACTTCATTGCAAACGCGTTCCGATGCATCGGGAATAGCCAATCGCTTCATGCCTTCCTTCATCGCCTCTAACCGATCGCTATTAGAACAGAGCTCAATAATCTTTCCGGCAAAGTTTTCTTCGTTCAAGTCCTCCTGCAACCATAGCTCGGCTGCCCCCGGCTTCGAAAATATCTCCGCGTTGGTGATTTGATGGTCATCCGCAGAAAACGGATACGGGACCAACACGGAAGGAATTTCATAAAACGCCAATTCCGTCAGAGTTGATGCTCCTGAACGACAAATGGCAAGATCGGCAGCGGCGTAGGCGTTTTGAATGTCCGCGCAAAAATCCTTCAGAACGCCGGCATTCGGCGAAGCCTCATAAGCGGGTTTGACCGTTTCATAGTCAACCGGCCCGCTGATATGCAAAATGCTAATACCCGCCTTCTCAAATTCAGGCAATCCCGCGGCAACCAATTCGTTGAGCCTTCTCGCCCCCTGACTACCGCCCATGACCATCACAGTCTGCCCATCTGGCTTTAATCCGAAATACGATTCCGCCGCCGACCTCTCCGGTCGATTCGCCACAGATGGACGCAGAGGTGTGCCTACGACCTTGGTCCTATTGCCGGCCCCAAAACGGGGGGCACAGACCTCAAACCCGACCAGTATCGTGTGGGCAAATTTCGCGTTCAGGACGTTGGCTCGGCCCGGAATTGAATTCGACTCATGAATAAAAGTCGGCAACTTCAACATCCTTCCAGCGATCAAAGGAGCCGTTGAGGTGAAACCTCCCATCCCAAGAACCGCATCAGCACCAAAGCTCCTGAGGAGTTTTCGGCAGGCGACCAGGCTCTTGAAGAATCGGATAACGAACCCAGGCATCTTCAATGATGCGATCCTCGGCATAGCGATCAGAGGCATTTTCTCGAACCTGAGATGGTCATATCCCTCCGACGCAAGGGCATCGATTTGTTTTTCGGAAATGAGGAGCAGCACTTCGCCTCCGGCCTTCGTCCACGCCTCCGCTACCGCAATACCTGGAAACAGATGTCCCCCTGTACCGCCACAGGCTATCACTAGTCGTCTATTTTCGATCTTCGACATGTTTATCCAGTCAGTATGGAACCGCGCAGCGCATTCGACAGCCAGCCCCGGAGGTATCCCCTCATTCCCTTCAGAAGGGATAAATACTACGGGGCTCAAATACCATTTATTTCACAATTTTCACGCAAATATTCCCATCTCAGCGAAATGGAATCAGGCGATAGGCTCGTGAGGGAAAGTGTGGCGTGAGAACCAAATATCGCCTCCCCCATTTTCGCGACAGGGCAAATCGAGCGGACGCCCAATTTATACAACGACCCTAAGTGCAGCGGGCAAAGCCTTCACCAACTGAGGCGTCTTGGCGACCACATCTCCATCTACCTGAATATCGAGAATCGGATCTGTTTCGATATTGACCGTCTTAACACTCCAATGAGAAACGAGCTGCGAAGCATCCAGGGCAGCCAGTTCGGAATCTTCTTTTCGGATCCTGTCCAGACCCATCATCTTGCTGGCCAGCTGAACGATGCCTTCGATGTTGGCCTTTTTCAGCAGAAACACATCGAGCAGCCCATCATTCACATCGACAGACGGCGCCAAAGTTAACCGGCCGACACCTACCGTACCAGCGTTTGCGACCACACAAGCCACCCCCGACACTGACACCACTTCCTTACCATCAATAGAGAGTTCATAATTGGATTCCGGGATCTCCTGAAGCATCTTGATCCCGGCGAACACATAGGCCCACTTTCCGAACTGATCCTTCAACTCCCGAGTCGCTTCCTGAACCACCCCGACCTCGATACCACATCCAATTCTCAACAGAAATGGCCGATCTCCCAGCATGCCGGCATCGATCCGTCGAGTCTGATACCTTTCCCCGCAAATGAGATCGCATGCTTTCTCCAGATGAGTCGGAAGCCGGAGCTCCGACGCCACCAGGTTCCCTGTCCCTCCACCTAGAATCAGCATTGGCACATCAGTACCGAGCAGCCCTGACGCCACTTCCATGACGGTGCCATCGCCCCCATAAACCGCGACTATGTCAGCGCCCGAATCCACCGCATTCTTGGCGAGTTGGCAGCCATCACCCGTACCGTGAGTGATCGAAATATCCCAGGCGATCCCGGCGTCACGGAAAGCCTGATTCAAAATAGCCAGCAGAGGAATTCTCCTGGATGGCGCCGGATTTACGATCACCTGCACCTTTTTGGGCTTTGGTTGCACCTGTCGAGTCATGCTATTGAGTTGATCTACCGAGGTAGACTAGGTTCACCTTATACTAAATGCGACCATAGAATCACGCATTTTTGAGACAAAAAAGATCCTCCATTACCCCAATTTTCCCATTGGCGTGACATTATTGTCACCCCTCACTCCTTTAAGTTTCTCGACATGCCTTGAGTCTGTAAACTCTCTTTAAATTAACACTCCTATCATGCCATCCATCCTCATAGTAGATGACGAAGAAGACATCCGTGAACTGATCCGTGTGAATCTTCTTCGGCAGGAGGACTATGGGCTTCTCGAAGCATCTAATGGTCTTGAGGCGCTTCATTTGGCAAGAACCCAACGTCCTGACCTGATCATCCTCGACTTGATGCTCCCCGAAATGGACGGAATCACCGTTTTCCGGAATCTCCGCGAGGATGCCAAAACACGCGACATTCCTGTCATTATCCTCACCGCAAGGGGCAAACTTGAAGAAAAAATCGAGGGGCTCGAACTCGGTGTAGATGACTACTTGTCCAAGCCGTTCAGCCCGAAAGAGCTGATGCTCAGAGTTCGCAATCTACTCCGTCGCACCAATCCCAATACCAGCGGCAACATTCTGGAAATTGGGCCGTTCAGCCTCGACAAAAGCGCCCTCAAACTGAATCTGGAAGGAACTGAAGTCGATCTCACCGCCACAGAATTCAAACTTCTGATGTGCCTCATTGAATCCCCTGGCATCACCCAGGAACGCGGGGACCTCCTTAAGAAAGTATGGGGTTACAGCGATCTGATTCAAACCCGCACCCTCGACACTCACATCAAACGTTTGCGCGAAAAACTGGGAACCCAAGGGAATTCGATTGAGACCGTCCGTGGTGTAGGATACCGGTTCAGCGAGAGCTGATCTGTTCTCCCCGGAAGTTTTCATGGAAAAATTTGTCATTTTCTGCCTAATAGGACTTTGTTGCTGGCTTGCCTGGCGCCTCTATTCATTGCGGAGAGGAATAGAAGACCTCACCGACGCGATGGCCAAAGATCCTCCGCCTACCGTTTGGGATCTCTCCTCCGCCGCTCTGCAGGAGAGGCTCATGAAACTTTCAACGGCAGCACTCGATACCGTCACCGAAGCGACCCTGACCCGAGACTCAGAAAAGCGCCATCGCAACTCTCTCGAAACACTCTTCAATGAAATCCAGGACGCCATTTTCATTCTCGACAGCAATCGCGAAATTCGATTTCTCAATCATGCCGCGAGGAAAATTTTTCCCAGCGAACAGAATTATGCCGGAAGGTCATTTCTCGATGTCTGTCTCGATCACCGAATAGTCGACACCCTTTCTCTGGCTGAAGAGCTAGGGGCAAAAGCCTCCGATAAAGTCATTCTCCGAATGCAAGGATCGGAAAAGGAACGAATCAGGGAAATCACCCTTCTAGTGGAAGCCGAGCCACTCACTTTTCAGGAAAGTGAAAACGATTCCGGCTCATGGCTACTGATGCGTGATATCACCAGCGAACTCGAAACCGAACAAATTCGAAAAGATTTTATAGCCAACGCCTCTCACGAGCTCCGCACGCCTCTCTCCGTCATTAGTGGATACCTCGAAACGATTGACGACGATGATATCGACTTGAGTCAAGCCGCCTTCCGACGGGCCATATCGACGATGCGAAAGCACAGTGATCGGGTTACCCGTATCGTCGATGACATGCTGACCATCTCGAAACTCGAGAACTCTAGCAGCCTCCTCAAATTAGAACCCTTTAACCTGAAAGATTCAGCTGAAGAAATGATCTCTCAGTTGATGCCGCTCATCGAGGCGAACGGAGCAAAAGTAGAAACCAATTCCGAACCCGACGAAACCTGGTTACTCGAAGGCGATCGCTACTACTGGGACCAGATCTTTTTCAATCTGATCGAAAATGCACTGAAACAAAACCGAAAGAATGGACTCAAAATTTCAGTCGACTTCAGCAATAGCGGCGGGCGCCATATCATTTCGATCACCGACAACGGAATCGGTATTCCAGCCACAGACCTTCCGCTTGTCTTCAAACGCTTTTATCGGGTCCAAAAACATCACGCCAAAACTCAAGTAAAAGGGACTGGACTGGGACTTTCAATCGTCAAGCGGGCCGTTGAGGCACATGGCGGGGAAATATCGGTATTGAGCGAACCCGGAGTCTTGACCGCATTCACCATCTCGGTCCCCCAAAGCTCAATCAAACTGGCGGCAAACAGCAAACAATCGGACAGCTACTGAAGCTGGTATTGAAATTGCAATCCGAACACGGCAGAGAGGATTCCGTGCGGAATCCTCAAAATAATCTCTCGCGATCGACTGTCTTCGAACCAATTAGCGAATCACCACCGGGCGTTCGCGCCAACCGCGGCGAGAGGATTCGGCGTCAATCCACTGCTGCGCGCCTGAGGCCGATGTAAATCCGGCACTGGTGACTACCAGGAAAAGATTCGTTGCCGGAGACTGAACCACCATATTCCCGACCCCAGAGCGGGTCAGAACACCGCTCGTGTCATAGGCATTGGATGAACGACGGTAAGCACCAAACTGAACCCGGTAAGGTGCCGCGGCAGGTTGCCCCGGAAGAACCGAAGAAGGTGGCGTGCGCGCCATGACTTCCATGGCCGAGCTTGATGCCGGTGCCACCGCATTTAAAGGAACTAGATCCTTGGGTTGCGCGTAACTCGAAGTGTTTACCGGCACCTGAGGCGCTGAATAGGCCACTCGTGGAAGCGAAACTGCCGTTCGATCTTTTCCGCCGAACAATCCACCCAGACTGAACCCACCGCTCTTTTGCTGCTGATTATTCTGAGTCCCAATGGCAGATGTCGTTGCTGCCGTGCCCGGATAGGGACCGGTAGGATAAGATGATCTCGGCACAGCTGCGGACGGCGCCGAACTCTTTCCGCCAAAGATTCCCTTCTTCTGAATTCCACTAAAAGCTCCCTGACCGCCCTGAGTATTGACCGATGCAGGTGCCGGAGCAGCTTGGCCAAGAACCAGATAAGACGCGTTCATTGCCATACCGGCAGAGGCCCCAAGACGCTTGGCAGCATCCTCCGAAACAGTCAATACCGACTGGTCACGTGACTTGCGATCATTGATCCGCAGATCGACCATTTTGCCGGTTTTTAGATTGGCAACCCTTACCAAGGTCCCGAATGGCAGCGTCTCGTGCGCAGCCGTCAAAGCATTGCGATCGTAGATTTCACCGCTCGCAGTGGGTCGCCCCTGGTAGTGAGGAGCGTAGACCGAAAGCGTCCCGCTTTCGGGCTGATCAGCACTGTAACCTGCTGATGTTAGGGCGATTAGGATTAGTAGTAGTGACGTTCTCATGGTGGCCTTTCACCAAACAATTTAAAATACATTAAATATTTAACAATCTTAAAATTATCTTTTATAAAATTATTATTATTGAGAATCAAACCACTCTTTCTCACCTACAGCCCTCTATCGATGCTTTGTTTCCGGCGAGAACGGGACTCCACTCGATAGGCTGTTGGATCCATCAATTCGTAGTCATCAGGAATCCTAAGAACTGCTCCCGCGCATTTTCGAAAAGAAATTTGGCCGGGCAAGAATGGCACTACTTTAAGAAGCGGTGTCCGCAGAATTGATCTGAGGAAGCACCGCAGGAATGCATGGTGGAAAGTATATCGTAATCTAGATCCGCTGCCCTTTAGCTGGGGCCCAGCGCCAGAGGTCTGTGACCCCGGCCACCGATTGAACCCTTAAATGATGCCCGGCTGCTCTTTCCCGGCCTCACAGAGTCCGGGACCGTTCTACAGGATACCTCGACCATTTGACATTCCGCTTAAAACCGTGCCATTCCAGCCTGGTAGCCAATTTGGCTAATTTCTTTCTGCGAGGTATACCTGGACGGGGTTACTGATCCCTTTCAGCTCGCGTTTTCCGTGCGCTCTCAAAGAAAATGCATCGCCAAGCTGGCTCTTCATTGCTTCGGATACCAGGATCTCGCCCGGTTCGCTGATCGATTCAATTCTCGCCGCAAGGTTCACACAATTCCCGATCGCAGTGTAGTCGGAGTAGATCTCCGACCCGAAATTTCCGACCGTCGCAAATCCAGTGCTAATCCCCATACCCACCCCGATCGGATCCCGTCCTCTCTCCTTCCATGATTCGCTGAGCTCCCAAATTCGGTCCTGCATTGCAAACGCCATTTCAACGGCACGAGTAGGATGACCCACCGTATCGTCAGGGGCATTGAAGAGCACCATGATACAGTCCCCGACAAACTTATCGAGCGTCCCGCCGTACTGGGTGACCAACTCGGTCATCGCTTCCAAGTATTCATTCAGGACCAAAGTGATCTCTTCCGGTTCCTTCTTTTCCGACCAATCAGTGAATCCTCGAATATCAGAGAAGAATATAGTGATCTCGCGACGCTCGGGTTCGATATTACGAAACGCCTCCTCTCTCAACGCGTTTTCCGCTACGGACGGCGATACATATCTTTTGAGCGCCCGAAGCGTCTTCCCTGTTTCATCTTTCGCCCGGGCAATTTGAAACCAGAGCGAACCGACCAGAGAAAGAGCAGCCAGTTCCAAAACTGGCAGAACTGGAATCATCCAGTCTTCCACAGCAAGGAAGTAGGCTCCAGCTAGATACGCGGCACATAACGACAAGACAGACAGAAGAATCAAAACAGGAGAAGGAATCCGGAAGAGCAGGCCAAGAAAAAGACCCAATATCCCGAGCCCCACAAACTGCATCCAGGGAGCAAGAAATTGCAGGTGATTTTGGTCGAGGATGTTCGAAATTACGGTGGCGTGAGCAAGCATTCCGCAGAGGCGCCCAATCGGGGTGGAAACGATGTCGGAAGTGCCTGTGGAAACGTTGCCTATGATAACTGGCTTACCCTTGATTGCTTTCGAAAGAGCATCCTCTCTCTCCGCATCGTCCATCGAAAGATAGAGATCCAGATATTGAAAGGCCGGTTCGAAATCGGTGCTGTCGCTGGTGTAGTTGATCCGATACTGGAGTCTTTCATCGATAGGAATTTTAAGAGTCCCGACCGGAGTATCTACTAAAGTGATGTGTCTCCCGGGAATCATTCGGATCTGGTCAGGTTCCAGTTTGAGATATCGGATCAGCGTTTCCATAGCGAGGCCTGGATAGAGCTTGCCTCCGTGTTGAACGAACAGAGGAATCCTCCGCACTGTGCCGCTATTGGCTTCAGGCTTAAAGTTTACCGCACCGAATCCGGCTGTTGTAAATAACGGGCTGATCGGGGTTTTTCCCGCAAGGACCAAAGAGTTGTGCAGATCAACACCGTAGCGTTTTCCCTCCGCAAAATGTTTTCCCTCCGAGGACACAGCGTTTTCGGGGAAATGCAGATCCTCGAAATGATAGGCCAAAGTGACATCGTCCTTCATCGCCAAAACGCTGGCAAATGCTTCATCCTGGTCAAGCTTGCCGGGATTGGCAAAGATCACATCAAAGGTGATATGGGATGCCTCAAATGTGCGGAGGATACGGACCACGTCGGCATGAATCGCCCGGGAGAAAGGCCAGCCCCCGAACAATTCATAGGCGACATCATCGTCGCCGACCGCAACAATTCCCACTGCTTTGGATGCAGTTGTTTTCGGGCGATATTGCAAACGGAGATCAACGGTAGCTTCCTCCCACTCTTTTAAGGGGGCCAACTGATGAATCAGTCCAATCAGGACTCCGGCAGCCATGACTAACAGAGATTTATTGAGATTGAATACCATTTAAGAAATAAGGAAGTCGTAAGGGATCAGACGGTTTTTGAATAGCAGAAGCGCCAAATTCAGGTCATATCATGTGTGATTTTTTTGAATCTCTCGACCTATCTTGCCGCGGCAATCTGCTCCAAGCTTCAGGATCATTACTGAAACTTCAAACCACTATTGCTACCGGCACCGTCATAAATTTCTATCTATTGTTTTGATTCGCAGGGTTCTTACTCATTAGTGAATAAACTCTTTTGTCTTTCCTCGTAGAATGTTTGAATGATCCGAACAAGAATAGAATGAAAGAAAGGCGGTTATTGTATAATCTACCAGGGTTGATTTTCGGGCTTGGACTTTTGCTGTCCATCGGCCACTCGCAGGATGACGCCCCATCATCGGATAATCTTCGTAAGTGGACCAATACTCAAGGCCAATCAATCGAGGGAGAATTGCTGGCTGTTGAAGGGGAGAATGTTCGGCTTCTTATGAATGGGAAGCAATTTGTTATCGCCTTGGCGGGATTGTCTGCTGCGGACAATCTCTTTGTGAAGGAGTGGCAGGCACAAGTTTCCGTTGCACAGGCGGATAAATTTTCAGTGTTACGTAGTCAGGGATTCTTTCAAATCTTGAACGAAAACGGTGAAGTTTCCGGCAGTTTCGAGGAGGGCGAATGGATGGAACCCGACGATCCGCTCCTTCCTGATGAAACTTCAGAGCCCGATGATGAAAAGAGAGAGTTCGCAAGCCAACGCCAACAGATTTTTGCAGGGCAGTCCATTCGGACAAAATCAGAGACCAGTGTCGACTTGTATTCATCGACAGGTGCCGTTGTTCGAGTTCAGGCTGACACAGAATTGCACATTCCGGAACGGTCCGGTGATGAAATGGCGAGCAGTTTGGAACTACTGAAAGGTAGTCTCTTCCTCAACGTTGATGCCAAACAGCTCCAGTCGGAGAAGAAGGAATTTCGGCTAAAAACTCCCACTGCAATTCTTACAGTGAAAGGCACGCAGTTTTTCGCCGAGGTCAAACCCGACGAAACGATTTCGGGGGTCTACGAAGGTAGCGTTGAGGGGGTTACCGAAGAAGATCAGGTTGAAGATATCGCCCCTGGTTTTGTCGCCGAATTTTACGAGGACAGAACACAGAGCAGAGAGATGTCCGAAATGGAGAGTGAAAACCGGAATGTTTTTGACGACCTCACTGTTAACAAGTCTTCACTGGCTGATCGGGCCTGGGGTTGGAATGCCTTCGATTGGGAAGTCCATAGCCTCCTGAGAAAAGATGGTCCGGAAGGAAAACAGGAAGTATCAAACACCAATATAAAGAGAGGCCGAAATCAGACGGGAAATCTATTCGTTCAATTCCGTCCTATTGATGATGACTACCAATATGGCGAATTCCGGATCGATACGGTGGTCCGTGAATTGGGAGAGGATTTTCTCGGCGCAGAGTTTCGGGTCCGGGTAAACAGGGAAGTCCCCTTAATTGTTACCACGATTGGAGCTGACAAAAAGGAATCAGAAATGAAGAAGGGAGGACTTCTCGACAGGAAAGGATTTGAATACCTGGTGCAATTTCACGATCTGAATACCATTCAAAAGCACAAAATTCAGTATTGGAGAAGCTATCGGCCGGAAGAAGACTTGGTCCGGCTACAAAAAGGCGAATGGACGACTCATTTCCTCCCATTTAATCGCAATGATTATCCGGATGACTACGAAGTAGAATCCTGGTATATCTTCCTCTGTTTCGGACCGGAAGTCGTTGCAGAACGCGAAACAATTGAGATTGAAGTTGCTCCACCGGTGTTAATCTTTGATAAGCCGATCGGGCAATAGGGAGCCCAAATCGCTGCCAGGGGTGTCATCAACCTTCGCCGAATCCTTCCGCGCACCCGGCCCAAGCATTCAACACCACACTACGGCAGGTAAGGCGCACAATAGCTTCGCAACTTTTCGATCAACACGGGATCCATCAATTCGTAGTCGTCAGGAATCCCAAGCACTGCGACTCGTTTACCTCGAAGCGCGTGCCCAAATTTTCGATTCAACCGACTCCGATGAATCTGCTCCATCACGATAATGATGTCGGCCCACTCAATTTGCTCTTCGGAGACAGGAACATCAGCGTCATCACTCAGGCCTCCAGAGTCGACCTCCACTCCGGGGTAATCTGAGAAGATTGCCTCAGCTGTCGGGCTTCGCAGTCTGTTTCGCGAGCAAAGAAAGAGCAGGTGTTTCATTCAAATGTTGAAGACCAGATGAAATGTCATTTTTTGGCAATTGACCATTGGGATTCGGATTTCAGTGATTACTTAGTCGATCCACCCGCCACGACATCATGGTGTGAGTCTCTTTTTTGGACGCTTAAACTCGCGCCGCAACAACTCAATCTCGTCCCTCATCGCACATCCTTCCCTATGGTCATTTACCATGCCCATCGCCTGCATAAACGCGTAGGCAGTTGTTGGGCCGACGAACTTCCAACCACGTATTTTCAAATCTTTACTGAGCGCTTGAGAGCTCTTCGTGAAGCTAGGAATGAGATGTTCGCGATCATCCTTCCCCGCGTGGGGCTCTGGAGACTCCGGTTCCCATTCCCAGATATAGGCGGCAAGACTCCCAAACTCATCGATGAGATCCATGGCGCGACGGGCATTGTTGATCGTTGCCTCGATTTTTCCTCGGTGACGGACAATGCCACTATCCTGGAGTAGCCGGGCAACGTCCCCGTCATCAAACGCTGCGACTTTATCGAAGGCAAATCCGGCAAAAGCGTTCCGGAAGTTCTCACGCTTGCGAAGGATGGTTAGCCAGGATAGTCCAGATTGGAAGCCCTCCAGACAAATCTTCTCGAAGAGCCGGAAATCGTTGGCGACCGGACGGCCCCATTCTTCATCGTGGTATCGTTGGTAGTCCTCATCGCTGCTTCCCCACCAACAGCGCGCAATGCCATCACTGGCTGTGTGCAGGTGTTCGTTATTGGAATCAGGCATCGCGTTTAGAAAGTTGCCAGACTGTAGCAGTTTTGTTGTTAAGGATAAGGTCAAATTCCGGCCACCCGCTCCTGATAGCGGGCTCGCGCGCTCAATGTTGCTGGCAAAACTTTCTTCACAAATTCGGATACACAACAACGGCAACTTGGTCATCCGGGTCTCGCTATCCCTTCGCCTCGAAGTGGTCTTCACGGAGTTTCGCTGATCCGTCATCTTGGATCACCCACAACTCCCGGTAAATGACTCCTTGGGCCTTGTTCATTTTCCAACCTGATCTAAGAATCGCGCTTTGGTGGTCGACCGCTTCGATCTTCGGATCAAGGTATTCCACATCTGAAAATCCGTCATCAACGAGCTTCTGCCAAAACCCCTCAATCCTCTCACTTCCTTCAAAGGTTCCAAATGGCTCAGCTTTCATGACCGCAGTTGGCTCATACTGTGCCGTACAGCCCGCGGCATCACCTGAATTGAATGCCCCCTTCCATCGCTCGCTTGCCTCCTTTACTGCTGTGATAACAATGGCTTTTTGTTCGTCTGTCATATTCTCGTTTCAGTTTGCAGTTATCTTTGGGATAAGCTCCGAATCTTGCAAGCTGCTCCTAGGGCCGCGCCTCCGGTTCTGATTTGCTTTCTTCATTGCCCTCAGACTTCGAGGCCGGAGCAGCAGCAGCAGCTTGATCAACACCTTCTTGTGCATCTGCTGATTCGGGAAAACAATCAATTCCCCCAAGAAAATCGAAGTACCTCCGAACTTCTTCCGGAGTGGAACTACGAAACATTCGGGAAAGCTCCATCACGAGGCAAGCCTCTGTGTAGGCAAGCTGTCCAGACAGCGTTCTATTTTTGTTATCAATCCCGACTTGAGATCCGACATAGAAAGTAATCCCAGCGTACATCAAGCTCTCTTTGACGGACTCTCCCTCGGAAGTCATACGTTCCTCGAGCACCGTGACCAGGGATTCACTGATCGGAATGGCAAATTCGATTAAGGTCTCATCTTCCGCATTGGCGCCCACTAGCCCCATACAGGTAAAGAAAACACTGAGCGTCGTGAGGAAGCTTTTCTTCATAGCCGAATATCTTACACTGTTTGCCAAAAGTATGTTCGTGAAACGACCGGGTCAAAATTTCGTCTGGCAAGGCGCGAGAAGGAAGCGGAGCGGGCTCCGTGACTGAAGAGCAACACAGCCAGGCGGAATTCTGGCCGGTTCCCCAAAAAACCTCTGAGCGAAGCGAACTGAAAAAATCACAGACCACCATAAGAACCACCTCTCACGGTTCCGTGTCCCAAATAAAACCACAAAAATTAGGACTGCTCCGACAAACCCCACCAGAAGACCGATCGTCGTGGTATATAACGCGATCCAAATATCCTGCGAGAGTGCCTCTGGCGCGGCCGAATTGTCCTGAGCCACCGTAATGAACGCGCGGACCATTGCGAAAGCAGTTGCGAGCAACCCCCAGATCGGCCCGGTAAAAAGGATGACACCTAGCGCTCCAAGCCACCGACTACCGATCTTCGGTGCAGAGGTTTCAGATCCTGATTCGTCTTTCGAAGGTTTGTAGGGAGAGGCTTCCATATTTTGGCAAAACAGTTCTGATCAACAACTCAGCGAAGCGAGTTCGCTCCATCGGCTGACAATTTCATGGTGGAGTCAGAATACCTGTCAAACTACTTCAACCGTGACAGCCAGCGCCGAGCGTCCCCTTACCTACTCCCCCGCAATCCAACCCCGCAACCGGTCACGGACTGTCCCGAATCCCTGGATCAATCCGGTGAGGTCGGTGTGAAAATGCTCAATGCACCAGGGGCCGCGAAAGCCGGCTTCCCAACCGGCGTCGAAGCATTTCTTCAAATCATATTTCGGATGCGAGTCATCAGGTTCGAGCTGAAAAGCTTTGAAGTCGGAGGTGACCGCCAGTGGATAGGCATTTGTCAGTCCCGAATAACGAATTTCATCGTTCTCCCAGTTTCCGGTATCAGGTGAGGCGTCAAGTCCCTCGCCGACCTCTGCGATCAGCTCAGGAATCGCATTGGGATCCCCCGCGACCCAACCAGTATTTTCGATGAGCACTGAAACTCCCTTTGCGGCACCGTAGTCAATCAGTTCGCGAAAAGATTCGACGAGGCGCTGCCGATCCGGGTTCCTCCCCCCGCCCGCTACGGGCCGTATCCAGCGGCAGCCTAGAAACTCCGCCGCATCGATTGACTCCTTGTAGGTCCGGAGAGCTTCCTGCCTTACCTCTTTGTCAGGACTCGCCATGTTCATCCCCTTCTGATTGCACTTCAGGTTTGTGGCGATGCAATGATTGTCGACAACAGCGCTACGAAGCTTCTCCAAATAGGCGGGCTCAAAGGATTCCAAAGTTCGCGACATGAAATCAATCACCTTCATGTCCAGTTCGTTGTCCATCACCTTGGGAAGATCGAGCATGCTAATTTTCCCCGCTTCTTTTCCAAACGTGATGTGGCTGAAAAATGAGCCGGTCGTAACCCCGATTTCCCCGACGACGGATACGTGTCTCTCAGCTGCGGACGAAGGAGAAAAAAGCGCAGCCCCGCTCAGCCCGAGAGAGGAATGCTTCAGAAAGTGGCGACGTGATTTCTCCAAAATAATAGGGGGCTCCTTCTATGCAATGATATCATGAATAACATTCCCGTAGACATCAGTAAGTCGGAAAGGACGACCGGAATATTCAAACGTAAGCTGCTCGTGATCCAATCCTAACAAATGCAAAAGAGTCGCATGTAGATCATGAACATGAACCTTGTTCTCGACTCCTTTGAATCCGAATTCGTCGGTTTGGCCGTAGGAAAACCCACCTTTAACCCCGCCCCCTGCCATCCAGACAGTTCCGGCATGAGGATTGTGATCCCGACCATTGTTGTTTTCGGAATATGGGGTACGCCCGAACTCACCGCCCCACATCACGAGGGTGTCTTCGAGCAAACCTCGCCGCTTCAAATCGCTGAGAAGTGCTGAGATCGGCTGGTCAGTTGCGCCGGCGTGTTCGATGTGATCTTTTTCCAAATCACGATGCTGATCCCACTTCGGCGTGGTGGTGTTGTCCGTGTAGTTAACTTGAACAAAACGCACCCCTGCTTCCGAGAGGCGGCGAGCGAGGAGACATTGCCGACCGAAGTTGTCCGTCGCCTTATTGCCCATTCCGTACAGCTCCTGGGTCGCTGCCGATTCCTGATCGAGGTTGGCGATCTCCGGAGCGTGCTGCTGCATTCCAAAGGCGGTTTCGAAGGAACTGATGGTCGACTCAAGTGCACTCGACTCGATCTCGCCTCCGAGCTGCGCCTGATTCATTTTGCGAAGCAGCGCGATTTGCTCCTGCTGAGCAGACGTGACTCCATTTTCGGGAAGGTTGCGAAATTTTGCTTCGGTGGCGGGTCGCTCCGCTTTCCCGAGAGCGGTGCCGCCATAGACGCCGGGAAGAAACGCACTGCCGTAGTTTCTCACTCCTCCGATCAGTTCGCTCGGGCAAATACTGACAAATCCCGGAAGATTCCTATTTTCACTACCCAGCCCATAAGTCACCCACGCCCCCATCGAAGGACGAACGAGATTGGCAGCGCCAGTATGAAAAAAGAGGGTCGCCGGACCATGCGCAGCCGCATCGGTGTGCATCGTTTTGATGAAACAAAGGTCATCGGCATGCTTGGCAACATTGGGGAAAAGATCAGAGATCCAGGCACCCGAGTTTCCGTGTTGGGAAAATGAGAACGGTGACCCCATGAGAACGCGCTCCTCCGATACGCGCGTGCGCGTGTTCACAAACTCGGCCGTCTTGCCATGGAGTCGATTCAACTCCGGCTTGTAGTCGAAGGTGTCGATGTGGCTGGGCCCTCCGTTCATGAATAAAAAGATGACGCGCTTGGCTGAAGCCGGAAATCGCAAGGACTTTGCTGCGAGCGGATTCTTTCCTGCCGCCGCTGCATTTGAGCCCGACATGAGATCGGCAAGGGCGATCGAACCAAATCCAAGCGCGGTTCGCTGGAGTAACGACCGTCTCGATTCAGGCTGTGGGATTTGGCTCGGTAAACTCATTTTATCGTAGAAAACGAAAATCAACGGAGGCAAAAAGATTCTGCTGGAAGGCGGCCCATCGTTCCAGATTAAAAGAACCGGGTTCATCTGAGTCTAGAAACTCCCGGGCGATGCCCAGCTCTTCGGCAGACGGTTCGCGGCATAGCGTTTTCAGATAAGCCATCCGAATTCCTTCCGCAGTGTCCGATGGGTTTTGCTCCTGAATTTTTCGGGCGGTTTTTTTCGCTTCGCGTTGCACGAAAGGATTGTTCATCAGGAAAAGTGCCTGCGGTGAAAGAATTGTTAAATCGCGCTTACCGACAACGGTAGCAGGATTAGCGACATCAAAGGTCTCGAATATTTCGGGAAGATTGTTTCGGAAACGCGGGAGATAAATGCTGCGTTTGAAATTGCCTTCGAACGAGTAGTCGAATTCATTTTTGAGTTTCCCAGGAAAAGGTTGCTCAACCGGCTCGAGATTCAGCGAGCCCGAAATACTAAGAATGGAATCACGGATCGTCTCGGCATCGAGGGTGCGCCGGTTCCGGCGACCGAAGAGGCGATTCGAGGGATCGGCTTCCAGGAGTTCGGAATCATTGCCTGAAGCAACGCCCAGTTGATAAGTGCGGGAAGTGGCAATGAGACGAATAAGTTTCTTCGTGGACTGGTCGTTTTCGACGAACCAGTTCGCCAGCCAATCAAGCAACTCGGGATGAGTTGGCTCCTCTCCCGTCGTTCCAAAATTGTCGACCGTCGGCACAATCCCGCGCCCCATCAGATGAGCCCAGACACGATTCACATAGACCCGTGTTGTCAGCGGATTATCCGGCGAATTAATCCAGTTCGCCAACTCGAGGCGGCCACTTTGATTCTCTGAAATAGGAGGACTCGATCGGTTTGAAGGAAGGGTTACTTGCAAAAACCCCCGCGGAATCACTTCGGCCGACTGATGAGGATTCCCCCGAATCCGTCGGTACTCGTCTTTCGGTGCCGGAACATCGGTGATTCCCATCAGCACAGCCGGTTTCTTCGGAATCGCCTTTTGCGCTTCACCTTTCGCAACATTGATCGCTTCGCGTTCCTCTTTGCTAACCGTTGGATCACTTTGAGATCTCGAATATTTTTTGGCGAGAGTGCGGTAGCGGCCGTAACTCGCTTCGTAGTCGGCTAGCTTCTCCCCAGTCGGGTCAAACCGGGGATCAGATACTTCATTCCACCTAAAGTTAGTCGTAGCCGGAATGAGATCGGAGGTTTCGGTGCTCGTGAATACCCCTGCCAGTGCGTAATAATCGTCCATCGGGATGGGATCGAATTTGTGATCATGACACCGGGCACACCCCATTGTCATGCCGAGAAAGACACGTCCGACTGCGTCGAGTTGCTCGTCGGCCCCGTCCATATGAAAAGCCTCTTCATCGTCGTTGATATAATTTCGAGGACCTAGAACGAGAAACCCGGTAGCGACCAAATTCTCAAACCGCTCATCGATTGTTTCCGTGGTAATCAAATCACCGGCAATCTGTCTCCTCACGATTTCGTCAAAGGGAACATCATCATTGAAACTGCGAATGATGTGATCACGATACTGCCATGCGTCGGGAAAGAGTTTCGATGCGCCACCTCCACTCGAATCAGCGTAGCGCGCCAGGTCCAGCCAATGCCGTGCCCAGCGTTCCCCAAAGTGATTATCAGCAAGCAATCGGTCAACTGTTTCCGAAACGTCAATGCCTATCATTTCCCAGGGCTTGTCACCCGGCTTGTTCGTAGGATTGTGAGGCAGACCACTTAAGTCCACACTGAGCCGTCGCAGCATCGTGAACTCAACCGCATCCGATGCCGGAGTGAGCCCTTTTTCCTCCAGTCGAGATAGAATGAAATGATCGATTTCATTACGCGGCCATGACCTGTCTTTGACCGCGGGAAGTTCAGGTTGTTGAATCGGCTGGAACGACCAAAATTTCCGCCCTTCCTCGATGTCGATTTTCGGGGCCACCGGAGCCGCTTCCACAGTCCTTGAATCCGGCGCCCCCATCGCAACCCAGGCAATGAGAACGTCAATTGCCGCCTGCGGCAGCTTCTGCTTCGGCGGCATTGCGATATCGTCAATCTCGTAGCGGACCGCTTCAATCACCAAGCTTTCGTCCGGATTGCCGGGAACAATGGCCGGCCCGGTATCACCGCCCCGCTGCCATCCGGGTTGACTGTCGAGATAAAGCTCGCCACGCAGTTTTTCCGATTCCATCGAATGGCACTCGTAGCAATACTTAACGAGCACAGGCCTGACTTCATTTTCGAAAAAGGCAATCTCATCCCGTGCTGAAGCCGCTCCCACGAGGGAGCCCAACAGCAGGATAACTGAGATTCGGTAATGCGTAGCCATTCAGATGATTTCATCATCGTAAACAGTTCCCATTTCCCTGCCAAGACGAGGTTCTCCGCTTTCGAGCCAGTCGCTCGTCCCTTCTTGGGGTGCCCCTCACCAGGATGGCCCACCATCAAATTGATTGGGCCGCATCTACCGAAAGGGCGCTGCATGGAGCATGCTCACCCAGGCGAAATGCAAAGCGATTGTCACCAAATTTGAATAAGTCCCCCCCAAAAAACTCGGCTTTAGAACGCTTCTGAGGCGGTTCCACGGAAACGGCTAAGGTGGCACTCCATTGTTGAAGTCAGCCATTTCTGATTGTCTCATAGACTTCCTTTATGATTTTGCCGCCTGCCCACGTTTGAGTATGTCGCCCAAAAAAATGGCTTACCTTCGAGTCCGAGTTCAGTAGCGAATACTCGAACTCAATTACGGACGTATCTCCTGCTATGTTTTTTGTCAGTAGCTTAACATCAAACTTTCTTACCGAATCAATGAATGACTTCTGCTTGTCATACGCCTCCTGCATTGAGCTCGCGAAAATTTCCCCATCACTCACCATGACAATGTCGGGATCATAAAATTCCTTGCAGAGATCAAGGACCCGGCCTGAGACGTTCATCTCAATGAGGGTATCAACCGAGTTTTCCATTCTATGGTATAAGGTCCAGCATCAGCCGCCACCGACCAACGCTCCAGGATTTTCTGAGTCTAGCTACCCGAACCGGAGCGATCAAATTTTCGCGCTCCCCAAGGGTCAGCGCTTGGACTGCATGCCCATGTTGTCACTCTTGTGGAATTGGCGTGGTTATCGTAGCCGTCCCCAGATCAAAAGTGACCATGTTGGATTCCTCGTCAAATGTTACGAGCTCTGTCACCGGCCTATCGAGTATATCCACGGGGAGATCGCGCAGCAAGAAAGCAGCTTCAAACGGCACGACGATGTTTACGCCATCCTCAGGAAATTCGAGTGTGATCTCCAAAAAGTCGATTTCTTCATCCGGTTCGTCGCTGAAGTATCCCTGAGAGACGCCGGCCTCCCAATTGCCAGTGAGAGGCGTCGTTATGGCGCAACTCCTAAAGGTTGGCCTCCCCGCGAATTCGATGGGTGCGACGCCGGCGATCGGTTGCTTTTCGCTGCAGCTTGAGAGCAGGACTGCTGTGGCAATCCAGGTCGAGATAATATGCGGAGGTTTCATTGGGTGCTTACGCCTGAGAACAAGTGATTCCCGGAACGAAGCCAAGAACTCTTTCGGATAAAATTTAACCATAATTGAAGCGAAAACTACCCACGGGGAGGGAGTCACCCTGCTTCGCCATGTTGGGCATCGGCCTTTGGAGTTTCGCTCCGTTTAAAATGGCGGACCAGCAGAAGGATTTTGACCTGTTGGTCGGCGTGAAACATTAGACTGAATCCCAAGAAGGTAAGGATTCCAAAGATGAGAGTCGAAAATTCAAGGATCGTTGTGGCAGTCGTGAGGGGTAGCTTGGGGTCGCCTTCGATCAATCGATACATTTGAATGATCATCCAAACACCAAGACCGATCAAACCAACTGTTCCGATTGCAACACAAGCACATCCGTTCGCACGTAGTTTTTTCTGGCGGGAAAGAAGCCCTTCGAACTCGGCCGAGTCCTTCCCGGCTTGCTCAAATAGTTTATCAAGTCGTCGAAACATCATCTAATCTTTCTATTTTGCCCAACGTCAAGAGTGACCAGCAGCCTACTGGCAACGGCACTCCGCAACAGGGTTAAGTCTATGAATAAAGAGGGTCATGTCGACTCGGAACGGTAAGCTGTGGGTGTCCACTCGCTTCTTATCCTTTATCTTGCTTTGCTTGAAAGTGCCGTCCTTTGAACCACTCCGCAGGCCGTTCCTCCCAATACGGAATCAACCGGAAAGGCTCATTTGTCGATTCAACACAAAAATCTGAACCTCGTGTTTGGTATTTCCATCCGAGGCCAATCGCTTCTCTGATGAATCCATCAATATCATCGCGAATGATCGTTAGAAAATATTTGTGATCGTCGGGAGTTTGAGGCGGCTTAACCGAGTAGTCGTGCTGCCGAATACCGGTAACTAGAAGCTTTCGAGCATTGTGATCCTCGCTCTGGATTGTGATGTTCAATTCGTAAACGCCTTCAGAAACCGGCCTTGCAGAAACCTTGTATCGGAATCTGGTGTCATCGATCTCGATCACACGGGCTTTCGACTTGGAGATCATTTTCTGAGGATAACGTTTTAGGTGTCTCACACCCATGATGAGAGCGCGATTTTGGTATCAGAATAGCGGGCCGAAAGATCCAAGGCAACTTTCGACTCAGGGCGGATGGGTGTTGAGATCACCGCCTTATTGGGCTTTGGGTTAGGATGCCAGTGCAGTCACTTCGTGATCGATTTGGGAGCCAAATTGGCGTTGGGCCTCTTCAAGATCATGTTCAGATTGTAACCCGACCCAAAATGCTGCGGTTGTCCCGAAAAACTTTGCCAGTCGGAGAGCCGTCTCCGCCGTGATGCTTCGACGGCACTTAGTAATCTCGGTGAGACGAGAGGGTGGAATCGAAGTGGATCGGGACACTTCGGCGAGGCTCAACCCCATAGGTTGTATGAACTCCTCAAGAAGGATCTCTCCAGGATGGATAAGAGGTAACAAGTCTTCGTTTTTCATGATCTTCAATGGTAATCGACAATAGAAACATCAGTCGCTTGGCCATCGTTCCATTTGAAAACGATTCGCCACTGTTGGTTGACTCGGATGCTCCAAAAGCCTTTCCAGTTCCCCTCGAGTTGCTCCAGACGATTAGCTGGAGGAACACGAAGGTCTTGGATGTCCCGAGATTGATTGATCATTCGAAGCTTCCGGCGAGCTCGAATCTGAATGTCGTCCGGCAGCTTTCGAGAACGCTGTCCGGAATAGATCTTCTCCGTCTCAGAGTCTCCGAATGTTTCAATCACTAGGAAGTGTAATTCACGAGAGGATTACGTCAAGCGTAATTACGCGGGTCGTAATTTCTATTTTGATCCCAACGTTATAGCTGACCCGCGCCTGACCTGGTGACGAGCGTCGATAGCCGTGTTGATGGTTGAACTGGCTTCACACTTTCTAATTTACAGCGGGTCAGGCGTCGGCGTCCAGCGCCTTGTTCTCTCATTGGCATTTCTCCGCTGAGTTGTGATCGCAAACGGAGAGAGACTCTCAGAGAAGCTATCAAGGATCCGTCCAGTCGAGTATAGACCCGACATGGTGTGACCGAATTCACAACGATCCGTCGCCATTCCAGCCTTCATTTTTTGGAGAGAACTTCCAACGACAGGTGATTCCCGGAACGAAGCCCTGCCGCATTCGATCCATAGCGTGATAAAATCGGAGCTGGACCCCCTCCAACCCCGGACCGATGGTGAGGCGGGCGCGGCGGGGCGAAAAAGCAAAAGCAAAAGCAATTACCTGTCAGGAATCATGAGAATAAATAGACTGTTTCCAATAATCTTTCTACTTCTATCAGCTGTCACACCATTTGCGCTCGCTGACTCACCCGATATTTTTATTCTCAAGAAGAAAGCGCAGGGGGGAGATGCAGAAGCGCAATTTGAACTTGGAGAGGCGTTTACGAATGGTCGAGGCATATCCAAAGATGACGCTGAGGCAGTGAAATGGTACCGCAAAGCGGCCGAACAGGGATTACCAATAGCGCAGAACAATCTTGGCGCGCAGTATGGGATCGGTCGAGGCGTGCCCCAGGATCACGGGGAGGCTCTAAAGTGGTATCACCAAGCCGCCGAACAGGGACTTGCTGCGGCGCAAAACAACCTGGGAGGGGCTTTTGCTGCGGGCCAAGGCGTGCCCAAAAATAATGCTGAGGCGTTGAAATGGTATCGCAAAGCCGCCGAGCAAAATTATTCCGATGCACAAGCGAACCTCGGCTTGGTCTATTTTTACGGCAAAAGTATAACTCAGGATTATGCGGAGGCGTTAAAATGGTTTAATAAATCTGCCGAGCAGGGAGGCGCAGTGGCGCAGACTTTTCTGGGCTTAATGTCTGAAGGGGGCATAGGAGTGACTAAGGATTACACCGAAGCTGCGAAATGGTATCGCCTCGCCGCTGAACAGGGACACGCCAAGGCGCAACACTACCTCGGGGACAAGTTTTTCTACGGTCGCGGCGTGACCCAAGACAACGCGGAAGCGGCAAAATGGTTTCGCCTCGCCGCTGAACAAGGAGTTGCCGAGGCGCAATTCAAACTCGGGGCCATATATGACTACGGTCGCGGCGCGACCCAAGACCACGCCGAAGCGGCAAAATGGTATCACCTCGCCGCGGAACAGGGACACTCCAAGGCGCAAGTGAACCTCGGGTCCATGTATAACAACAGTCGCGGAGTGACCCAAGACTACGCCGAAGCGGCAAAATGGTATCGCCTCGCCGCGGATCAGGGAGAAGCCATGGCGCAATACAGCCTCGGGAATACGTTTTTCTACGGCCGCGGCGTGACCCAGGACTCCGCCAAAGCGGCAAAATGGTATCATCTGAGCGCCGAGCAGGGTTACCCCCTGGCACAATTCCAATTCGGGCGGATGCTCTTCACAGGCGATGGCGTTCCTCGGGATGCCAAGGAAGGGGTGAAGTTGCTCCGCCTGGCAGCTGAGCAGGGTGACGCCGTGGCACAATACACCCTTGGCAACATGTTAGGTAAAGGCGATGGCGTTCCGCAGGATGCCAAGGAAGCGGTGAAGTGGATTCGCCTGGCAGCGGAGCAGGGTTACGCCGATGCACAAATCTACCTCGGCGATTTGTTCTTTGAAGGCAAGAGTGTGCCGCAGGATGACAAGGAAGCGATGAAGTGGGTTCGTCTGGCAGTTGAGCAGGGTTACGCCGGTGCACAACTCTTCCTCGGCGAATTGTTCTTTGAAGGCAAGGGTGTGCCGCAGGATGACAAGGAAGCGGTGAAGTGGGTTCGTCTGGCAGCGGAGCAGGGTTACGCCGATGCACAATACAGCCTTGGCCGGATGTTTGGTGAAGGCCTCGGCGTTCCGCAGGATTCAGTGAAAAGCTATCTTTGGCTTCATCTCGCGGCGGGAGCGGGTGAATCAGAGGAGCGCAACCAGATCGCAAGTAAAATGACTCCCGAACAAATCGCGGAAGCGCAGCAACTGGCGCGAGAATGGAAGCCTAAGAAACACAATAAAAAAGGAGATTAAAAATCTTGAAACGATTGCCCCCTCCAACCCCGGGCCGATGGTGAGGCTGACCCGGCTGGGCGAAAAAGCAAAACCCTATCAGCATCCCAGCGCGTGGCAGTCCGAAAAGCCGGGGCCGGCATGGTGTGATCGAATTGTCAGCCACACCCATTTCATTTCCTCGAGAGAACGTTTTAGGAATGGCTGCCCGATCCGGGGGCGAGATATCGAAAACAGGATAAGGATTTGGGTCAGGGAAGTCAATCAACTCGAAACGAGACCGGGCTTACCATCTCCGACTTGTTCTCTGCTTTCGGTATATAGGTCGAGAGGAAACCGGAGAGCCTCCCGAACACGCTCAAAAGGTTCGCCGTAGATCGTTCCAACGGGTCCCTCCATCTCATGATGTTAAATCGCCTGGAGGCTACTCCCCGGTTCTTTCCAAAGTGGCGTATCCGGATGGGGTAAGAAAAATGATTTGGTCTGAAGAGTTGATCATAAGCTTCTGAGGCATCATTTTCTTATCGGGATCAAACAGCTGGATCGTATTGTCTTCGATTTCCCACTTTCCTTCAAAAGTTTCTCCAGCCTTTAAAAAATGACCTTTAAATTTCTTGTCTTTTGTGAAGTGAAACCTCCGATCTTCGTTTCGGTCGATCACTTTCCATTCCCCTACAATTGAAAAATCTTTCTCGAGGTCCGAAACACTAACTTCCACATCTTTTACGATTTTTTCGATGGTGTTAGCGGAATCTAAATCCCCCTTTTTCATGTAAGCTAGTTTCAGTTTTTCCAACTCGCTTTTGTATTTCGCGTCGATCTTCTCAACGGCGGCATCTCTTTTACCCGTCAATGAAACTACATCTGATGGAATTTCCTCAGCATTCAGCAATGAAGCACCTAGCAGTATGATAAGAGTGTAGAGTCGCATTGTGTAGAGAGACAATATGGCTGGACTTCCGTGTCGCCCCAGCCTTGTCAGTTAAATTAGG
>CAXBMX010000031.1:0-56646 GCA_963977055.1 uncultured Verrucomicrobiales bacterium
GACAAATTCATTTTTACTCATGAACCTGAAATTGAATAAATCGCATCGGTAGACGTCTACTGACAGTAATTTTCCTTTTCAAGGAGTTCTTATCGGGGCATCGGTCCTACCCCGTTCTTCGCGCTGCACGCTACGAACCATTCTTCGCCAAAGCTACGAAGCTCATGAGGGCTGGCTGGGATTAAGGGGGTGCAAAAGAAGTGACCGTTTACCCGGGTCAGGTCACAGTTGGTGTTCGATGGGGAGCAGTCTGAAGAGAAAGTCTTGGAGGCGGCTTGAAAGGTTGAGCGCTGGTTGGATCCCTATAACCTGGTCCATAGATTCCCACTTGAGTTGATCATTCTCGTCCAGTGTCACCTCCCAGGAGTTCTCCTCAGACATAAGCGTAGAAAAGAAGTCGGCCGTTTCTTTCGACAGCGAGGGAGAGTGAATGATGAGTCCGTTCTCGGTATTCAGTTCAATCGACCGAGGATCAAGATTGAGCGATCCAATGTAGCAGTGGGTGCGATTTCCGACAGCACCCCTCACATGCATGGAGACCATTTTGCTGCGAATCGGCGACACGTCAGCGAGCGCTCGAATTGAGTCTGATGGCTCACCTCTCATCTCGTAGAGTTGTGATCCCTGATTGATGAGCTTCCGCCGATGCTTCTTGTAATGGCTGTTTACGTAAGTGTGATTGTTAGACTCGAGGCAGGTTGAGAGAAGTATGACCTCAGTGCCCCCATTATTGTAATTCTCGAGCGAATCGTAGGCTTCTTGCTCCGGGATGAGATAGGGCGAAACAATGATTAACTCACCTGCCGTATCCGACTTCAGGAGGGATTTATAATAGTCGAAGAACCGCCTTCGCTCAATATCTTCACCTGCTTCAGGCGAGTCCTGAACCATTCGGGCGGTGCCGGGATGCCATGCGCTCTGCAGTGTTTGAAGCTCAACCTGCCAGTCTTTACGTTGAAGTGAGTAGTTCGTTTCTGCTAAAATCCCAAGGTTCTCTGAGAATTCCTTTTCAAGCCTTTCTATAGTCGATGAAGTCTCGGCCGCAGTGACCCGAGGATCCAGCATCTGCCCCGGGTAGGCGGCGTCACTATTCCAGTATTCATCAAATGCCTCTCCGATTTTATCAGAAATAGGGCCGACGGCGATGACATCAAGATCGAGGAAGTTGAATTTTTCTGCGAGGCCGAAGTAGGCGTTTCCGATATTGCGCCCTCCCAAAATAGAGACTCTTCCATCGGCGATGAAGAGCTTGTTGTGCATCCGCTGATTCAGTTGGTCGAAATTCGTGGCCAAACTGACGGCTTTGGCAGGGAAGCCTCCACGTTTCCTGGTGGGGTTGTAGAGACGAATTTCAAAGTTAGGGTGGTGGGATAGTGCGGCGATCTCTTGGTCATCAATCTCGTGGAGAAGGTCATCGATTAGAATTCTGACCCGCACGCCTCTGTTGGCGGCCTGAATCAGGCGATTGAGCAGAAGGTAACCGGTCTCGTCATCGGCCCATAGGTAGTATTGGATATCAATTGATGTGGTGGCGTGATCGGCGAGCGCTAATCGCCAATTGAGTGCATCCGCTGATCCGGGGATGAGATGAAAGCCGGATTGATTGGGGCCAAATCTCTCAACAATCCCGTTGGACACGTCTGTCAGGACGCCTTTGGTGGCAGCTGGCCCTGCAATGCTAACTACCTTGGCAGGTTTGGTCTCCAGTGTTCGACAGCCGACAAACAGCAATGCTGTCAAGACTGGGAATATGAAGGAGGAGACTCTCATTTTTCTAATGCCGATTAAGCGCAGGTATTCTGCTGAAGAGTCTGTGGCGTGGGTGCTCGGGGTAAGATCTGAACCGAATCTGTCATCTGTTTCCGAAGTATTCGCAACCTCATTTCCCGTCACGGTAGATCTGTGGTTCGACTGAAAGGAATTTGCTTTTTCAAGGAGTTCTTATCGGTGCGTCGGTCCTACCCCGTTCTTCGCGCTGCACGCTACGAACCATTCTTCGCCAAAGCTACGAAGCTCATGAGGGCTGGCTGGGATTGAGGGGGTGCAGTGCCTGCTGAAGCGGGCGGCGTGGTGGCCGATGCGCCATCGAGGTTGATAGACGATATCTACCTTCGCATGTTCCAGGTGAGCGTGGTATCGGAGGGGTATTCCTTTCTTAGCGCGCACTGACTCTTCCAACTAGATGACTGATTCAAGCTTGATTCATCCCAGTGCGCTGGTCTCAGCGGAGGCCGAACTGGCCGATGACGTTGAGGTTGGCGCCTTTGCGGTGATCGAAGGAGCGGTAAAGATTGCCGCCGGCTGCCAAATCGCGACCCATGCCCAGGTGATTGGCGATGTGACGATCGGCGAAAACAGCGTCGTCGGTCGCGCTGCGATCATCGGCGAGACGCCCCAGGATTTGAGTTTCGATTCAGCGACACCGAGTGGCGTGCGTATCGGTCGTGACAACAACTTGCGCGAGCACGTGACGATTCACCGCAGCACCGTTGATGGGGGCTACACGGTCGTAGGCGACTCCAACTTCCTGATGGCAGGCGTGCACCTGGCCCACGATGTGTGCCTGGGCAATGACAATGTGATTGCCAACAACTGCCTGGTGGGGGGCTTTGTGCAGGTTGGCAACCAGGTGTTTCTCGGTGGCGGCACTGGGGTGCACCAGTTTATCAGGATTGGCGATTACTCACTGACCCAGGGAAACAGTTCGATTACCAAGGATGTGCCGCCCTATCTGATCGCCTTTCAGCGGAGTCAGTTTGGTGGTTTGAACGTGATTGGCCTGCGGCGTGCCGGATACTCCCCGGACGTGAGGCGGGAGATCAGGTCGGCGGTGGAGCAGTTGTTCAACAGTGATCAACCGCTGCGAATCGCGGTTGAAAATGTCCAGCGGGAACAGTGGGGGCCGGAGGCGCAGATTCTCATCGACTTTGTCGCTACCGCGAGCCGCAAAGGGGTGATGACCACCAAGCAGCGCTAGGCGGGCGCGCAATTTATTCTACTAACTGAAACTGAAAGGAATTTGCTTTTTCAAGGGGTTCTTATCGTCGCATCGGTCCTACCGGGATTGAGGGGGTGCAATCCTCCTTTTGTCTCCGGCCCTGATCCTGACGGAAAGAATGCGACCCAACCTCGTCATCTTCGTTTTCATCCCAATGGAAAAAATGTCTACACGACATTGGAGCGGGAAATGCCCGGTGTCGGCGTCTGGGAAGGGGATGCTGCTTTAGGCTCTTTAACACTGCTGCAAAATATTTTGACCTTTCCTGGAAACTGGGATGGAGTGATTACGACGGCGGATCTTCATCTGACACCGGATGCAAAGTTTCTCTACGTTCCCAATCGAGATCTCACGGATAGGAAAGCGGCCTCAGGTGACAGCTCCATTGTTCGGTTTTCCGTTGATGAGAAAACCGGTCAGCTTAATATGCTGGGGCACACACCCTGTGAACACGTGCCACGTTCTTTTGCCGTCGACCGTGCTGGTGAGTTCGTCTATGTTGCCGGACAAAGTGCCGGTTTGCTCGGGGTTTACTCGATTAACGGGGATACAGGTGACCTTACTCGTGTTCAGCAAATTGAGACGGGTAAGAGCCCTAATTGGGTCATGTGTGTGACCCTGAAGTGATCCTTTGTCTTTGAACGATTCTTTTTTCTGATGCCTTATCGCAATCTATATCCCGCCTTAGTGCTTTTCGCGCTGATCGTCCCTTCTTTACGAGCGGAGGAGAAATTGTCCTTCAATCGTGATATCCGTCCGATTCTTTCAGATAAGTGTTTTCATTGCCACGGGCCTGACAAAAACAAACGAGAGGCTGATATTCGACTCGATACGAGAGAGGGCGCGCTGGCCGAAGAGTCTATCGTTCCCGGCGATATCAAAGCGAGTGAGGTTTATTGGCGGATCACGTCAGACGACGAGGATGAGTTGATGCCTCCGCCCGATTCGAACAAGCATCTTAGCGGTGAAGAGAAGAAACTGATCGAGCGTTGGATCAAAGAAGGCGCCGAATACGAGGCCCATTGGGCCTACCTGCCGGTTGAGCCAGCGTCGTCCGGTAAGTCGATTGATGACCTCGTTTCTGAGAGCCTCTCATCGGAAGGGTTGGTGCGCTCGAAGCCTGCTAGTTCAGTCACGATACTGCGGCGTTTGCATTTCGATATCACGGGGATTCCCCCGACTGCGGATGACGCGAAGCGTTTCAGCGAAATTGATCTGGATGAATACGTGGACGGACTTCTCGCGTCTCCGCATTTTGGCGAACGCATGGCGGTGGAGTGGCTGGATGCGGTTCGCTACGCAGACAGTGTCGGGTATCACGGGGACCAGTTGATCGAGGTCTCGGCCTATCGCGATTGGGTCATTAATGCGTTCAACGCTAACATGCCGTTTGATCAATTTACGATTGAACAGATTGCGGGAGACTTGCTGCCGGAGGCGACGCTGCAGCAAAAAGTCGCGGCGGTTTTTAATCGCTTAGGTCAGACGAGTGAGGAAGGCGGCATCCAGAATGCCGAATACCTCGCGAAGTATCAGGCCGAGCGCGTCCGGACGACGACGACGACCTGGATGGGGGCGACGCTGGCTTGTGCCGAGTGTCATGATCACAAGTTCGATCCCTACTCGACAAAGGATTTTTACCAGTTCGCGGCCTTCTTTGCTGACATCCTCGAAAAGGGCGCCTGGACCGGCGATGGCAGTTTTCAGGAGGACACGAAATCCTATGAAGCAAAGGGATACCAATTCGGGAAGCGCGGGCCGATGCTTTCTGTGCCGAACGAGGAGCAGGCAGCACAGTTGAAAGAACTTGATGGTAAACTCTCGATTCAGAGGACCGAGCTCAAGGTGACAACGCCTGAATTAAAGGCGGGTGCCACAAAGTGGGCTCGTGAACAAAATGTTTCTATTAAGAGTGGAGGTCCTTTCGATTATGTCTTGCTCAGTGAGCGCGGTGAAAAGCACAACATCGAAACGAAGGGGTGGAAATTTGTCGGAGCTGATAAAGGAGAAGTGTTTGATGGAAGCGTTTCCCGCATTCAGGAGTCGAACGCGCTGATCCAGCATATTGGGAAAGGAAAAGGGGATCCTCTTGAGATCTCTGACGGAGACTCTTTGTATGCTTATGTTTTTCTGGATCCAAAAAATCCACCAAGTCAGGTCATGCTTCAATTTCATCACGAAAAGGGTGGATGGTCGCATCGCACCTGGTGGGGGAAAGATGATATTCCCTTCGGAAAGGGAACCGTTGGGCCCTCACATTTTAAAGCGGGTGAATTGCCAGAGACGGGGAAGTGGGTGCGGCTTTCCGTTTCGGTCGGAGATCTGGGACTCAAGTCGGGAGACAGGGTGACTGAGTTTGCTTTTACCCAGTTCGGCGGGAAAGCCTATTGGGATCAGTCCGGCCTTTCGACCTTGAATGAGAAGTATCGCTGGGCGGATTTTCCGAAGGCGCTACTCACGAGTTTGAAGAAAACGGAAGCTGATCGGAGCGAAGAAGATGAGGCGACGATACTGGCTCACTACCGGACGGTCGCCACGGAGCTTGAGCTGGTGCGCAATGCCATTCGAGAGTATGAGCGAAGTCTCGTGGATTTAAAAGCGGGTATTCGAACGGTTCCGGCAACCGTTTCTGCAAAACGACGAGAGATTCGTGTTTTGACTCGAGGGAACTGGATGGACAAATCTGGCGAAGTCGTTCAGCCGGGCACACCTCATTTTCTTCCTGAACATAAGGAGGGAGATCTTACTCGTCTCGATCTCGCCAAGTGGCTCGTCTCAGATGAGAACCCACTGACGTCGCGAACTTTCGTGAATCGTCTCTGGTCTCGTTTCTTTGGAAATGGAATCTCAGGAGCGGTTGAAGACCTGGGGTCGCAGGGGGAATGGCCGACTCATCCCGCGCTTCTTGATTGGTTGGCAGCTGGTTTTGTTGAGAGCGGATGGGATATGAAACAACTCGTGAAGGTGATCGTTTTGTCGAAGACCTACCAACAGAGTTCGAACACCACTCCTGCCTTGCAGGAACGGGATCCCTACAACCGGTTACTGGCTCGTCAGTCAGGGATTCGACTTCCTGCGGAACTGGTTCGGGACAACGCGCTCGCTGTGAGCGGATTGCTGAATCCGGAAGTGGGAGGCGCAAGCGCGCGACCGTATCAACCGGCCGGTTACTATCAGCATCTGAATTTTCCGCGGCGAACTTATCAGCCGCATATGGATGACAATCAGTATCGGCGTGGCGTCTACACTCATTGGCAGCGTACCTTTCTTCATCCGGCGATGCGTGCTTTTGATGCGCCTTCCCGCGAGGAGTGCTCCGTAAAGCGCGACATATCGAGTACACCGTTGCAGGCGCTAGTTTTGCTCAACGATCCGACTTTTGTGGAAGCGGCCAAGTCACTGGCAGCTGCTAGTGGAAGTATTCCGGAGATGTTTGAGCGGGTCCTCACTCGTGAGCCCGAAGCCGCGGAGCTTGTCGCCCTGACAAAGCTATATGATTCGGAGTTAGCGCGTTTTACGCAGGAGCCGAACTACGCTGATGGGCTTCTTGAGGTGGGGCTGAAAGAAATCCCGGCAGAGGTGAATCGACTAGAGCTCGCGGCGAGAACTTCGGTGGCGAGAAGTATTTTGAACCTTCAGGAGGTCATCACTCGCTATTAGGGAAATGGTGAACCGCTGATAGGCGCTAATAAACGCTGATGAGGGGTAATGGATTTTAAATTGTATTAGTGAGTGTTAGCGAATTGTCCTGACCAAGTAATAAAAAGATGAATTTTGACACAATCGAACAGCTGAAACGACGCACCTTTTTGCAGAACTCGTTTTCTGGAGTCGGGGCGATGTCCATGGCGGGGTTGCTGGGAGGACCGCAGGATCTTTTTGCCCAGTCACTGGGTGGGGGATTGCTTGGGGAAACGCGGCACCGGTCGATAAAAGTTAGACGAGTGATTCATCTCTGCATGGCGGGTGGGCAATCTCACCTCGAGAGTTTTGACAGCAAACCGAAGTTGGCGGAACTCGATGGTCAGCCGATGCCGGCTTCATTTACGGAGGGCCAGCAGTTGGCTCAGCTTCAGAAGAGTGCTGGAAAGCTCAAGTGCATGGGGCCTCGTTATGCTTTTAAGAAGTGGGGTAAGTCGGGGCAGGAAATCAGCGAAGTGTTTCCGCACATTGGCGGGGTAGCGGACGAAATTGCGATTATTCGTTCAATGCAAACTGAGCAGATCAATCACGATCCTGCACACACGTTTATGAATACGGGTTCCATTATTCCGGGGCGTCCGAGCATGGGCGCCTGGGTGAATTATGGAATCGGATCCGAGTCGGAAGATTTGCCCGGCTTTGTGGTTTTAACAAGCGAAGGCGGAGGGCAGGGGCAGCCGCTTTCGTCCCGTCAGTGGAACAATGGCTTTTTACCCAGCAAGTATCAGGGGGTTCAGTTTCAATCGAAAGGCGATGCGGTTCATTACGTGAACAATCCCGCGGGTGTCACTCGTGACGCTCAGCGCGGAGTCGTCGATACGGTGAACCAGTTGAACCGCCTTCTCGGAGAGCGCCGTCTCGATCCAGAAATTGAAGGGCGTATTGCGCAGTACGAGATGGCTTTCAAGATGCAGGCTTCCGTTCCCGGTCTGATGGATGTGAGCGCGGAATCACCGAAGACTCTTGAGATGTATGGGTGTGAGCCGGGGGACGGGAGCTTCGCTGCGAACTGCCTCCTTGCTCGTCGCCTTGCTGAGCGGGATGTCCGGTTTATTCAGCTTTATCATCGCGGTTGGGATCACCACGGAGCAATCGAGGAAAAATTTAAGAAGACCGCGGAGATCGTTGATCAGGGAACCGCGGCCTTGATTCGCGACCTCAGGGAAAGAGGGATGCTTGATGATACACTGATCATTTTTGGCGGTGAATTCGGACGGACTCCGATGGCACAGGGGAGCGGTCGAGATCATCATATCAATGCTTTTTCGATGTTCCTTTGTGGTGGTGGGATTAAGGGCGGTGTCACTCACGGGGCTACCGACGAGCTCGGCTATGCCGCAGTACAGGACCCTGTTCATGTGCATGATTTGCACGCGACGATGTTGCACTTGTTAGGCGTTGATCACAAAAAACTAACCTACCGATTTCAAGGCCGCGACTTCAGGTTGACTGATGTTTTCGGGCATCTCATCAAGCCGATTTTGGCGTGAAGAGGTGGGTGGGATTTTGTGGTTTGTAAGTCATTGGTATTCCGTCCTTCTGGTAGCAGGTAATGGCAAGCCGGGTGCGTGCGAAAAAAGCCATTTCGTTTCGATAATTCAAGGAGAGGCGTGCTTCCAGCCGCCTGATAAGACTCCCGGCGGATAGAGGCGTTCGCTGCCCCGTGGCTTCTGCACGGAGTCTCTGTTGGCAGCAAGATGCAGCCACTCCCTGGAAATTAGATCCTTCGGATTCGATGCCGATGACAGTCAGGATCTCCGTCCTCTTAAGGCAAAAAGGAAGATCCCGAGAATTAGTGCCGCTCCGATCACTATCAGCATGAGAAAACCTTTGTGCATACTTTTCTCGGCGGATGCAAAAGAGAGTCCTTCGGAGCTATCGGTGAGTTCGAAGCCATTAGGCGCAAGCGGTTCCCAAGCGCCGTCTTCATTCTGTGTCATCCACGCCCGAAAAGTGGAGCCTTCGCCGGGGATGTCTCGGTGACCTGAAGGCCCAACCCAACCGGCTTGCGAACTGATAGAAATTTGCTTTTTCAAGGAGTTCTTATCGGTGCGTCGGTCCTACCGGGATTGAGGGGGTGCAGCCAAGCGGCGCGCGGACTCCGCGTGCGCCGCCGGCATGTTCGGGTTCGTCCCCGCGATGGAAACTCCTTCGAGGCGACCTGCGAGGGCGAAGGCCGGTTCCGGCTGCGCGGCGAACCAGCGCAATACTTCGCGTGAGCCGGCATACACCACCCAGGCATCCACTTCAGAAGAACGGACGAGACGGGCGATGCGTTTCACACATCCATCTTGAGTTCGAGAAGCGAATTGCGAGGGCTGACGACAAGATGCCCGGCCTCGGCGAGGGCGTGTCGAAGCACAATGATGAAATCCGTTTTCCTGTCCTCGATCGTGTTGTTGTAGGAAAAGCCCACCCGCATTGAGCGAACCGCTTTGCGACCGGCGGGTAAAACGATGCGGCGGTTACGGCCGGCACCCTGCCCCTCGAGCAGTCCCTCCCGTTCAAGCTGGCGTATCGCGGATCCTACGGTCTTGTGGTTAACGCTCAGTTCGCTGGCGAGGAGGTAGACTCCAGGCAGTGTTCCGCTCCATCGTCCGCGGAGGATTTCCTCGCGGAGGTGTTCGGCGACTTGCTCGACAGCAGAAAGAAGACGAAGAGAACTCATTTCTCAACCTATCCCCAATGGGGAATAGCAACAACAGGAAACCTTTCTTGCGCAGTGGGAGGGGGAACCCTTTAATTGGAATGCGAAAGCCAGACGCCGTGCCGAGGTTGGCGATCATTGTTTTCGGGGTTGGCCCCTGCGCGCAAAGTAAAAAATGAAATCCTATATGCAGATATCTTTAATGAGAATTTTCGTCATCGTTTGCTTTGGTTGCGCATCTCTGTGTGCTCCCTCAGTCAAAGCCGCCGACCGAAAACCAAACGTCATCATATTCTTCACGGATGATCAGGGAACTCTTGATGCCAATTGCTATGGCTCGGAAGATCTTTACACGCCAACGATGGATCAACTGGCCAAAACAGGGGTGCGCTTCACCCAGGCATATGCCCATACGGTCTGCTGTCCCGCCCGCGCAATGTTGATGACAGGTCGATACCCTCAGCGGGCCAACGTGAACATTTGGACACAGGGGAATACCAAGGACGAGAAGAAGGGCCGAAATATGTTTCGGGAGGAGATTACGATTGCCGAGGTTCTCCGCGATTCGGGATACAAGACAGCACACTTCGGCAAGTGGCATCTTGGAGCGCATCCCGACCATGGCCCGACCGAACAGGGCTTTGATGAGTTCTTCGGGCTGCGCGGCGGTTTCATTGATAACTACAATCAATATTTTCTTCATGGGCAGGGTTTCCACGATCTCTACGAGGGGAAAAAGGAAGTCTTTTCCAAGGGCGACTATTTCCCGGATCTAATGACGGAGCGTGCGATCCAGTACGTGGACAAGAACAAGGACGTCCCGTTCCTCTTGTACGTTGCGTTCAATATCCCCCACTATCCCGAACAAGCTGATAAGCAGTTTGATGAACGCTATCAGGATATGAAAATGCCTCGGCAGGCTTACGCAAAAATGATCTCTACGACCGATGATCGAATGGGACGCATCATGAAACGACTGGACCATCATGGGATTGCGCAGGAAACGATTGTGGTGTTCATGAGCGACAACGGTCACTCGACAGAGGATTATAAAATCCCGGGGAAGAACCATACAAGCGGATTGGCCGAAGGCTCGAACTACGGGGCAAACGGCGGTGGCGGAAATACGGGAAAATGGCTAGGGAACAAAGGAACGCTCCTCGAGGGGGGAATACGTGTACCGGCAATCATCAGCTATCCGGCAAAACTTCCCAGCGGGGCCGTGCGCGATCAGGCGATTACTGCGATGGACTGGATGCCGACCATTCTGGATCTCTGTGAGATCCCGCTGCCCGATGTCACACTCGACGGGAAAAGCCTTTTGTCGGTCATCAAGTCGGAATCATCCAAGTCACCCCATGGGGTATTGCACTGGCAATGGGGGGATGGCTGGGCTGTGCGTGATGGCAACTGGAAGCTGATTGGCAAAGCGAACAAAGGCCTGTCTCTAGGCAACCTGAGCGATCCTGAGCCCGAGAAAAAGAACTACCTCAATGAGAAACCCATTCTTGTGAAACGCTTACATGCGCTTCACGACGATTGGCTGAAAGACGTTCTACCCGGAGATAAACTATAGAAGGTAATTTAGTTTCTTATCATGAGATCTATAGACTTTCTGAAAATTGCCGGACTAGGCTTAATCGCGGTCGCCTACAGCCAAGCGATTACCATCGCTGAAGGGAAGGAAAGTCCGCTCAATGTCATCTTTCTGATGGCGGACGACTTGGGATACGGCGACACAGGATTCAATGGTAATACTGTAATCAAGACACCGCATCTGGATGCGATGGCGAAAGAAGGCATTCGCTTCACTCGATTCTACTCAATCGGCCCCGTTTGTGCGCCGACAAGAGCCTCTGCCCTTACCGGTCGTCACTACATGCGTTTCGGGATGATGCATGTGAATATGGGCAAACTGCCAAAACAGGAGCTCACGCTTGCCAAAGTATGTAAGGCCAGCGGCTATGCAACGGGTCACTTTGGTAAATGGCATCTTGGTAGCATGAGCAAAACGGAGTCACCACGGCACCAGAATCCGGCCGGAGCATTCGCGCCTCCCTGGGAACGCGACTACGATGATGGCTTTGCTACCGAAATATCCTGTCCGACATGGAATCCCGCCAGCGGGGAGTTCAAGGATCATGACTCGCCCTACTGGCATAATGGAAAAAAGGTCTCAGAAAACCTGAAAGGAGATGACTCGCGGGTCATAATGGATCGAGCGATTCCGTTCATGCAAAAAGCTGTCGCCGACGGTAGCCCATTCATGAGCACCATTTGGTTTCACGCTCCGCACAGTCCGGTTGTCGCTGGGCCCGAATACCTAAAAATGTATAAAGGATACACGGAGGGCCAGCAGCATTACTATGGTTGCATAACCGCAATGGACGAACAAATCGGCCGACTTCGAGAAGAGATCAAGAGACTTGGAGTCGAGAAAAACACGCTACTTATGTTCTGCTCTGACAACGGGCCGGAAGGAAATGGAAGCCCCCGAAAGACCTATGATGCCTATCACGGTGCTTTCCACGGAAATGCGGGAGGTCTTCGCGGCCGCAAACGCTCGCTACACAATGGCGGAGTGTGCGTTCCCGCCGTCGCCGTATGGCCGGGCACCGTGGCCAAGGGACGATCCGTAAAGATGCCTTGCTCTACCCTGGATTACCTACCGACAATTTGTGAGGCGATCGGCTTCAATTATCCTAGTGAACGCCCGCTCGATGGCGAAAGCCTGCTTCCCATGTTGCTCGGTAAGGAGCAACAGCGCAAAACAGTCATACCTTTTGCATCGAATATCGAGGCACCGCGTGCGGCGATGATCAAAGGAGAATTCAAACTGTGCACCGACCTGACTACAGCGACCGCTGGAGATGCGCTTTACCACCTCCACGACGATGCCGCAGAGGCAAACAACCTCCTACCCGTTCGTTCAGAACTGGCAGGCTCAATGAAGGCCCAACTGCGCGAATGGGTGAAGTCATGTCGTAACAGTTTCGACGGTAACGACTATCTTGAGCCTTACGAACCACAGGGGAGGTTTCTGATGATTAAGGACGAACCGAAATAAGCTCCTCCAAACGGAAAGATCGGCCAGTGAAGGGGGCGAGCGGCTATCGATCTCCCCTGTTATTCGCCAAGCGGAATTTGAAGTTAAATTAGGCGGTAGATAGAAAATGGACGAACTTATTGAAGACCCGAAGCGATTGGTGCGCAATCGCATTGCAGCGCTGAGACAGTGGATGGAGCAGAATGGGGCTGCCGCCTCAATCATCGCTAACTCAGACCCGCATACCAACGAATACTCAGCAGAGCGTTGGATGGGGCGTGAATGGATTACCGGTTTCCATGGTTCTGCCGGCACCGTCGTGGTGACGGCTGACACAGCCGGGTTGTGGACGGACTCCCGTTACTATTTGTTAGCGGACATTGCGCTGGAGGATACTGGCATCACACTTTTCCGGATGAATGACCACGGGGTCCCAACGGTTCAGGAGTGGCTTGCTTCAGAACTGAGCGAGGGACAGTCCGTCGTTGTGATGGGTGAGGAGACTTCGGTTCTAAATGTGGAGACATGGGCTGACGCACTATGTGCGAACGGGGTCAAAATCACTACGGATCAGCCATTTCTTAATGAAATTTGGGAGGGTCGACCTGCGGCGCCAAAGGGGCAAATCTATCCAGTGCCAGTTGCTTTTTCCGGTTTCAGTGTTGCTGAGAAAATCGAGCAGGTGCGTGAGAAAATGCGTGAGCAACATGTTGATACTTACATACTGGGTAGAACAGATGAATCCGCATGGTTGCTCAATTTTAAAGGCACCGACGTGCAGGCTCGCACCACTACCTATTGCTACACTTTACTTACCCTTGATGATGTGCGTTTCTTTATCGATCCTGACAAAGTGACAGCAAAACATCGCGATGACCTTGATCAGCAGGGGGTAACGCTCTGCGACTACAATTCTGTGAGCGATGCCGCAACTAGCCTGGGAGAGGATGCGCGGGTACTCATCGTTCCGTTCTACCTAAACGACGCGCTCTACCAGAAGCTATCGCATACCAAGGTGAAGCGTGGCCGAGCTATTGTTACTGATCTGAAGGGACGTAAGAATGCCACCGAGATGAAGCATTTGCGCGAGTGTATGGTGCGCGACGGAGCGGCGATCGTAAAAACCTTTTTATGGATCGATGATCAGCTTAAGACTGGGGAGCCACTCTCAGAATGGCGGGTAAGCGTGAAGCTCGAAGAAATGCGAAGTCGGCAGGAAGATTTCGCTCATGTGAGCTTTGAGTCGATTGTCGGATTTAATGGGAATGGTGCATTGAACCACTACTTTGTCACCGAAGAGACAGATGTGGCCATTCACGCTGAAGGCGTGCTCTTGATTGATTCAGGTGGTATCTTTATGTCCGGGACGACCGATACGACGCGGGTGATTCCCTTAGGTGCGATTCATGCCGATCACAAAAAGGACTACACGCTTGTGCTCAAGTGTCTGGTAACACTGATGCGCACGAAGTTCCCCCGGGGTACAACCGGTGCTCAGCTTGATGGCATTTGCCGTGGGCAGATGTGGCAATACGGACGCAGTTACAAGCATGGAACCGGTCATGGAGTGGGCTTTGGTCTCGAAGTGCATGAAGGCCCACAGAACATATCGGGTATTTCCATCGAGAAGATGGAGTTGGGTATGCTCACGACGATCGAGCCGGGAATTTACCGCCCTGATGAATATGGAATCCGTCTGGAAAACATGGTCTACACCATAGAAGAGGAATCGAACCAATTTGGTGACTTCTATCAGTTTGAAAATATTACCTTCTGTCCATTCAGTCCCGAGTTAATCGATCTCGATCTTCTCTCAGAAGATGAACTTGTCTGGTTGAACGACTATCACCGGGAGGTCCTGGAGCGTTTGACTCCGCATCTCGACGAACGCGAGATAAAATGGCTTCGCAATGAATGCCGTGAAATCGTGCGGTAGGGACAATGAGTCCGCCAGCTTTGTCCGAGGCGCGCAGTGTTTCCGGGAGCTTCCGGGGGCAGGCAAGAATGGCACTGCTTTAGGGATCATGATCAGCGACTGACAGGAATTTGCTTATTCAAGGAGTTCCTATCTGTGCGTCGGCCCTACCCCGTTCTTCGCGTTGCACGCTACGAAGGGCTGGCTGGGATTGAGGGGGTGCAATAAATTCAGGATTCAGGGACTGACCTAGTCGCAGTACGTGCCATGACGTGGTAAAAGGCACCGGGAAATTCGACTCGGAATTGTCGAGGCATGAGGGACGGTGAGGGATTGGTTGGGAGGTGTTAATAGTGTTATTTTATCGCCTGACCCCTTTTCCCTGACCCCTTTTCCTGACCCCTTTTCCTGACCCTTTTCCTGACCCCTTTTCCCCTTTTCCTCGGATGGAATGTCGGCGAACGCGGTCTCGCTGGCCAAACGGCCGAGAGTGGGCGAGTCCATTTCGGGCTGACGGTGAAGTATTAGTGGGAGTGCTAATACTCGACGTGGATACGTTCTCTCCGCTATGCTCGTTGTTCTGGTGGGGCAGATGTCACCTTTTTCAGTAAAGCGGAACACGTTATCAACCCCGCCCGTGGGATAAGTTCGACCTAAACTTGAATAGGATTACTGAGGCAATTGTCTTGACCTTAGCTTCACGACGTGGCGTAGGTGCATTATGGGTGGGGAGCTGGTTCAAAATCGAAAAGATTCAAGGCATCGGCATGAGGTACAGTGGCTTCGTCCTGACAGGGTTCTCATTTTCGCTATTCTTCTGTTTTCAACGGGTGCAGAGTCGAGGCCGCTTGAGCCGATGACGCGAGTGGAGCCGGGCAAGGTCCTGAAGGCGTTTGGCGAGGGCAATGGAAAAGTCGGGGGAGGTTCGACGGCCGTTCAAGCGATCTTCCCGGGAGGAGGATGGATCGAGGAATTCTTCTACTTCGTCAATGGTGAGAATAAGATCCGTAGTCATCGGATTGCAATTATCCCGGATCCCCTCATTGCTCCCGATTCATCGGCCTACGGCCATTCTGTGCCAATAAGCTCTGAGTCGACGCGGGCAATCTTCAAGATGAGCCTCGGGCGCGAATTCGGCCTCGAGCAGTATGTAGCCGTGACCACCGAGGGTGATGTCCATGTGGCGTGGGAACACCAAAACTCGTGGTCAGGCTTTGAGAAAGTGCCGGGATCAATAAAGGTGGGTGCGACCGGGGTTCCGCCAAAGGCGATCTTTCCCATCGGTCGGTATATTTTGGTGGTCGATGCTTCGGGGCAGGTGTGGTCACACTACGTCTCGACGATGACTTTGGCAGGAAGCGGAATCGCGATCCAGAAGCCGGTTAAGTTGCTGGGTTCGAAGGTAGCGACGGACCCGGAACCTGCGAAAGCGGTCTTCCTGATGGATGAACGCATCATGGTGGTGAAAAAATCAGGTGAGGTCTGGTTCAATCGCATCAGTAAGAATGAGGATGGGAAGATTCAGATTGAGGAGCCGGAAAGGATTCCCGGGGAGATGATTGCGGCAGGTGGTGCCCCTCCCAAGGCAATCTTCGGGATCGTTAATGTGATCACATCTAACAGATACGAGAACCATATCATGGTCGTGAGTGCTGCCGGCGAGGTGACGGCTCATCGTTTGAATCCACCACCGCCACCTCCGAAGCCCAAGCTCTATCCAGCGCCGGAGCTGGCGCCCGCGTTCCGCATCAAGAGCACAGCGAATGGTCTTTATCTGGTGCCTGCCTACCTGGGAACGAGGGAGGACAGCAGGAATCTGGAGGTGCAGCCGTTTGACCCCGCGATCACACGGTTGAAGATGTTCGGGGCCAACAACAATCTTGCCGAATACCGGATTTCGACGGCGAATGTCTTCAGTTGGATCTTCGACAAGGGCTACATCCGGAATCTGGAGACCGGACTGGTGATCAGTTGTGATCCTATTGGCGGCCTTAATGAAGGCAATGTCTCCACCTGGGGGAGTGAAGTGACGGACCGGCATCAGTGGGATTTTTCTCAAATCAGTGAGAACGGCAATCGAACCGGGTATTTGACGACTGCTTACGAGAATATCTATCAAGATTACGCTCTTTTGGCGACTGCTCACGGAAATTTCTATCTGGCACCTTCCGGTGACAATGCGGTGAGACAGTCATACAAGGGAGCGGTTGCTGATATTCCCAAGAGCAACTCCTGGGAGCTTGAACCTGCCACACCTCAGGAAATGCTGAGACTGGAGATCCACAAGGTAGTCTGTGTCAAACCGTCATCAGGGCAGGATATGGGAACCGAGGTGCTTTTCTGGGCGATAGACGAGGCGATCTCGATGGGCGCAGCTGAAGGGGCGGGCACGGGCTTAAAGATTGGTATCAAGGAAATTGCGAAGCATGGTTTCAGAGCAAAAGGAGCTGATGGGCTCCGGCTGTTCAGTCTCAAGAATCTCGGGGAGTTTGGGCTCAGTCAGGCCGAAGGTGAACTGGAGGGGATCGTCGTTGAGAAAGTGGTGGAGAAAGTATCAAAGAATGCGCCGGAGAGGGTGTCGCGTATTGAAGAGAAAGACTTAGTCAAACTGGTCAACAAAACGGCTTTCGAGCTGGCCAGCCAGAAAGGCCAGGAAGAGGCGCTCGAGGAAGCCAATGAAGCCTTGGAAATGGAGATTAACACGTCGATCTCAGGGGCTTTCTTCAACGGCATACGCGTACTGACCGGGGATCCAGATGACCTCGAGATCAGGGTGAATAAGAATTCGATCTGGCCGAACGGTGGCCGGGATTCTCGATCGATCGATACAGGCGAGACGCTGGTAGTGGATGTGGATTACCTGTTTCCCGCCAAAGAGGGGATCATTATCGAATTAATCGAGAAAGATTCCGGAAGCGGAGATGATTCGTTGGGAACGATTGTATTTTCATCGAAGGAACTCGTTGGGCTGGACGGGAGAGAGACGGTAGAGGATTTGATTGTCGCCAGCCGGAAAGAGAAGAGTGTCTTCCTTGTCAGCTACAGCCTGAGTCCGGCCCGGCCGAAGACTCCTTGGGTGCTGCAAAAGGAAAAGGAAGAGTTGGAGGCTCACTATGCTGCGGAAAAACTGCGTCTTGCTGAGGTGGCGAGGATCGCGAAGCTGAAGGAGCGGCCCAATATGGCGTGGGAGTTGTATTATTCTCCGGATGAACTGGCCAATTCTGCGAACTACCAAAAGTTGGCCAGAAAAACGAGGGATTGGCTTGAATACAGCCCGACCCCGCTCCCGAGGACGAGGGACATTCTTCCGGGGACATGGAAATTCGGATTCTACGATGACAGGGGCGAGGAAGTGACGCATACCGACCCTAGCTGGATCTTCACGCCTGACGGGGGTGTTACAGTGGTTGGCTCAGATGGGGGAATCGCGAATACAGGGAAGTGGAAAAATTTTTATACATTGAGGCGGGTACGGTTTAGTGGGTTCGAGCAACATGAGAAAGACGAACAGGAGGGCCATGTCATCATGACGATGAATGCCACGAGCAGTTCCAAGGCCTACAAGACAGAACTGTGGCTCCATGGGCCGATGGGGTTTTACACCAAGCGGGAGTTGGAGCCGCCTCAGGGTTTGGGGATGTGGGCTTCGCCGAACGAATATAAGAGCGTTCTTGAGTTTCACGGGCAAAAGGTGGCCGATGGCACGGATGAGTGGAACAGACAGAGCAAGGAGGAATTTCTTCGAAGCATTCGTGATACCCGTTGGACCTGCAATGATTTCGGGATCAAAGAGTTCACTTTCGAGGGGGAATTCGACGCCAATGGAGAAGCGAATTTTCGGAACTGGTTTCCTCGTTCGACTTGGAAAGTTACCGGTGCCAATGAGCTGACGATTTCGATTCCGGTGGGCTATTCTCTGACGGTGAAATTTATTACATCCAAATTGTATCGCGCCGTCGACAGTGACGGGCTTGAATTTTCGGGGCGACGACTGGGACCTAGTTCGTTTCAGGCTCCCGAAAACTACGTGAGCAACCTCCCCGGCAGTAAATGGAATCTCTTTTTTGCGAATGCAGAGAAGGATCGTGGATCACTTGATGACGACAGCTATTGGTGTGATGCAAATTTTGAGACCCATGATCGGGATGGTGAACCAGTCCGATGGTTGAGAACCGCCAATGATTTGTGGGTTTGGGAGATTTCTAAGCCGGACGCTGTATCGCTGAATCGATGGGACGACTATCGCAAATATCCTGGGTCTGGTTATGACTCGGCTCTTATCTTTCATTCTCCCGATAACTTCACCCAGCTCGATGCCAAGGGGAAAGCCGTTGTTTATGGTCGCCGCGCGGTGTCTGACCCCAGCGAGCCTCGGAGACGGGTGAATGGAAATCCCTACCAACAATGGGTTGTTCCCGAGCGTTCCAATGAGGAAGTCTACTTCCATATTGAGGGGCTGGAGTTGAGGAATGGTGGGTATCGACAGGGGAAGTTTGACAATTACTACAGTAAGAAGTTTAACAAAACCTATCTTGGTCTCGATGGATTCGAAATCGGGAATGATAGTGAAATCAGCCTAATCTCGATGGTGTCTCCCACTCAGTTTTTCCGGTCCTATAAGGATGGGTTCTGGACGAGCGAGATCGGTGATAAAAAGGGTGAATTTGAGCCGGTGGTTGATAAGAACTACATCGATAATCTTGTCGGAAGTATGTGGAAGCTGAATAAAACCTTGATTGAATTCAGCTCAGGCAATCAGCTCAAGAGCCCTGATGGACCTGGGAACTTACATAGAGTTGGGAGCTGGTACTACGTGGGGCCCAACCAAATTCACATTTTGGATAGCAAAGGAGGCAATTATTACCTGGAGTTTATCGGAGAGCATAGTGCGAAGGGGGTCAAAGGAGACGGCAAGACGATGGTCGAGGTAACCAGATTCAGCGAGTCGGAAACGCAAGCAAAGGACTTTACGGAGGGTTTGATTGGAAGTGCGTGGACCTATTTCAGCTACGATTCAGTTATCCGGGGGGAGTTGGGCGGTTACATGGCGACTCATCAATTCCGGTTTCTCTCTGACGGAACCACCAAGTTTGTGGAAGAGGGATTGGCACAGAAGGACATCGAAGCTCATGACGGGCGGTGGGACAAGATCCGTTGGCAGACTGCAGGGAGAAACCTGGTGAAGTTGTATCATCCCGACTTCAATCAGGAGATCTTCCTGCATTTTCTGTCACCGACCGGCTACGCGGTGAATAACTGGGCCGGTTTCCCGGAGTATTACCAAGAAGCGAAAGTAAAGTCACCGCCGCTTAAGCCCAGTGAAAAACCTGATTTGGATTTAAACCTGGAGCCGGAGAGGCCGCCTTCGGGCACAGTGACGGATCGAAATTTTATCGACAATTTGATCAATAGCGTATGGTCCTACGACTGGGAGGGGGAGTCTTTCTCGAACCGCTTCGCTTTCAATCTGGATGGAACGGTGAAGATCATTGTGGTCTACAATCCCAACTATCGGAGTGCGGATGTGAAAGGTGGCTTCCGATGGAAGATAGTCGGTCCAAACCAGGTCAAGCTATGGGGGCCGAAGGAGGATGGTTCCACTAAGGTGATTTCTCTGCGTTTCACTTCCGATTCACTTTATGAGACGGTTAGTCTGGATGGTAAGAAAATTCAGGGGCGACGTTATGGCGAGCCGGGGACGCCGCGTGATCTCACCGAAGGGCTGCACGCGAGATGGTTCGCGTATCCGTTTGTGGACGACAGCAAAGGGGATCGATTTGCGATAAGGCAGCTTATCGGGGATGGCACAATTCAGAGTTTGGATTGGGATTCAAATATCAGATACCAGGATGTGGACGAATTGTGGAAGGGAGTGACGTGGGACATTCATTCGAGGAATGTGGTTCGGTTTGTTCGACCTTCCAGTGGTCTGGAAATGTTCATGCATCTGATTCCTAAGCCAATGGGCGAAGATGAGATAAACACCTGGGTTGGGGTCGGATGGGAAGGATTCAATCGAAAGGAACAGATTTTTGCGTCCAGTCCCCTTTCCGTAAAAGAAGAGAATTCACCGCTCAGCACGGATACGGAGGGGCGGCGCGCCGGTGACTGGCGAAGGCTGGGAGGACTGGAGATGATCTGGTGTCCGGCGGGAGAATTTACGATGAGGGATGATGATCAGGTGAAATTGACCCGGGGATTCTGGATCGCGAAAACCGAACTGACACAGCGGGAGTGGAAATCGGTCATGGGGAGCAATCCCAGCAAAATCCAGGGCGACGATCTGCCGGTGGAAACGGTTGATTGGGATGACGCTCAACAGTTTCTTAAGAAGATGAACGAAAGCCAGCCTCTGACCAAGGGCTGGAAGTGGGCGCTGCCGACGGAGGCGCAGTGGGAGTATGCTTGTCGCGCCGGAACAAGCGGCCCGATTCCGGGGGCTGGATACACTGATGAGGTAGCCTGGTATAGTTGGAACAGTAGTGGGACAACGCAGGTTGTTGCTACGAAACGGTCCAATCCCTGGGGCTTGTATGACATGCTTGGAAATGTATCGGAATGGTGCTTTGACTGGTATGGGGCCGACAGCTCGTTTTACGGGACAGCGGAATCGATAGTTGATCCGGTCGTCTCCAGCCCGCCAAAGCGGGACGGAAATCCTTCTCGGGTCATTCGTGGAGGCCACTGGGCTGACCATCCGAGGGAAGTTACCAGTTCAATACGCTATTGGGACTCCTACTCTTCGCCATTCTATGGCTTCCGCCCCGTAGCCGTGTCCGTCGCGCCTTAGACAATGGGGGGCAAAGATCCAATGAAATTTTTTATTAACACCGCTGAACGTCCTTGCCATTGTTAAGGAGTTCTTATCAATGCGTCGGTCCTACCGGGATGGAGGGGGTGCAGAGGGGCGGGTCATTTTTTGAGAATACGTCGCGAACTTCGCGAATCCGATCTCGTCAGGATGCTACCACAGATGGCTTCATGCTGTAAGTATTCTACGTTGAAGAGGAGTGGAACCGCGTCACGGGTTCGCGGCGAATTTCGGAGACCTTTCTGCCAACGGATGGTGTCGATTGAATCTACCCACTACTGACCCGCATCTGAGACCTCGGATTTTTCGAGAATGGTGGGAGCGATCTCTAGTTGGAACCCGTGAGATCCAGGGTGCTGACGCTGTTGATCGTAACGGTATCGTTCTTGTTGAGGGTGTCATCCCAATCGCTCCCCCGTTTAGACACGGTAGCATTTTTTCTCGAAGACGAATCTGAGTCATTCTTCCAGGTGACTCCCATCCCGTTTAGGAACGGCCCGGAGTAGGAGATCAATGCGGAACCGCCGGCCGCAATCTCAACCGGCCCAGCCGCCTTGCCGTACTTTACGGGATCGTCGCCGTCCCGGGTAAATAAAAACACCTCCAATGTCTTCCCGGTTCCGTTGACGATCTTCTTCTTGCTTCCACCGGCGCTTGACACATTGGTATTCGATCCAGTGGCATCGAGCAAACTGACAGAAGTGATGGTCAGGCGGCTATTGACGTTCAATGTGCCGTCCCACGCGCTGCTCCGTGTGGCGACTTCCTGGGTTTGATAGCCGTCGGTACCGTTTGTCGTCCACGACACGGACACGGCGTTGAGGAACTCTTTGTCGTAGGAAAGGTTCGCGCTGCCCTTCGCCTTTACCTCAATGGTAACCATACCGGCGGATTTGGCAGGATCGTCGCCATCTCGCTCCAGAGCTGACAGGGTGATATTCGTATTCGTCTGGTTCTGAACGGTTTTCTCTCCACCGCAGACTGTCGTGGCGCTGGCCACGCAAGCCCAAAGGGTAAATGTAATGATACTTTTCATAGCGTTGTCTTCTTTTATTTCTTGGATTAAATCGGATTTGGTAAATTACTGATTACTGATTGGAATTTGCTTTTTCAAGGAGTTCTTATCGGTGCGTGGGTCCTACCGGGATTGAGGGGGTGCAAAGCACTTGATCAGGACAAAGCCAGGTTCACCCGCCGAGACATCCGCGAACACACCAGTACCAGCGAAACCCAAGTGCGGACGCATCTCCAACGACTCGAAGAACTCGAATATGTGGTCCGGCGCCACGGCCGTAACGGCGTCAGCTGCGTTTACGAACTACTTGTGGATGCCCGGGAACCCGTTGGTAATTACCTCGTTGGCCTACTCGATCACCAAACCATCAACTCGTCATCAGCCGTATGACAAGTCACCTCGCGGGGAAATTACCCCACATCGCGGGACCTCACTTCTACTGGGATGCGAGGTGTGACACGCAGTTCGCAGGGACAGGTTAATTATAAGTTGCTGTATTTGCAGTTACTTTCGTTAGTTCTGAAGGGTATGGTTTTAAGGGGATTTCCTCGGAATAGATAACCTGTCCCCCAAATTTCCCCAAATTCGACACTCGGGCATTAGGGCGTGTACCAAATTGGCGAGGTGTAGGCGCGTTCCTGTAGAGTCATCGGCACTTCTGGAGCGAAATTGGACTCCTCGAAGTAAGCCGCGTCATAGGCTGTCCAGCGCGGCGTTGGAATTTCCAAAACGCGGGCATAGTAAAACGCCTTAAGCGCCGGGTCAAAATTAGGGTCCTGCCAGACGGTGATCAACTCCGACGCACCGATGGTATTAGTCCATGTCGCATTTTCCACATCAACCGTGTTTCCAACGGCGGGCAAGTTGCCATCTGTATCCGGCTTGCGGTCACCAGCCCATGCGACGTTGTAGATCTTTTCTTTGGTCTTGCCGTCGGCATCGAGCCAACCTTTGATGATCTGGATACGGTCGAGGTTACCCGAAATCGGATCCTTTATCGCAGCGACGAGGAAGGAGGGTGCCCCGCCTTCGGGAGCCGCGGTTAGGTCGGCCCCCATAGGGACGCCTTTGCCATAGCCTACGACAGCAGGGTCGCGGCGTTGTGCGTCTTCCGGAACAAAGTCCCAGCCACCAAACAAACGCACGCCAATCCGCGTGCCAGTGGTGCCGTAGACTTCCTTGCGCATCATGGTGTCAAAGATCGCTTCCCGCGTGTTTTCAGGCGACCAAGCTGCCATCAGGCCAGATGCGCCGAGCTGCCAGTCTTTAACCGTGCGACTATCGAAATCGAAGGCGTTGCCGGTCGAGCGTTCAGGGCTGGGCTCGCTGGCCGGAAACTTGCCGAAGAAGTTGTTTTCTTCCGTGGAGGAAATGCCCGTGTGGGCATCAGTCGACCCCACGAAGCCGAATTTAAATGGGTTGGTGCCGTATTCCTCTTCGACCTGAAAGCCCTTTTTGAGCGCTTCTCGGGCGTATTCGGTTTCGATCATGCCGGGCTCTTTTGGCACGACATTAAGGTTGCCTTTGTCCCAAATTTCGAAATTGGCAAACTCATCCGCAGGGGCCAGCAAGGGGTGCTGTTCGGATGTGCCTTTGCTTTGTGTAATCTCGATCAGCGGTTCAAACTTGGCGCGGGCTTTCACCCAGTCCTGATCGATGGGTTGGCCATCAGGTGTTTCGAGCTTGTACATCAATCCGTTGGAGAGGTTGCCGTTGTGTGGCACCGCCAGCACCTTGCCGCCGGTCTTTTCCTCATACACTTCCATCCAGTCCCAAAGCTTGTTGGGAATGTCGCTATCATAGGTTGTCAGCGGACGGACCATATCGGCCATCGTCTTGCCATCACGGTAGACCACGTTGCGGTGAAGGTTGTTGCCACCGCCATAGTTTGACGTCCATTCATAGCCGATAATCGCGGTGAAACGTCCCGGATCGTTATGTCCTTCCACGATCTCTGTCATCTTTTTCCACATGTCCCACTGGAGTGTCTTGTCCGTCATCGCAGCGGGCACTTTCCCTTGGCCTTGAAGTGTGATGATTTCCATCACAACCGCTGTGGCCTCTGCGCCACCTGCGTTCATACCCTGGTTCCACTTTTTTAGGATAGGGACAGCCATCAGTTTAGGATCGCCTGCCTGCACGCCGTTCATGATGGCAAGTGAATCGGAATGGTCCGATACCATCATAAAATCATAGGGACGCGAGAGTTTGACGGGTTGCCCTGTATTCGAAGTAATTTCTTCGCCCTTGGCATAGCGCAGCGCCTCGTCCGGGCCGACTCGTGTGCCGCTAGCAATCGCATCCCCCGACCATGACGTATGCAAGTGGATTTCACCCCAGAACGGGAACATCGAAAAATTGCGCCCAGCATAAGGCGAATAGCCCGGCTTTTTGAAGAACCGCTCAACACGCTCAGGGTCAATCGTGCCTGCGTCGGTTGTAACCTTGAGAGTAGGCTCATCAACCGCATAAGCGGATGTAGCAACGGTCAATACAGCCAGCATAACTAACAATAATTTTTTCATAATGTTCTCCTTATTTTTCAAGATTCAACAGTTCAAGTTAAGGCGTATACCAGATCGGTGAAGTAAAGGCCCTTTCTTGAATGGATACAGGCACATCCTTTCTAGGTGGCGTTCCTAGTGTTTTTGAATCATAGGTAGACCAGCGGGGCGTGGGTATTTGTAATACGCGAACGTAATACGTGGCTGCAATTTCAGGATCGAATTCTGGATCTTGCCAAACTACTTGTAGTTGAACAGCACCTACAGAATTATTATACGTCGCATCCGCTGCATTAACGGTGCTCTTAATCGCCGGCGCGTTGACGGTGGCGCTGGGTTTACGATTATCCGACAAGGCAAGGTCATAGATTTTTTCATGGGTTTTGCCCTCTTTAATCCATCCTTTGATCATTTGAATCCGTTCAAGATTTGCGCCATCCACTTCTTTCAATGCTTGAACAATAAAACGAGGTGCTTGAGCATTTTGAGGTGCCCGTATATCGCCGCCCATCGGAACGCCTTTTTTATAGGCAACATCTACCCAGTCTTTCTTACTGAAAATGTCATCAGGTATGTCATAACCAGCAAAGGCTCTCACCTTCATTCTTGGGCCAGTAGTCGCATAGGTTTCCTTGCGGATCATGGCCGCATATAAATCTTCCCGAGTATTTGATCGTGCCCAAATTGCCGCAAGACCGCCAGAACTGAACTGACGAACTTGCAAATTATTCGCGTCAGGAAATCCAGGAATACCATTTAGTCGATGATTGGCATCGTTCTCCATGCCAAATTTTCCACGATAGTTATCTTCTTCAACCATCGAGGCGGAATTATGTGTATCCGAGTCACCGATAAATCCAAATTTATACGGATTGCCTTTGCCATCTTTTTCCAGTTGAAGGCCGCGAATTATAGCGGCTCTCGCATACCCCCCCTTTATGTTTTTTGGCGCTTGCGCTGAATCTGACAAGGTGTAATCCCAGAGTTCAAATTCTGCAAACTCATCGGTAGGTGATAAGACCGGGTGTGTTTCAGAGGTGCCCTTTATTTGGGTGATTTCATATAAAGGCTCATTCAGCATTCGTGTCTGGGCGTAATCCTTGCTCATCGTGCTACCACCGTATGAGGTTTCTTCAGGAAACATCAAACCATCACTGGCATTACCGTTATGTGCCACGGCTAAAAGCGTGGCGCCGTTTTCGCGCTGCTTGCCCATCCATGCCCAAAGGTCTTCAGGCCGGTCAGAGTCCAGTACCGAAAAAGGGGTTTGGGGGAGGTTCTTCGAATTTTCAAAAAGAACCACACGATGTAAATTCCTACTGCCAGGATGAGATGTCCACTCAAACGCTGGAAAAGTTGTAAATTTGCCAGGCATGTAATGTGCGTCGGCAGTTTCAACCACCTCTTGCCAAATCGTTTGATTTATCGACGGATTGACCAATTCTGGAATGGCTTCACCCTTTGCCAGTGCAGCTAAAACTTCTGAGTAAGCACTGAAGGCAATTACCTGATCCTTAGAGAGTACCCGCTTGGCCATTTCGATCTTGCTTGCCTGACTCGAAGGATCTTCCATTTTTTTGAAAAGGCCCAGATATTCCGCATGGTCTGAAACCGCATACCAATCCAGAGGCTTCAATATTTTCAACTTCGAACCATCCCCGCCACCATTGATAGCCTCGCCTTTTGCCCAACGATAAGCGTCATCAGGTATTGTTACCGAACCATTGGTATAGCCATCAAACGAATAGCTTGTGTGCACATGTAGATTGCCGAAATAAACGTCATTCGAAGGGTTCTGTTGTACTTTTTCAGATATTTGTTCAAGCTGTTGCTTAGGGGTAGCGATCACCTTTTTTTCTGGAACGCTTGTCTTCTCCCCACAAGCCCCCAGAAAAAGTACAGACGTGAAGGTGATAAACATGGTGAGATTTTTCATGACTTTAGGTCTCATTTGTTTTTTCATTCATCAATAATTCTATTTACGGTGTATACCAAATCGGACTTGTATACGCGCGTTCCTGGATACTGACCGGCGCGCCTTCGGGGATCTCCACCCCAAATACCTTGGCGTCGAACGTGGTCCAGCGCGGGGTGGAAATCTCGATGACGCGCACGTAGTAAAAGGCTCGTTGATTGGCATCGAAATCCGGGTCCTTCCAGAAGGTTGTCAGGAAGGGATCGCCAACTGACAGGAATTCGCTTTTTCAAGGAGTTCTTATCGGGGCGTCGGTCCTAGCGGGATTGAGGGGGTGCAGGGGGAGAAAGGGTGAAATCTTGTCTTCATGGAGAGATTTGGCCATGAAAACAAGCTGGGGTCAAGGCTGTGAGCCATGAATCTACTGGGCCGCTCTGAAATGGTGGGGGTTCGGTCGAGAAATCGGAGGGTCTGGACACGAGGGAGCTTCAGCGTTCCCTGGAAGCTGTTTTTCGCTACATGGAAGGATCTCCCGTCAGCCCACTGAGAACGTGGGAAAGTCTGCGAGTTCGTGTGGCTCGCCTCCATCGAGAACGAGGGTGTAGCCATCGTCCAGCGGCAGCTCGGGGGCTTCCCATTCGCCCGGCGTGTCCTGCCACCAATCTTCAGGTGGCGGATCTGTCTGATCGCTCCAACTCCAGTGGAGCGGAACATTCAGGGGCTCCAAGGTTTGATTCGCCCGCCCCGCCCGGCGGGTTCTCCCTGCGGGCTGCGGCTTTGCCTCCGTCCAAAACGCCTCCGACCCTCGGCGTTTTTCGATATCAAAGGGCGGATCGGGAGGCGGCGGCAGCGAGATGATGCCTTCCCATAACCCGTGCAGGAGGAGAAAAAACTCGATCTCCTCCTTCTTGACAATGGTGCCGACATTTTTCATTTTTCCTTTGCAGCAGGGGCACCGCTGCGGGTCTTCTCCCCAGGTCTTCAGGATCAGATCGCGCCAGAGCGGTCTCAAGGCGCGGTGGCTTTTAGGTCCCGGGGCGGGAAGGATGAAGAGGGTCTCGGGTTGACGTAGGGGTTGTTTGCGTTCTTCACCTTTCGGCAGCGTGGCCATCAGCGGAGGGCGGACCGAGTGTTTGAAGTCCCATCCCCGCCTCTTGTTGGAGTAGCGGCCATAGTAGCGAATGGTCTGACTTCGTCTTCGGCTCCGTCCATGCGGCTTCGCTTCGCCAGATTGTCTGCCGCTTACGCGGCACGGCATTGTTGGCTTTTCGGGGGGATGTGTTCCACCGTAGCGGCGATGAAGTCGGAGGCGGTGAAGACCTGGAAATTCTGCTTGGTGTGCCAACTGCGTTTTGAGCGATAAATCACTTTCTTTGCTTTCTCGTTCCAGGTGACTTTTTCGAGAGAAAAAGGGGCACGGAGCATGTATTGACTCGCTATGCTCGCCCTTCGGGCAACCTTCCAGGTTGTCTATCTCGCTTTGCTCGGTTCGGCGAGATTGCGACGACCTGGTTAATTAGGGTTAATTAGGGACAGGTTAGAATGGCACTGCATTAAGTGGATTTAGTGAATGCAAAGTGTGACGAAAACAGGGGCAGAGACCCTAATCAAACCCAGCCCTGTAGCTGGGGGGGCCAGCCCCGTGGGGTCTGTGACCCCGGGATGGAAGCATTTGGGCTGATGAAAGCGTTCACCGGCCTCACAGAGGCCAGCTACAGGGTTCAAATAGATGCGCGTGACCTTGATGTTTGCACGGAACTCCCATTCTACACGATGGTAGGCCTTAATGCAGCGCCATTCGGGCCAGTTCCTTATTGTCCGGATTGGACAGACAATTTCCCGCGCAATAGCGCAAGTGCGAAAGGAGGTTGAGTCGGGTATAAGTGTAAGTTCATGCGAAAAGTATTCGTAGCTCTATTTTTGATTTCGATCGCTCTTCCCTCGACTGCCACCGTCAATGGCGAGGAAGGGGTGCACTTTTTTGAGTCGAAGATTAGGCCTGCTCTGATTAAACACTGTTACGAGTGTCATTCAGAGGAGGCCGGGAAACGCAAAGGGGGGTTATGGCTGGACCGGAAGGAGGGGTGGGAAGCTGGTGGAGATTCGGGAGCTTTTGCGATTCCCGGCGATGTGGATGGCAGCCTTTTGATTAAAACGATTCGCTATGAAGACCCTGATCTAGAAATGCCGCCCGATGGAAAGTTGCCGGCCTCGGTGGTGGAGGATTTTGAAAAGTGGGTGGCGATTGGGCTTCCGGATCCCAGATTAGAGAGGGATGAAGAGGCCGATGGCGAGGGGATTGATATCGAGGCTGGTCGTGAATTTTGGTCCTTTCGTCCGAGGACAACAGATTTTGGTGAACGAAAAACAATCGATGACTTCATCGATTCGAAACTGGATAAAAAAGGGCTGAAACCACTGGGAAATGCGCTGCCGAATCAGCGCCTCCGTCGTGCCCGGGTGGATTTGACGGGATTGGTTCCGACTCTCGAAGAACAAGACTTATTTGAAGCGGATTCCAATCAGAAGCAGTGGGAGGCCTTCATTGATGGGTGGTTGCAATCCGAAGCGTTCGGGGAGCGTTGGGGACGGCACTGGATGGATATTGTGCGTTACTCAGATTCAAGTGGTGGAGGAAGAGCCCTGCCATTTCCCAATGCATGGCGCTTCAGGGATTATGTGATTGAGGCGTTCCGCCAGGATAAGCCGATCAATCAACTGATCGAGGCTCACATTGCGGGAGACCTGCTGCCCTATCGTAGCCAGAAAGAACGATCTGAGAATCTCATTGCAACGGGGTTCCTGGTGATGGGGCCGAACAATTACGAGAACCAGAACAAGGCGGAACTGGATTTCGAAATCATAGATGAACAACTCGATACAATGGGTCGAGCTTTTCTCGGGCAAACACTCGGTTGTGCCCGGTGTCACGACCATAAGTTTGACCCAATTCCGACGCGAGATTACTACGCTCTGGCCGGAATTTTCTTGAGCACAAACTTTGTGACGCATTCCAATGTGTCGTCGTGGCACAAAGAGCCGATTCCTCCTACCAAAGAGGCGCATCTTGTCGTGGCGAAACACAAGACTCTTCTGGCTGACGCGGAAAAGGAATTGAAACAAATTAAAGCAAAGCTGGCTGCGGCAGGCCGGGGCGCTAGTGGTATGAGTCGGAGCGTTGTGGCAGATACGCTTCCGGGAGTGGTAATCGATGACCTTGATGCAATCAAAATAGGAGAATGGATGGATTCGACTCATACCGGGCGTTGGATTGGAGTCGGCTACATTCATGACCGGAACGAACTCAGAGGAGAGAAAGCCGTTCGGTTTGAGACGGAATTTGCCGCGCCTGGAAAATATGAGCTGAGAGTGTCCTATTCACCGGGTCCCAGTCGAAGTCCCTCTGTCCAGGTAAAGGTGAACGTGGGAGGGGATGAAACCGTGCTGAAGTTGAATCAGAGACTTGAGCCTGAATATGATGCGTTGTTTCAGGGTTTAGGCGATTTCGAAGTCAATGCGGGAGAGCGCGGCATAGTTGAGATCAGTAACCTGGGAACGAACGGCCATGTGACGGTTGATGCCGTTCAATGGTTGCCGCAAAACCTCGACCAGGGCCTGACAAAAGCAGAATTGTTGAAATCTGATGTCAAGTCGATGGAATCACAACTGGTCTTGGCTGAATCTGAGGTGAAACGACTCAAGAAATCTGCTCCTTCGCTCCCTCAGGCTATGTCTGTGGTGGACCATAAAGGGGGGCAAGTTGGAGATACTGAGGTGCGAATTCGTGGAGTTGAGTCGAATTTGGGTGAACAGGTGCCACGTGGATTTCTGGAAGTGGCGAGTTGGGCACCGGTTGAGATTTCTGAGAGGGAAAGCGGGCGGCTGCAACTGGCTCATTGGCTGACCCATTCGGATCACCCCCTTACCGCTCGGGTGATCGCAAATCGGATCTGGTTACATTTGATGGGGGAAGGTCTCGTCAGCACTCCTGATAACTTTGGAAAAACGGGGGCGGCTCCAACCCATCCTGACTTATTGGATTATCTCGCTGGCAGGCTGATCGATTCAGGGTGGTCGACTAAGAGCTTGATTCGTGAAATCATGATGTCACGGGCTTATTCCCGCGCGACATCGTCCGGTAGGGAACTGCAGCGCGAACAGGACCCTGAAAATCAACTTTACTGGCGAGGGCACTTGCGAGTTTTGGACGCCGAAACGATGAGGGATGTCATGCTGACGCTGGCGGGGACACTTGATTCCAATGCTGGAGGGCCCTCTTTGCCTGCGGAGTTTAAGAGCGAATTTGGCCATCAGTTTACGACGATGAGGCGGAGTGTCTATGTTCCGATCTTTCGCAACACAGGCTATGAGATGTTCAGTGTTTTCAATTCTGCCAATCCGAATTTTACGGTCGGTAAGCGGCCGCTCAGTACGATGCCGACACAGATGCTTTTTATGAGCAACAGCGACTTTGTCCACGCGAGGTCGGCAGAGGCCGCCAGTGAATTATTGCAACTGAAGTTGAAGGATGATGAGGCACGGGTGGAGGCCGCCTTTCGGCGTACCCTCAGTAGGGGCGTCAGTGAGGAGGAAATGTTGATAGCTCTGAAGTATTTGAATCCCGGCAATGGAGCCGGGGAAGCTCAGGCTGATGTCTGGGCTGGATTGCAACGCGCTTTGTTTGGCTCAATTGATTTTCGATTCTTAAGATAGCGAAGTAACCCTGTCAGGTCATGCACCCAACCCTCTTGAACCAACTAAAAAATAGCTATGATCAGGGATTCCTGAGTCGCCGGGATTTGCTCAAGGGGACAGCATGTGGCTTTGGTAGTCTGGCTCTCTCGGCCTTTGCTGACGAGCGGCCTGTGATGATACCTCGCGCAAAGCGGATTATCTTTCTGTTCATGCAGGGCGGTCCCAGTCAGGTCGATACTTACGATTACAAGCCTGCTTTGTTTAAGGCTCACGAGAAAGAGGTGGGTTTCTGGGTTCCGAGGACTCGCCAGGAAGAGCAGCGGCAAGTGATGAAGCCGCTGTGGGATTTTAAACAATACGGAGAATGTGGTCGCTGGTCATCTTCGCTGTTTCCCGAAGTGGCAAAGCACGTTGATGATTTGTGCTTCATTCACTCGATGCACACGGAAGGGGTTGCGCATGGTCCTGCGACTTTGTTTCTTCATACGGGTGCAACAAATTTGGTGCGCCCTTCCATGGGTGCCTGGGTCAGCTACGGGTTGGGCTCCGAAAATCAAAACCTGCCCGCTTTTGTGACGGTGAATCCTCCCGCAAATAAGGGTGGTCCAAGGAACTATGGAAACGCTTTTCTGCCTGCTTCAACGCAGGGGACAGTTCTGGGGCAACCGGGGAATCCCAATGCAAAACCTGAGATTCGTAATCTACTTAGCCCACTAGAGCGGAAACAGGCCGAAAGAGAACATGAGTTGCTGCTTCACTTGAATCAAATTCAGAAAGGCAATGCGGATGAGTCATTGCTCAACGGGGCCATTGAATCCCATGAACTTGCCTGGCGCATGCAGACCCACTCAGCAGACTTGGTCAACGTTGACCGCGAGCCGCGCGAAACGAAAGAGCTCTATGGCATCGGTGATGATGCGACCGATGGTTTCGGGAGACAGTGTCTCGCCGCGCGGCAGCTAGCCGAGTCGGGTGTTCGCTTTATTCAGGTGAGCCATTGCGACAACACCTCGACGCCGGTTTGGGATCAACACAATAATATGCCAAAACACGAAACTCTGGCCGGTCAAGTTGACCGTCCTATTGCTGGGCTTCTTGCGGATTTGAAAAGGCGTGGGTTGCTGGAGGATACCCTGGTTTGGTGGGGCGCGGAATTTGGACGAACCCCATTCTCGCAGAACAACAATGGGCGGGATCACAATCCCCGTGGGTTCACCACATGGTTGGCGGGAGGCGGGGTCAAGCCGGGCTTTGCCTACGGTTCCACGGATGAGTTCGGATTTCAGGCGGTAGAGAACAAAGTTCACATGCATGATCTGCACGCGACCATTCTTCACTTAATGGGGCTGGATCACGAAAAGCTGACCTATCGCTACGCGGGGCGTGACTTCCGATTAACAGATGTCCACGGGGAAGTGGTAACTGATATTATTGCGTGAGAATCGTTCTATTCACCAATGGCTAAGAGGTGGGACTCGGTGCGCAGGTAAATGACCCCGTCGGCAAAGGCGAGGGAAGAATTGGTGTGGTGGTTTCCTCCGATTGCGTTGGTGGCGATCACTTTCATAGAAGTGGGATCCGGGTCGAGAATGTAGGTAGTGGCTCCCTGATCATTTACATAGAGCTTTCCGCCGAGGTAGCTCATCGAACTCCAACTGATTCTGCCCAGTCTTTCCTTCCATTGACTGACTCCGGTTGCGACATCAATGCATTCGGCGGCGCCGGGTTCGTTGAGGAGGTAGAGGTATCCGTCAATGATCTGGCCTGAGCCGATTCGTTGCGGGTTGACCTTTTTCTTGCCCTCATTTCCTCCAACTATCCAGAGCCGGTGGGATTTGGTTAGGTCACCAGTGTCGTTTGGTGAGGGTCGCTTGAGACCGATGGCGGGGCCGCCGTATCCGCACAGTGTGAGGATATGGCTTTCGCCTGTCATGGCATTGGTGTAGCAAAGGTCGCTCAATCCGCCGCAACGCCACCATTCCTGCCCTGTTGCCGGATCAAAGCTACGGAGCGACTGGGGAAGGGGAATCAGCATTTCAGATCGCCCCTGATTATTGACTAGTAGCGGTGTCGCCCAGCTTCCTTTGAAGTCTTTGATGCCCTCGCTTTTGGCTTCTGGTAGGCTTTTCTCCCAGACTGTCTGACCTGTTTTTCGATTGAGACAGAAAAGAACTGCTTTGGTCCCGGGGCCAGCGTGGACGATCAGATTGTCGCCGTGAACAACGGGACTAGCGGCGTTAGGGCCCCACTGATGAGCGTAGTCAGAACCTAGATCCCGGTGCCAAAGTTCGGTGCCTTCGAAGTCATAAGCGTAGAGGCCAGCATTGCCGTGCCAGGCGTAGATGGTGTTGCCATCTGAAATGGGCGAAGCCGCCGACCAGGGATTTGTTTTGTGGGTGATTTCATCACCGTTGAAAGTAACCGTCTTTTTCCAGCGAATTGCTCCGTCTACGGGGTTGATACAAAGAAGGGAACGCTGATGGCCTTTCTCTTCTGAGAGCGTGAGAAACAGGTTTTGGCCTACGACGATGGGAGAGGAGTTTCCGGGGCTAGGTAATTCCACCTTCCACTGGATGTTCTCTTTAGCACCCCACTGAGTGGGATACTTTGCTGAGGTGGGGAGTTTTCCATCGCCCTCTGGTCCGCGCCACCCAGGCCAGTCGTTGGCATGGACGGAATGCGATACCAAGAGGATTGATGCGAACAGCAGACATGTTGGCGGTTTCATCATTTGGAAATCCTGTCGATTTCCAGCGAGTGGAACAAGTCCGCAATCCGGCCGTTCTTGCTAGGATTCTCCTTTGTCGATTTTTTTGACGTGCTCGAGATAGGATTTGGCTTCGCGCTTGACGACAGGAAGCAGCAGATAGAGTCCGATCAGGTTTGGCGCCACCATCGCGAAGATCATAGCATCAGAGAGATTGATGACGTTGTTGAGCGAGGCAGATGATCCAACGATAATGAGAAGGCAGAAGATCAACTTGTAGATAACGACCGGAATCTTCACTTTGTCATCACCGAGGAAACTGAAGATGTACATGACGCCCTGCTGTCCATAGTAGGACCAGGAGATCATGGTGGAAAAGGCGAACAGCACTACTGCGATAGTGAGGACGGCGGGGAACCAGCTGAGCGAGGATCCAAAAGCCATCGAAGTGACCTGCACCCCGGACTTGTCGCTGACGGCGTCGGAAGAAACCCAGCCAACCGATTCGGTGGATTCTTCAAACTCGGGAGAAACTAAGCCGATGACTTCAGAGTAGCCGTCTTCGGTTCCTCTCAGGTGAACAAACTGGCCTTTGTCCAAAGGCTGGACGACTTCGGTGGAGCCTGGCTCAGCGACTAAATTGACGTCTGCTTGTGTGATTTCGCCGCTGACTTGCCAGGTGCCTGTGATGATGATGACCAAGGCGGTCATGGTGCAGACGACGACGGTGTCGACGAAGGGCTCGAGGAGCGCGACAAAGCCTTCGCTGGCGGGCTTGTCAGTTTTTACGGCCGCGTGAGCGATCGGTGCCGAACCGAGACCCGCTTCATTGGAGAATGCCGCCCGTTTGATCCCTTGAATGAGCACGCCAATGAGACCTCCGGTGGCGGCATCATTGCTGAAGGCTGACCTGAAAATGGTTTCGAACGCGGGAATGACATCACCTAGATTAGTGGAAATAATGTAAAGGGCGGCGAGGACGTAGGCCCCGCACATGAAGGGGACGAGAAAGGCGGTCACGTGTGCGATTCGGACGATCCCACCGAGAATCACCATGCCGACAATCACGGCGAGGGAGATGCCAAAAATAAGCTCAGTGGTTCCATCGGGAGTGTTCCCAATAAAAGTGGAGTGAAATTGGCTGAAGGCCTGGTTCGCCTGGAACATGTTGCCGGCTCCAAAAGCGCCACCAATGGTGAAGATCGCAAAGAGGACTGCGAGAACTGCACCGATTGGACCTAATCCGATTTCTTTAAGTCCGTCCTTTAAATAATACATGGCGCCGCCTTTGACGGTGCCGTCTTTCATGATTCGGCGATATTTCACGCCGAGGGTGCATTCGGCGAACTTGGTAGTCATGCCACAGAGCCCCATCACGATCATCCAGAACGTGGCGCCCGGGCCTCCGATCCCAACGGCGACTGCAACACCAGCGATGTTTCCCAGTCCCACCGTCGCCGATAGGGCAGCGCTCAGTGCTTGGAAATGGGTGATTTGTCCGGGGGCATCTTTCGCCGTGTATTTCCCGGCAGCAGTCCGAAGCGCAATGCCAAAACCCCTAATATTGATGAACTTAAAGTATAATGTCAGGATGATGGCGGTCGATCCCAGGACTACCAACACGATAGGAAGCGTAACTCCGTCGGCGATAGTAGGTCCCCAGAAAACGATGCTGGCAGCTCCGTTGGCGAGGCCTTCCATGGCCTTGTCGATTTTCTGGGAGATGGTTAAATCAAGCTCTTGAGCAAAGGCGGCAACCGGGGCAAAAATAAGGGCGAGAGTGAGCAATGATCGGTAGAAACGAGACATGGTTTAAGCGGTAAGGCTGAGATCGAGTGACTAAGATCGAGATGCTAAGAACATGGCTTGCCTGCTGCAATCAGAATCTTGGCACGAATTCCCTTCAAATGGTCCAAAAACGGCGAAAGGGGTTCATCTCAGCCCAAATTTCCGGTTTATTTGCGAATTCGGACCCCATCCTCTTGCAAAAGAGGAGCGTATTGCTTAAGCAAACGGAAATGAATGTTCTCTGCCAAGCTCTCTGCCGATTCTGGGAATCGTCGATCGGAAAGAAACTGATCGTAGCAATCACCGGCATCGTGCTTGTCGGATTCCTAGTCGGGCACATGGCTGGCAACATGCTCGTGTTCCAAGGCAGGGAGGGAATGAACGACTACGCTGCGTTTCTGCACCACATGCTTCATGGTGCTGGAATCTGGATTTTCCGGGTGGTGCTGATTACTGCCTTTGTTCTTCATATCGTAGCAACGGTCGCTCTGACGCGACAAAACCGGGCAGCCAAGGCGGCTAGCTATGAGTGCGATGCCACGGTTCAAGCTTCTGGCAGTTCGCGTATTATGATCTGGAGCGGACTCACGGTTCTCGGCTTTGTGATCTTCCACATTTTCCACTTCACGATTCGACTGAATCCAGAACTCGCTGCGATGAAAGATCCGATGGATCCTTCTCGACATGATGTTTACGGCATGGTCATCGCCGGATTTCAGAATCCGCTGGTAGTGCTCTTTTACATCGTCGGCGTTTCGCTTCTTTGTTCGCATTTGAGCCACGGGATCGCCTCGATTTTTCAGACCCTCGGATTTCGAAGTCGAAAGAGTCAGGATCCGATCAAGAAACTCGGCCTCATCATTTCTCTCATTCTTTGGCTCGGCTTTATCTCCATCCCGGTTGCGGCATCGTTCAATTGGATTTGTGATTCCGACAGCGAATCAAGTCACTCTGAGCCGGTCGCAGAAAGTGCCGAAGGCTGATCAGCTGAGATCTTAATTTTTTTTAACCAGAGCCCCAACGACTTCTATCATGTCATCCAACGGATCTTCCAACGGAACGCTCAACTCCGCTATCCCTGACGGCCCTATTGCTGAAAAGTGGACCAAGCACAAGAATGAGTCAAAGCTGATCAACCCGGCCAACAAACGAAAGTATTCGGTGATTGTGGTGGGCTCAGGTTTGGCTGGTGGAGCGGCTGCCGCGTCACTGAGTGAGATGGGGTATCAGGTGAATTGTTTCTGTTATCAGGATAGTCCCCGACGGGCTCACTCGATTGCAGCGCAGGGTGGAATCAATGCCGCCAAGAACTACCAGAACGACGGCGACTCGGTCTGGCGTTTGTTCTATGACACGGTCAAGGGCGGCGACTTTCGATCTCGCGAGGCAAACGTGCACCGTCTTGCCGAAGTGAGTAGTAACATCATCGACCAATGTGTCGCTCAGGGGGTTCCTTTTGCTCGTGAATACGGAGGCCTGCTCGACAACCGTTCGTTTGGTGGCGCTCAGGTCAGTCGGACATTTTACGCTCGCGGCCAGACTGGGCAGCAATTGTTGATCGGAGCTTATCAGGCGCTTTCCAAGGAAATCGCGACAGGCGGGGTCAAGATGCATTCCCGGACTGAGATGATGGATCTCGTCGTTGTCGATGGTCACGCTAAAGGGATCATTGTCAGGGACATGGTAACCGGAGAGATTTCCCGTCATTCGGCCGATACCGTCATTCTGGCCACCGGCGGCTACGGCAACGTCTTTTTCCTCTCTACGAATGCGATGGGGTGCAACGTGATGGCTGCCTACCGTGCTCACAAAAAAGGCGCCTACATGGCGAATCCCTGCTACACCCAGATTCACCCGACCTGTATCCCCGTGAGCGGTGACTATCAGAGCAAGCTGACCCTGATGTCAGAGTCTCTTCGTAACGATGGACGAATCTGGGTGCCGAAGAGCAAAGAGGATGCTGCCGCGATTAGAGAAGGAAAGAAGGTTGCTGCTGATATCCCGGACGAGGATCGCGATTACTATCTGGAGCGAAAATATCCAAGCTTCGGAAACCTGGCTCCGCGCGATATTTCTTCCCGATCGGCCAAAGAAGTATGCGATGAGGGTAGGGGGGTTGCTTCGACTGGCCTCGGCGTGTTCCTGGATTTCCGCGATGCGATCGAGCGTCTTGGTGAGGATCTGATTCGCTCCCGCTACGGAAACTTGTTCCAGATGTATGAAAAGATTCAGGGAACCGATCCTTACAAGTCTCCCATGATGATTTATCCCGCGGTCCATTACACGATGGGTGGCCTCTGGGTTGATTACAATTTGATGTCCAATCTCCCCGGCCTCCACGTGCTCGGCGAAGCTAACTTCTCAGATCATGGTGCCAACCGTCTCGGAGCCAGTGCGTTGATGCAGGGACTCGCGGATGGATACTTTGTGGTTCCTTCGACTCTTCCCAATTACCTCGCCGGCGAAAAGCCAGGCAGCGTTACGACTGAAGATGCTGCCTTTGATGAAGCCGAAGCGGCCGTGAAAGAACGGATCGACAAGCTGCTTTCGATTCAAGGGGATCGCACCGTAGATAGTTTTCATCGCGAACTTGGACTGTTGGTTTGGGACAAGTGCGGAATGGCCAGAAACAAGGCCGGGCTCGAGGAGGCTTTGAAGAAGATTCCAAAAATCCGCGAAGAGTTTTGGTCGAATGTTAAGATTCCCGGCACTGGTGCCAGTCTCAACGCCGAGCTCGAGAAAGCTGGTCGGGTGGCTGATTTCATCGAATTTGCCGAACTGATGTGCACCGATGCACTAGACCGCGAGGAAAGCTGCGGCGGTCACTTTCGCGAGGAATACCAGTTCACTGATAACGATGAGGATGTGAAGTCGGGTTACACCAATCCGGGTGAAGCAAAGCGTCGTGATGAGGAATTCAGTTATGTTGCCGCCTGGGAAAATACCGGTGTTGGCAATCCTCCTAAACTGCACAAAGAAGAACTCAAATTCGAAAACTTGAAGCAGTCAGTTCGCTCTTACAAGTAACCGCCAATTTCAAACCGTATCGATATGAACATCACCCTGAAAGTTTGGCGCCAGAAGCACGCAAACGATACCGGCCGGATCGAGACCTACGAGGCCCGCGATATTCCTGCCGAGGCGTCGTTTCTGGAAATGCTCGACATCGTCAATGAGACGATTGTGGAGAGTGGAAACGATCCGATTCACTTTGATCACGATTGCCGCGAAGGAATTTGCGGAACCTGTTCTCTGGCGATCAATGGAGTCCCTCACAGCAAAGAGACTGGAATCACCACTTGTCAGGTTCACATGCGGAAGTTTCGCGATGGGGACACGATCTGGGTTGAGCCATTCCGGGCGCGTGCCTTTCCGGTGGTGAAAGACCTCGTGGTGGATCGTTCTTCCTTTGACCGCATCATAGCAGCTGGTGGTTACATTTCGGCGAGGACAGGCTCCGCCCAGGATGCCAACTCTCTCCCTATCTCCAAACATGACGCCGATGCCTCTTTTGACGCGGCCGCTTGTATTGGCTGTGGCGCCTGTGTGGCGGCTTGTAAGAATGCCAGTGCGATGTTATTCGTCGGAGCCAAAGCAGCTCACCTCAATCTCCTGCCGCAAGGCCTGCCTGAGAAGGACAGCCGAGTTCTCGGTATGGTTCGACAGATGGATGAAGAAGGGTTCGGGAATTGCACCAATCAGTATGAGTGTGAGGCCGTTTGCCCGAAAGAGATCAGCGTCGATGTGATCGCAAAGCTCAACCGGGATTATGCGACTGCAGTGACAAAAGAGGCGGTGAAATAGTAAGTTTTCTCCCGACTTAACGGGAAATTTCACGATTTCCGTCCCTGATCACGTCTCTCGGTTTTCCTTGAATCGATTGTGCTTTGCAAGACGCTTCTGGGTATTAAGATTACTCAGGTAATCGCGTCTTCGTTTGGAGGCGTATTACTGATATGCAACCCTGTTGGGTCAGCGGCACAGTGTCGGGACCTAGCTCTGTTTGATACGGCATCCCAACCATGTCCTCCCCAGTCGATTCCATCCCAACGATCAAGGTTCCTCGCCCGGCTCCGCTCTCTATGACGCGTTTCCGGCCGCCCAAGAAGAATATCCCTCAGACGAAGTTAGAGCGGGATAAATTTCTTCAGGAAATTCGCAATTACATTGAGCAGGTGAATCCGGTTCCGCCGATGCCGCTCGATGAACTGGAGGTCCACGCAAAAACGATTCTCACCAAATTGGGCTACGAGGGGGAAGACACCTACCTTCACTACACTGCGGTTTGTTTGAACAACGAAATGTGGCGGGAGACTCTTGCAGAGATTCCCTACGAGAGGCGTCTCTTGCTGATGCCGAAGTGCCTTCGGGTTGAGGACAAATGCCCGGCCCCGTTTGATGAATTCGGTTTGCTTTGCAAGCAGTGTGGCTTGTGTTCGATCGAGGATTTCCAGAAAGAAGCCGAGCGACTCGGATACGCCGTATTGGTGGCGGAAGGTTCTGCCATCGTGATGTCTCTGATTCAGACCGGGCAGATCGAAGCGATTGTCGGAATTTCTTGCCTGGCAGTTTTGGAGCGAACTTTTCCTTATGTTGAAGCCGCGGCCATTCCATCGATTGCGGTTCCCTTGCTTCAGGATGATTGCATCAATACCACCGTCGATATCGACTGGGTTTGGGAATACCTCCATCTTACCAGCGACGACAAAACTCGGCGTGTTGATCTCAATGCTTTGCATGAGGAGGTGAAGCAATGGTTTACCCCTGAGTCGATTGAATCGATCATGGGAGCTGCGCAGGGGCAACAGGAGGAGATTGCTCGTGAATGGCTGGCCCGAGACGGGAAACGTTGGCGGCCCTATCTCACCGTAGCGGCGTTCGAAGCTTTGAGAGAAGACAAGGGAGAGCCGATCCCGGATGACATCAAGAAGATCGCCGTGGCGACTGAGTTGTTTCACAAAGCCTCGTTGATCCATGATGACATTGAAGACGAAGATCACGGTCGATACGATCAGCCGACGCTGCACATGCAGTACGGTGTGCCGGTTGCTCTCAATGCAGGAGATTTGTTGATCGGTGAAGGCTATCGGCTGATTGGCGAAAGCAATATTTCAGATGCGCAAAAAGCTGAGATGCTCTTGATCGCATCACACGGTCAGCGTGAGCTGTGTCGTGGTCAGGGGGCTGAGCTCGTCTGGGCGCGCGATCCGAAGCCGCTCAAGTCGAAGCAGGTTCTTGAGATTTTCCGACAGAAAACGGCCCCGGCTTTCGAAGTGGCCCTGAAGCTTGGCGCAAGTTATGCGAATAAGCTGGATGAAGTCGCCGATGTGCTGACAGAGTTTTCTGAGAACCTTGGAATCGCCTACCAGATTCGCGATGACATGGACGACCTTGGCGAAGACGCCGGGGATAACGAGTTAGAGCAGATGCGCCCCAGTGTGCTGCTCGCTTTGGCTCGGGAGCGTGCCAAAGGAGATGACAGAGCACTTCTTGATGCGCTTTGGAGTCATGAAGATTTGAAGGATGTGGCAATTCACAAGATCCGAACCCTGGCTCATGAAGTTGAGGCGGATGAGAAATGCCTGCTGCTATTCGAGACCTACAAGGAGGCCGCCGTTCGCAGTTTGGCTGAGTTGGAAAACCCTAATTTGAAAGGGCTGTTGCGCCGGGTTCTGGGAAAGATTTTCAACGACCTCGAGATCAAAGGGTGGTGCCGTGAGTTTGAAGTGAAGAACGGTGTGCGTGAAGAGGACACTGATTAATTAACCAGAAAGAAAGTGAGACAGCATGGAAACCTTTTATGTGATTTTGATATTTGGTGTTCCTCTGGCTCTCGCAATTTGGGGCGGTGTCTGGACCTTCAAAAAGGTTAAGGGAGAAATCTGGCTAAAGGTGATTCTCGCGATTTTGGGTGGCCTCGCGGTGATCGCCGTTTGTGTTGGGGTGGTTTTTGTCGGCTGCTTAGCGTTGCTTTCCGGCGTGAGCTACAGGTGATAGGGACTTTTCTTCTGCGCCTGCCTGAGCGCGGTCTGCATTTGAATGAACCCAGCATCGGAAATTCTAAAGACGACAAAGAGCTTCTGTTCTGTTTGTCGAGCGTCGGTCCCGGCTGAGGTGTATGTCAAAAAGGGGGCCGATCGGGATGAAGTCTGGATGCGGAAATCCTGTTCGGATTGCGGCGTGCGCGAAAGTAAGATTAGTTCCGATGCCCGATTTTATTGGCTTGCCAAGGGGCTTGCCAAGGGGCTTGCCAAAGGTCCGAGCAGTGACGTGAAAGGCGGGTGCGGCAGCGATTGCGGGTGTGCCAGTCCCGCCGCAGGAGATCAGATTGGCTTTCTTGGTGGCAATGCGCTGAGGCCTTTGCCTGCTTCCGATCCCATTGAGGTCATGTCGACTTGCCTGGCTCTGATCGAAATCGTTGATTCATGCAATCTGACCTGCCCAACCTGTTTTGCTGATTCTCCTCCTGGTGCAGGAGAGAAGGTCGACGCAGTCCCATTGTCAGATCTGAAGGAGCGGATTGAGGGGGTGATCACTAGGAAAGGGAAGCTCGAGATTCTGCAATTGTCAGGGGGTGAGCCGACCCTTCATCCTGAGTTTTTTGAACTGATTCGATGGTGCCAGGAACACTCTGAGATTGATTATGTCTTGGTGAACTCAAACGGCTTGAGGCTGGCGGGAGACAAAGCCTTTGGGATTCAGTTAGCCGAAGTGATGGAATACGGTCACCTCCAGTTCTACCTGCAATTTGATGGGCTGAAAGAATCCGCCGAGCTCAAGCTGAGAGGAGCTGATCTTCGGGCGATGAAGCAAAAAGCGATCGAGCGGGCCGGCGAGTTGGGTATTCCCATGACGCTGGCGATGACGGTGATTCCCGAGAACCTCGACAGCCTTTGGGAGTCGGTTGCTTTTGGTTTGCAGTTCGATCACGTGAGAGGCGTCGCCTTTCAGCCGATGTTTGGCAGTGGGCGCCTGCACCAAAGCGCAGAGACCGACGAGAAGCTCAATGTAGGGGATATTATTCTCGGGTTGGTGGATCAGTCATCTGGCAAAGTCAGTTTTGACGATTTCACCCCTTTGCCATGCGGCGACCCTAACTGTGCCACGATTGGATACCTGCTAAAGTTGGGAGACGAAGTGCGCTCGATCAGCGACTTTGTGGATTTTGGTACCTTGCAAGGCTTTCTCAGTGACCGGGTCCGTTATCGCTTAGAAGATCTGATCAAGTGTGGATGTGAGTCAGAGCCGTTAGGTGAGCTACTTCATTCGCTGGAGATGGATGAAAGCAATACCTTCCGACTGTTCATCAAGCCATTCATGGACGGGCGGGACTGGGACGAGGATCGCATTGATCGATGCTGCACCCATGTGATTAGACCGGACGGGAAATTGGATTCGTTCTGCCGCTACTATTTGAACGGTGGCGGCAAAGCTTATGTTTCTGCGAACCCCTGATTTGGAATGATGAGCTTTGATTCTCCAGAGATGAGTCTCTACGGTCTCGTTTCAATGGTTGGATTGTTAGTCGGCGGCTGGATCTGGTCGCGCCGATGGACCAAGAAACCCGAATCGATCTCGGTTTTCATCGGCGCAATCTGCGGGGCTTATCTCGGTGCCAAGGTGTTGTATTTACTGGCCGAGGGTTGGCTATATTTTGGGGAGCCGGGCTGGGGGATGCAATGGCTGACGGGCAAAACGATCGTTGGAGCCCTGCTCGGAGGCTACGCCGGAGTGGAGTTGGTGAAGTGGATGATAGAGCGCCGTGAGCCGACCGGCGACTGGTTCGCGATAGGGGTTCCCATCAGTATTGCGGTGGGGCGTCTTGGCTGTCTCCGTCACGGCTGCTGTCTGGGCCGAGAGTGTCCGGATTCCGATTGGTGGTCCTTGGTGGATAGCGCAGGCATCACTCGATGGCCGGCTGTGCCATTGGAGCTGGCTTTCAATCTGCTATTTGTCGCTGCGATTTTGCCATTGGCGATGCGAAAAGCAGGAAGGGGGCAGCTGTTCCATTTCTACCTGATCTCATACGGTGCCTTTCGCTTTTTCCACGAGTTTCAGCGAGAGACTCCGAAAGTCCTTTTCGGACTAAGCGGATACCAACTGGGTGCGATCGGGTTGATCGTTCTGGGAACGATTAGATTCCGGCAGAGGGCGCTGGAGCAAAAGCACGTGGCTGAGGGAAGCTCAAACGCCGGAGAAAATGAGCCACCAGCCGATGCCGCAGGCGAGGCAGAAGAGAAATAGAAAGCCTAGCCCGGTGCGATTGCGTTCGGCGAGGTATCGACGCCGTGCCGCGAGAGTCATGGTCCGCTTGGCGCGACGGTGATTGGTGTGATCGGGCGGCGGAAGAATGTTCTGTCGCTTCATCACTTGGCGCTGAATTTCAGCTTCGTGATGCTTAGCGAGAAAGGATTCGATTGCACCGATTTGTGCGTTCAGTTGATGAACTTCCTGCCCCGATTTGGCCTTTTTCCCGGAAGATCGTTTGGGTTTGCTGCTATCGTCAATCCACGCTGAATCTTTGCGGGAAGAAGCCCGGCGACGTTTACGATTTTTAGGTGAGGATGAAAAGAGGCTCATAAAAATTCTATACTCGGACTGTTACCAGCGAGTGGAATGCAGGCTGATCAGGTCGTCGGCGCAAGGGCTGGCCTGATTAGAAAAGGAGAACGATGAGCAGCGCGATGACTGCGAAACCGACAAGAGGGAGGGAGAAGGCAAATCCGCTCCGAAGCCAATACATGAAATCTCCCTGAGGGATGGATGCAAATGAACGACTGGTCGATGTTTTCCCTATGCCGCTACCGCTTTTGCCAAAGCTGTTGATCAGTGGCAGGACGTTTTCGATCTCATCTTCGGCGGACTCGATGTAACTCAGTGCGCGAGCGATCTCGACCTTTCGGTCAGCACGGCTCCAAGTTTCCGGGCGGAGCGCATTCATGTTGGAAAGGTGACTTTCGAGACGCTCGTGAGAGGATCCGCAATCTTCAGCAACACGTTGTGCTTCGGTGGCTTCACGATCCAGGATTGAAAGATACTTGTTGAGTTGCTCAGTCACATCGCTGCGACCTTCTTTGAACTCGCCTTCCTTCAGAGTCAGTTCTTCAAGCTCTGCCGCCTGGCGTTTGATCTGCTCTTCCTGCTGGCGCAACTGCCGCAGTTGGTCCTGAGCTTGCTGATATTCATCATTCAGATCTTCAGTGTAGGGCGTCACCGCCTCAAACTGCTGGGGATCGAATTGAATATTGAGGTCGTTTCCTCCCTCTTCGTCAAAAAACATCGGTTGGATCTCAGCTAAGGCAGACATGATTTAGAAGCGGTGTAAAATTTAGTTAACTTCTATTAATATTACAAATTAGTTAAAATTTCCAGTCTTTTTAGTTTTTTTCTCGAAAAAAGCAGAGGAGCCGTTGTTACTATAAAAGTCAGAATAAAAAGTGTTGCGACCCCAATTTGGCCTTTTGGCTCGGTATACCACTCTTGATTGACCTCATTGGAGGCGAAAATATCCCAGCGGGCGTAGGCCAGAAGGAGGATAAAAGTCAGGATATAGATGAAGCTGCCGACGAGGCACAAGGTGCCTCCAAACCCGCTCACGATTTTAGCCGCATTCGTTTCTTGGAGATTAGGGAAGAGGACCCCCAGTCCGACCGCAAGAGCATTGAGACCGATCGCGAGCATTGCTACGGCCACAGCGAAAAAGAGGGTGTCACGCCAGCCGAGCTGGAGGTTGTAGCCTCCGATCAGCAGAATCACGATGACGATCACGCCGCTGCAGAGGGTGCTGGTAATGAATTTCTGGGTGACGAGAGAGGGCAGTCTGAGCGGAGACATGGCCAGGATCCACAGTCGTCGGCCTTCCAGGCTAAATTGCGGAAAGACAAATCGGGTGGTGAGGGTTGATAGGGCAAGGGCGCAGACGGCGAGGTTCATGAAGGCAACGATATAGAGGTCCCTCGGCTGTTCGATATCTCCGTTCATCTGCCTGAGGCCACTCGCGTAGATGGCCAAAAGCCCGAAGACGACCGAGAATTGAACCCATTGGGCGGGTTCCCGGAAGAAAGTTAGAAAGTCTTTCCTCGTAATAGCGGCGATGGGTCTGCCAATGAATCGGCTGACTGGTGCCTCGGTTGAGAAGCTTGATTCGACCTGTTCCTTGGTTGGGATGAAGGACTGCCCTTTTCTGGCTGATTGAGCGGCTTGATGGAGGGAGCGGTTCCACGAGAGGTAGAATCCCTTTTTGCCGACCAGGAACATAACAAGGATGGCCATGAGGGCATTGCTGAGAAGCAGGGCAGGGTAGAGGAGTGACCCAAAGTGCCGATAGGGGCGAGTCCAATCGATGATTGATGACGCAACCCAAGTGCTGGGCATGGCTCGGTTCACCGATATATTCGTGTGGTGAAGCACTGTTTGGAAGGTGAGGGCGGCGCTCAAGCCAGTGTCATCAGCCATTTTCTGATCCGCTAGAGCGGTTTGGATCGCTGATCCCAGCAGGATTGCGATGACAATGATGACGGCAATGATCAATTGCTTCCTGGTGAGGTAACGAACAGCCGTGACCATCACCAAAGTGCCGAGGGTGCTGGATAGGAGCAGGAACGGTACTAGCGCGAGTAGGGTCTTGAGGAAGAAATCGGGAGATACGTCACGGATCTGAGCGAAAGCCGCGAGCAACGGAGCCAGGATAAAGAGTAAGCCCCAACTGGAGAACAGGGCTGCCTCGAAGGTTTTCCAAAGAAAGATCGCGCTATGGGAGACGGGCAGGGTGAGCAGCCATTGGGTGTCGCGGTTCCGATAGAGCGAAATGTATCCTGTGACGGCGACGGAAAACATCAGCATCAGCATGAAGCAGAAGAACATCACGCTGATCATCCGGTCGCTGAGTAGAGCGCCGGCCGCCGGAAGGCTGCCCACATAGTCCAGGCCCTCACTGAACAGCCAGAAGGAAGCGATGGCGTAGGTGATCAGAAAGGTCAAAATTGTCGCCGTCATGAGGCGCGATCTGCGCGCGACGATGGTCGCTTTCACTCGGAACATTTTGAGATGGACCCGGAAGAGGAGGAGCCATTGAGAAAAAGTGGACATTGAAAGGCGACGGAGTCAGATTTTCCCTTTGGAAAACTGAATTCTTCTCTAAGGTGAGCCCCATGGCAAGCATAGGAACTCCTTTCACTTCTCAGGCCACTCGCGTCATGCTGTGTGGCTCGGGTGAACTCGGCAAAGAAGTCGTGATAGAACTGCAACGATACGGGGTAGAAGTGATCGCGGTCGATGCGTATGAGAACGCGCCTGCAATGCAGGTCGCAGACCGTTCCCGAGTCGTTTCGATGCTCGACGGAGACGCGCTCAGGGCAGTGATCGAGGAGGAGCAGCCTGATCTAGTGGTCCCGGAAGTTGAGGCAATCGCCACCGATACGCTGGCTGAACTGGAGGCAGCAGGCATCACCACGGTGATTCCAACGGCCCGAGCGACGCAATTAACGATGAACCGCGAAGGAATCCGTCGACTTGCGGCGGAAGATCTTGGTTTAAAAACATCTCCTTATCGGTTCGCTGCCAACGAGCAAGAGTATTTGGACGCGGTTAAAGAGATCGGATTGCCTTTGGTCGTGAAACCGATCATGAGTTCCTCTGGCAAAGGTCAAAGCACCGTGAAAACCGAGGCCGAAATCAAGGCTGCCTGGCAATATGCACAGGATGGCGGCAGAGCAGGCAAGGGCAAAGTCATCGTTGAGGGCTTCGTGAATTTTGACTACGAGATCACCCAGCTGACAGTCCGCCACGTTGGCGGCACTTCATTCTGTGAGCCGATTGGCCATATTCAAGTGGACGGAGATTACCGCGAAAGCTGGCAGCCACAGGTCATGAGCGAAGCGGCGAAGCAGGCAGCGCAGGACTACGCTCAAGCAGTGACGGACAATCTGGGTGGCAGGGGGATCTTCGGGGTCGAGCTTTTTGTGAAAGGCGACGACGTGATTTTCTCCGAAGTTTCACCACGACCTCATGATACCGGCATGGTGACGATGATTTCGCAGGACCTGTCTCAGTTTGCGCTGCACGCCCGGGCGATTCTTGGCCTGCCGATTCCCAATATCGTCCAGCACGGACCGTCTGCTTCAGCCGTTTTGCTGGTGGAGGGCGAGTCGTGTTCGGTGAATTACAGCAATCTCGAAAATGCCCTGACTCAGCCTGACACTCAGATTCGTCTTTTTGGCAAACCTCAGGTCGCCGGAAAACGCCGGATGGGCGTAGCGATAGCGAGAGGCGGATCCATTGACGAAGCCCGCGAAAAGGCTCGCGCCGCCAGCAGTGCCATCGAAGTGACTCTTTAAACTATGTCGACGATCATCAAACAAGCGCACCCCTGGCTCGAGAACCTGATTGCCTACGATCCGGGCAAGCCAATCGAGGAGACCGCCCGTGAACTCGGGTTGGAGCCTGGTGATATCATCAAGATGGCGTCCAATGAGAACCCTCTGGGGCCATCACCGAAGGCGATCGAGGCGATGAAAGTGGCGGCCGAAAGCGTTCATATTTATCCTGACGGTGGAGGCTATCGATTGAGATCTGCTATCGCTGAAAAATTCGGACTCGTCCGCGAGAATGTCGTTCTAGGGAACGGGTCGAATGAGATTATTGAGTTAGTCGGTCACGGGTTTCTGAATCCTGGTGACAATGTCATCGCAGCCGAGCATGCCTTTGTGGTCTACAAGCTCATGGCGACATTGTTCGGCGCCGAAACGATCGAAGTGCCCGATCCTGGATTTGTGCACGATCTCGATGCGATGGCGGCGGCGATTACGCCCCGGACGAAAAAAATCTTCATTGCGAATCCTAACAATCCTACCGGAACCCTGGTGGGACAGGATGAGATCGACCGCTTCATGGATCGAGTGCCGGAGCACGTCATGGTGATTTTCGACGAGGCTTATTATGAGTTTCTTCACGATGCGCCCGATACGGTGAAGTATGTCAAGGAAGGCAGGAACGTGGTCATCATGCGGACTTTCTCTAAGATTCAAGGGCTCGCAGGCTTGCGGATCGGGTATGGGCTTACCTCCCCTGAGATTGCTGATGTCCTCCAGAAGTGTCGCCAGCCATTCAACACCAACGCGATGGCTCAGGCAGGTGCGATCGCCGGTCTGTCTGATGATGAGCACCAACAGCGGACGCGTGACCTCAATGACGAGGGGCTCAAGTTTCTGCAAGGTGCCTTCGATGAGATGGGCTTGGAGTATGTGCCGAGCTTCGCTAACTTTGTTCTCGTCAAGGTCGGTGACGGCGATGCTGTCTTTGACGCGATGCTGAAAAAGGGCGTCATCATTCGGGCGATGCGGGGATACAAGCTTCCGGAGTGGGTGCGGATATCGACCGGCACGATGCCTCAGAACGAACGTTGCATTTCAACTTTGAAAGAAGTTCTTGGTAAGTCATGAAAAACAAACATGAGTGGCGTGAGAGTGCCGAAGACGGGGAGCAGGTCTACTATCGTGTCATCGTTCATGCTGGCCGATGGGAGTTCTTTTCGACTCGGAAATCAGATCCAGAATGGGAGAAGCACGAGATGCTGCCCTTGGAGAAGATGGTAGCCTTGCGTGACATTATGTGGAACAAGCACCTGAGGCGACGGGTTGCCCTGAAGCATATCGACTACGTGGATGAGTTGATTGCAGAGCTCCGTCTCGCTGAGCCAGAGCTTGAGACGCCCCCGGAGTAGTTGGCAGGCCAAAATTTCTCTGCATTTTCTGGGTTGTCGGATTGAACTAAGGAAAGAGGTGTGGGGATCCATGGCGAAAAGCGGATCGCCATTTTGATCTGAATACCTGTAGCCGGGGTCTGTGACCCCGGGGCAGGTTGGTCGTGTTATGGTTCCAGGGTGCTCCTTCCCGGCCCTAGAGAACCGGGGTCACAGACCCCGGCTACAGGTTGCCGCGACAATTAGGCATTCCGATTCAGCACTATTCCAGGAAGCCCCTTTCCATCAGCGCTGGAGGCTTAGGCATGGCGCGATCGCGCCAAGTCGAATAGTTCGTTTGTCTTAACTGCCTAGCGCCATCAGGAGGAAGAGGAGTTACCGCATTTTTCAGAAGTAGCGTATCATTTAGGAACGGTTTCCTGAATTAGCTCCCACTTCGCATCATGAAAAATACTCTCCCGGCACTCATTTGTTTCTCCCTCGCGGTGACCACGCTTTCGGTGAACGCAAAATCCTCTGCAGACGAATTCGATATTCAAAAAGCAGCCAAGAAGATTGATCAGCTAATTGAAGTCGGACTCAAGGCTAACGAGCTGGAGCCGAACGCGGCGATCAACGATGAGGTTTTTGTGCGCCGTGCTTATCTCGACATCATCGGCCGCGTGCCAACAATCGAAGAAGCAGAAAATTTTCACGGATCGACCTACGAACGCAAACGCGAGCAGTTGATCACTGACCTTCTCGAGAGCGACGGACATGTGGTTCGCGCCTACAATTTCTGGGCCGACGTGCTCCGAATTAGCTCTGGCTTGAGCTCAAACGCCCGGCAGGCAGAATCGGCCTATGCGCTTTGGATTAAGGAAGCCATTGAGCAAAACAAGCCCTACGACGAATTAGTTCACGACATGGTTTCCGCGACCGGCATGGTTTGGGATAACGGTGCGATCGGTTATTACATCCGGGACCGTGGCATGCCTCTCGACAACATGTCGAACACGGTGCGCGTTTTCCTTGGGACTCGCCTGGAGTGTGCTCAGTGCCACAACCATCCTTTCGATAAGTGGACCCAGATGGATTACTTCCAGATGGCTGCGTTTTCCTACGGGATGGATGCCCGCCGTTACGATACGCCGAATAGGAAAGCCCTGGCTGCCTACCAAAAGGAGCAACGGACGGCGTCTTTTAAGCAGGCTGTGAAGGTAAAAAACTTTCCTCAGGTTACCGGTGAGTCGAGTTTGAAAAAGTACGTGGATAACAAGAATTACGCTAGAACTCTGGAGAGACTGGGGATGAACGACAAGCAGTTTAGGGCGACGGCCAAAAAGTCGATCGCTGCTTATGAGTCCTACACTCACGAATCACGCACCATGCGAACTGCGGTGAGCGATCTCTACAATCCTTTGCAGTATGTGGCGACGAGCGAAGTCGAGAAGGCGGTCAAATTGCCTCACGACTATCAATACGATGATGCCGAGCCCCTCAGTGCGGTGTCCGCCCGAACCATGTTTGGCGATGATATCGATCTGGAAAACATCGATGATAGCACAATCGAGGCCTACGCCGATTGGATGACCTCGAAGGAGAATCCGACCTTCACCAAAGTGATCGCCAATCGCCTTTGGAAGAGTGTTTTTGGCCACGGTGTTTTTGAGCCAGTCGACGAGCTGACCGATCTGACGGTGGTCAACAATCCAGAGTTGCTGACTTACCTCGAAACGGTGATGCGCGATCTCGACTACGACATGCGCAAGTATCAGGAGGTGCTCTACAACACGAACACCTACCAGCGAGCTTCCAATACCGAGGAAGTCGTGCTCGGAGCGGCTTATCACTTTCAGGGCCCATTGCTTCGTCGGATGAGTGCTGAGCAGATTTGGGATTCGATAGTCGCTCTGGCTTTACCTGAAGCGGATTCCTACCGTCCGCGCCTTAAGTCTGATCTGGGAGCCGTAGAGAAAGTTCGCCGTATTTACGATGCTCTCGAAGGCCGCAGCGAGAAGGACTACATTGCGATGGTCGAAAAGGTGACCGCGGTTTACGCAAAAGTTGCGCCACGTTCCGACCAGGTCCGTGAGAAAATGTATGCCGCTCGTGAGGCAGAAAATGAAAAGCTTTATCGCAAGCTGCAGAGCGAATTGAGCGGCCTGCGTAATCAGGGCAGGAAAGCCGTCTCTGAGATCGGCTACGGTGAACTTGGTCAGAAAGTCGACGAGAGTGAGCTGCTCGCCGCCCTCGGAATGAGCGAGATGATGATGACTTCCGATGGCGACATGGAAATGATGAGCGGTTCTGCCGGAGAGCAGGCTGTCTTGACCAAATTGCCCAAGCCTGAAATGCCTGAGCCTCCCGCCGATTTGGACAAAAACCAGAAGCGGACCTGGATCGCTCAAAAGAAAGCTGACTACAAGGTCTACACCACTCTCGTTGCTAAGATGGCCCGCTCGTCAGAGTTGGCATCGCCCGCTCCGCGCGGCCACTTCATGCGTGAGTTCGGTCAGTCCGACCGCGAGGTGATCGAAAACGCTGCCTACGGCGCCTCTGTCCCACAGGCTCTCAATTTGCTCAATGGAACCATCGTGGAAGCGCTCGTCAATGAGTTCGCTGTCTTCGGTAAGCGGATTCATGCAGCAGGAGACCCCGAGGAAAAGATCGCGATGATCTTTCAAGCCATGCTCACCCGCGAGCCCACCGAGCGCGAGATGGAGCTTTCCCTCGCCGAGATCGAAGCCAATGGCGCCGCCGCCTACGAAGGCATCGTCTGGGCTCTTCTCAACACCCAACAGTTTATCTTCGTTCAGTAAGTTTTCGTTCCACCCGTCACCACAACCATCCCCAACCACAGAATCCCATGAAATCATTACAAAAAGCAGATGAATGGAGCCGCCGCCGCTTCATGGAAGGAACCGCCAAGTCCTTCCTCGGTGTTGGTGCGCTTGGAATGACGAGCCGCTCTCAAGGAGCGCTTGGACCCAATATGGGGATTCCCGATCGCGTCGGAGCAGCCAAGCACGTGATCTATCTCTACATGAGCGGAGGAATGACTCACCTGGATACGTTCGATACCAAGCCGGGACACGAGAACCAGGGACAGACCAAATCGATCAACACCAATGTGGATGATCTTCAGATTTCTGAGTACCTTCCATCGCTGGCTCGACAGGCGGACAAACTCGCGATCGTGAACTCACTGAGTTCTACGGCCGGAGCTCATGCTCAGGGTAACTACCTGATGCACACCAGCTACGAAGAGCGCGCCACGATTCGTCACCCCGGAGTGGGTGCCTGGGCTCTTAAGTTTAAGGGCAGAATGAATACGAACCTTCCCGGTTCCGTCTTTATCGGTGGCAATAGCCGCATCAACGGTGGCGGTGGATTCTTTGAACCCCAGTTCGAACCGCTCGCGATCAATGACCCCAAAGGCGGTCTGAAGAACTCCAAGCTTCGAGGTATCAACCAGGAGACTTTCGATAGTCGCCTCGAGTTAGCTGGCAAGTTTGATCAGGAGTTTCAAGAGCAATACGATGTCAAACAAGTGCGCGCCTACTCTTCGATGTATGACGACGCCGTCCGCATCATGCAGAGCAGCGACCTCCAGGCTTTTGATCTCCGTCAGGAAGACGAGATGACTCGTGAGCGTTACGGTGATAATCCGTTTGGACAAGGGTGTCTCCTGGCTCGCCGTCTCATCGAGCACGACGTCCGTGCCGTTGAAGTCACCTATGGCGGATGGGACATGCACCAGAATGTCTTTGTCGCTGCCCCTGAAAAATGTGCCGTTCTCGATCAGGCCATGGGCGCCTTGCTGACCGACCTCGAGCGTCGCGGAAAGTTGGAAGATACCGTGGTTGTCTTGACCAGTGAGTTTGGACGGACCCCTCGCATCAACCAGAATGCGGGACGTGACCACTATCCTAAGGCATTCAGTTCCGTGCTCGCTGGTGGTGGCATCAAAGGTGGTATCAAATACGGTAAGACCGACGAAGGCGGCGCAACGGTCGTTGAAAACATGGTCAAGATTCCAGACTTCAACGCAACGATTGCCTACGCGATGGGACTACCTCTCGATCAAGTGCTCTACAGCCCAAGCAAGCGTCCCTTTACCGTGGCCCACAAAGGCCGGCCGGTTTTGGATCTGTTTGCCTAAAGGAATCCAACCGTCAAATTTCAAAAAGGCCAACGGGAGACCGTTGGCTTTTTTGGTTTGGTTTTGTAGGGGAGGCAAGAGGGTTGAGTGGGGGAGTTAACCCTGTTGGGTTTAACTGTTTTTGTTTAGATTCGTTAAGTGTTCAGTTGAACATTTAACTTGAGGTGCCCGACAAAATCGCTAATTATGTTCTTATGAACGGTGCTTCACAAGTTCAGGAGGATGCGGGAAATGGCGACTGGGATCGATTTTATCGGCTTCTTGTCGACCACAGAAAGATCAAAGAAGTCGCACGGCCACACATGGCTCGATGGGTTAGCCGTTGGATCACGCAAGACGGGCATTTGTCCGAAGAGAATACCCGAGAATTCTTCGACTCTCTTTTCGAAAAGCAGATCGTCGACTGGCAATGTCGCCAAGCTGCTTTCGCAATCGAACTGTGGTGCCGCCATATCAAGACACCCTCCTGGAGCGATCAATTCGATTGGGAGTCGCTCACTGATAAAATGGAGACATTGGAGAATGATCATCCTTCTCGCCTCCATGATACGATACCCGTTCAGCACTTCAGGTTGCCATCTGAAGAATTGCGGAGAAGAGACCGGGCTCCTGTGGAAGGGGAAGACGAGTTGGTCAGAGGCATCATCGAAAATTCCAGGCGCGCGATACGGGCAAAGAGCCTTGCCGCAGCTACCGAACGGACCTATCTCGCTTGGATCAAAAAGTTTACCTATTTCCGCATTCGCCGCAGGCGAGAACCAGTCAATCAACTGAATGCAGAGTCGGTCGACGACTATCTCGAGTATATTGCCTTGGAAAGACTATCCGCAGCTTCGACACAGCGTCAGGCGCTCAATGCCGTGATCTTTCTCGCAAAGCGCGTCTATGGTCACGTAGAGCCTTTGAAGCTGAAGTTCGTCGTCCGCGAGGGGCGTCGCCGACCGCCAACCGTTTTCTCACGCACCGAGGTCAGAGAAGTTATTGCTTTGCTGGCGGACCCATGGCGACTGATGGCAGAACTCGCCTACGGCACCGGTATGCGACAAATCGAAGTCCTTCGTCTTCGGATCAAAGACATCGATATCGGACGGGGCATTATCTACGTCCATGAGGCGAAAGGCGGCAAGCATCGTACCGTTCCACTTCCCCTTGCACTGGAAGAACGACTTCAAGCTCATTTAAGCTCGGAAAAGAAAAAGCATGATAGGCGTTCTGAAAAAGGCCGGGGAGAGGTTCATGTTAGAACATCGTATCGTCGAAAATGCCCCAATAAACCGTTTCAGTGGTCCTGGCAGTGGGTTTTTCCAGCTGACAAGTTGTGCACCCACCCTCGCACGAATCACGTTGCCCGTTTCCATTTGCACGAAAAGTCTCTTCAAAGGCGTTTTGGAAAATCCCTGAGTGAAACCACGATTACCAAGGATGCCGGATTCCATGTCTTGCGGCATAGCTTTGCGACCCATTTGCTAGAGCAGGGAGTGGATATTAGAACCGTCCAGGAGTTAATGGGACATTCCGATGTCTCCACCACTATGATCTATCTTCATGTGATGAAGCGCCCGGGTGCAGGTGCACCCAGTCCCTTGGACTATGCAGGTGACGATTAGAGAAACACAATCGGAACTGCATTGTCTGAACGTAGGTGGTGAACCTCAAACAGGCCGACTCACCATTTCGGACCCAAGGCGAAGCCAAGAAAAGAAATCAAAAATCAGAAAAAACTTTCCAAGGATTTTTGGGCGCGTTAACTTGCCCCGAACGTTCCTCTGCCCGATCCTGTACTGGTGAGTCAAAAACGAGACAATCCGGCTCGGTTATGGCGACAGTCGCCGATAACGGTTATCAGCGACAGAGGGATATTATACTGTTAGTGCTAAAAAATGGCTCCGAATGAAATCGACGAAAAAACACAAGGAGCCGTCAGTCTTTCCGTCGTAAATTCCGGTTGTCTCTGGTGGTGGACCTGGATGCAATTTGTGACAGCATTTTTCTACGGACTCCCTCTTCTTACATTCGATCCTGCTCACACTCTTTGGTACTACGTACCGCCTGATGGTTGGTCGACGAACTTACCAAAAATGTTTCTCGGGATTTCAATTCTGGCCGTCCTGATTTTGCTTCTTGGCACGCCAATAATTCTTGCCGGATCGAAGGCCAAAATTCGGCAAATCCTACTGCTCGGAATTTTTTCCACGATTGCAGTAGGTTTTTCTCTCGTGATTACACTGGCTGAGGAAGATTGGTACCAATCTGCCAAGAACGAATTAGAATGGTATCGTGGTGATGATCTCCCTTGGTGGGCGAGCGACCCGAAATGGGAAATTCCACAACTCGAATCTGTGATTGATGCATACGAGAAATCGAAGCACTAACAAAACGCAGCAGGTGACTCGCTCCCCGCGGGTAGTTCTCTTGCGTTTTGGCGTCGAAACCATTAACTTTGCCTCGAAAGCGTCAGGGCTTCGTTCCGCGAATCACCTGTGCTAAAACGTTCGCCTGAGAAATAACCCCGATGCAGATCGCGACAGACAAGTGCCTCGACGAGATAGAAGGAGTCGACTGGGGAGAGCCAGATTACGATTCCCACCTTGTCGTCACCTGTCACGAGCTCCGGAAGAAGCCTATTGCTGAATTCACGGCAGAGGATCTACGGATCATGATTGGGCAGGACATCAGCAGCGAGATTCTGCTGCCAATTGCCTTGAATCGGTTGAGCGAAGATCCCTTGATCAGCGGCGATCTGTATGACGGAGATCTTCTCTCTGTGGTCTCGCGCCTGCCGTCAACTTACTGGAGCAAGCACCGAGATCAGCATGAAGAATTACTAAGGATTGCGGAGGTTGCCATTGAGCGACTTCGCTCCGACGAAGAGCCTGATCGTCAGTTGATGGCCGAACTCAAAGCGGTCGTCTCGAAACCAAACGAAGGCGAACAAGTCGTCGCAGATCAACGCACTGCCCGCCGCGAGCAGAAATCACCATGAACGCTCAAACCCAAACGCTGAATTCGGAGCGCGCTCTCGGCAGCGCGTGACTGGACTCAAACGTTGATATGGCTGTT
>CAXBMX010000032.1:0-55221 GCA_963977055.1 uncultured Verrucomicrobiales bacterium
TTTCCAACCGCCGGAGTAAGATGGCAGGCGCTTGAAAGGCGCCTCTCCTTGAGGGGGTAGATGGGTGTGTTGATTGATAGTTGAAGTCGCAGATATGAGATGAGTGGCGATGAATTGAAGTATTTCAGCCCGTGGGACGAGGTGGCGCGTAGCCGCAACCATCTGCCCCATTGGCAGCAATCCGGGGCCACCTATTTTGTCACCTGGAGACTGGAAGACTCGCTTCCGACTGAAATGTTGGCGCAATTTCGTGAAGATCGTCAGCTTTGGATGGATCAACATCCTGAACCGTGGACGCCAGCAGACGAGGCGGAGTATCATCAGCTGTTTTCAGCGAGAATTGATGAGTGGCTTGATGCAGGCCACGGGGAGTGCCTTTTGAGCAAGCTGGCGAATGCGGAGTTTGTGATGGAGGGGCTTCAGTTCTTTGAAGGCGAAAGAACACGATTGGTCAGTGCTGTTGTGATGCCGAACCATGTTCATGTATTGTTTGGGTTGAGCCCAGAGTGGAAGTTGGAGCAATTGGTGCACTCGTGGAAACGGCAATCGGCCAAGAAAGTAAATGCGCTGGAGGGGCGGAGAGGGCGGCTCTGGCAGAAGGACTATTTTGATCGGTTGATTCGGGATCAGAAGCACTTCGAAAACTGTGTGAGGTACATTCGACGGAATCCTGAGAAGGCGCGGCTTAGTGAGGGTGAGTATTTGTTGTTTGAGAGCGATCCGGCGAAGCAAGTGCCTTCAAGGAGCGGCGGTTTTCAACCGCCGGGGTAGGATAAGCAGGCGCTTGAAAAGCGCCTCTCCTTGGGCTCGCGATGAACGCGTTCTGTTCTTTTACAATTCCCGAAGAAACAGGTTTCGGAAGCGATAAACTTGGCCGTCTTCACCGTGATGCTGAATGGCGATGTGCCCTTCGGCGTCGGTGTCATCTTCGAACCGTGTTGTGACGATTCCGTTTACCTTGATCTGGATCTGGCTCCCGCGGCAGGTGATCTCATATTTGTTCCAGTCATTGCGCTTGAGGGCGGCGGCGACTTCTGGCTTGGCAAAATGGGCCTGAGATTCTTCCGAGTGGACGAGGAATTTCTCTTCTTTGGTGCGGCCTTCGATGCTGGGCCAGATCCAGCCGCGACGGCCTTCGTCATAGAGCCCACCAGACCATCGGCGATCGGAGCCATCGACCTCGGCCTGGTAGCCATAGACATTGTTCGGCTCGACGTGAGCGCGAAACATGAAACCTGAGTTGGCTTTCCCTTGAGGGAGAAACACTTCACCGGTGAAGATAAAGTCACCGTAGACTTCCTTAGTGCAGAGGAAGAACTTCTTGTCCGCAGTGAGGCGAATTTCGTCATCGACCAGTTCAATGTTGCCGTGGTCGTAGGGGTTGATCCAGTTGTTGGTATCTTTGGCATTGAAGAGAACCGTCCAGCCATTGGATTCGAGGGCCTCATAGACTGTGTCGATATTGGCGAGGCGACGACGTTCGGTATCGTCGGCTTTGGTGAAGACGCCGTCCGTCAGCAATGGCCAGTCATCGGTCCGGAAGAGGGAGGCGGGGAGACCTGCTGAATTGGCCAGATTCGCTCCCTCGGGGTTCGCGGCCCACGCGTAGCGGACGGCAGCGGGCTTCTTCACTTTTTTGCTGGAGACCATGACATTCCTTCCGTCATTGCTGATCTTGGCGTCAGCCCATACGAATTGCTGATCTTCTCCAGCTATCTCGAATCGGGCGGGTTTGTCGCCGTCGCGGCTCTCGAGGCCGTCGCCGATGTAATCGAAGCTAATAATGACTCTATCTCCCTTGATTCTGTGCTTCCAGTAGATGGGACCAGAGATTGGGTGGGTGTCTTGTCGGTAGTGTTTTCCCAGGGCCCAGCGGGAAAGGCGTTCGCCGACATCGGCCTTGTTGGTCGGGTGAATGTTGTCGGCCATCCCGATATCGTTGATGATGGCCATGCCGGTGTTGGACACCCTCCCCAGAGTGAGTCGCTGAGCTTCTTGGAGCTCGGCCCATTGGTTAGGTACGCCCGGCTCAGTGGTAGGCTCTAGGTAGTTGGCGAGCTGGACAAAGTAGAATGGAAAATTGTCGTTCCACCGTTCTCGCCAGTCTTTGATCATGGCGGGGAAGATGTCGGCATACTGCTGGGCGCGCCACTGGTTGGACTCGCCTTGATACCAAATGGCACCGGCGATCGCATAGTGTGTCCATGGCTCGATCATTTGGTTGGAGATAGAACCAGGGAAGTTGGAATCTAGATTCGGCGCAATGGCAGGTGTCGGGCGACGGGGGTAAGCGGCGGGCTTTTTGCCGGCAGCGGTGGCTTCATCGCGAATATTCTTCACAGCTTCGGTCCATCTGGCCATAGCCTTCTCAAATGCGGCTTCCGCGGTCGGCGCGTCGTAGCTTGCCTGTTGGGCGTCCCAGCCTTCGAGAAGCGGTTTTGCCGAAGAAATTGTTTTAAGCTTCTTCCGGCTGGTGAAGGACTCGGATGGCTTGCCGCCCCAAGCGGTGTTGATCAGTCCGATGGGTGTGTCGGCTCCCAGCGCTTCGCTGATGTTTTTGCCAAAATAGTAGCCGACGGCGGAGAATGAGGGAGCGGTCTCCGGGGTGCAGATGACCCATTGCCCCGTGCAGTCGTTTTGTGGGATGGCGGCGGTTTTCCTCTCAGTCGTGAATAGTCGAATGTGGGGCAAGTCGGCCGCGGCAATGGCGGCTTCGGCATTGTCCGATTTGTCGAGAGTCCAGGCCATGTTGGACTGACCTGAACACATCCACACTTCGCCGACGAGGATGTCTTCGACCGAGATGGAGTCATTTCCAGAGGTGACCTTAAGGGCTTGAGCCGTGTGGTTGGTTTTCAGGGGCTTTAAGGTTACTTTCCAGTTTCCATCCGAATCTGCTTTTGTTTGATGGCTCTGATCTGAGAAGGCGACCTTGATCTTTGATCCGGGTGCTGCTTTTCCCCAGACGGATGTGGCGTTGCCTTGTTGCAGGACCATGTGGTTGCCGATGGGGGCGGCAAGGGTGAGAGCGGGATCTTGATCCGGCGTTGAAGGTTCCTGAGCGAATACTGGCAACGAAGTAATTGCGAGAGATACGATCAGGGAAGAGGCGAAGTGGGCAATTTTCATGATGACTGGATTGGTAAATCGGAAGGTTAAGGGGGGGGGGGGAGATTGCTTTGGAGAGTCCGCAATCGCGATAGGTATTTTCATTCCACCCCGAGTCCCGGCATGCCATATGAAATGGCAGAGTTTTGCCAGAGATGGTGGGAAGCGCGTCAAAAAAAGTAAACTACAGAAAAGAGATAAATGAAAATATTTACGTTGGCGTTGATCGCCATAGCTGGATCCTCACTCGCATGGGCGGAGGGTATAGAGGATGATTTTTCCACCCCGGTAATGGAAGGAAGATCCGCGCTACGGGGGGAATGGGTTTTTGAGGGGAATGTGGCGAGTTGTGTCGCAGATCCTGAGTTGTATGTGGAATTTGCCAATCACGGTCCGATTTTGCGTTGGCCGGTGAAGTTTACAGAAGGAACAGCAGAGTTGGAGTTTAAGCCTAAGGGCTGTCAGCGCGCTATTGTCACGCTCAACAACGAAACGGGACATGTGTTTCGGATGACGATAGGAGATGAAGTGAATGCCAGGACTCGTGTCTTTGGCTGGGCGGGACCTTCTCATGACACTTCGTCTGAGACTTTGGCTCAAGAGGGTGTGCCGACGCTCACTGAGGTGAATGATTCCTGGGTAAAGGTGAACGTGTCTTTCAAAGGCGATCAGGCCATCGTTCAGATTGGCGACTTCTCGAAAACGGTAGAGCATGCCTCAGCCGGACGTGAAAAACTGACTGGCTGACAGAAATTTGCTTTTTCAAGGAGTTCTTATCGGGGCGTCGGTCCTGCCGGGATTGAGGGGGTGCAGACTTCTTCCGTATATAGATTGGCAATCGATGCAAGTCGTCCGCGAGGTTTTGAAATGTGAGGTTACGTAATCCGCCCGGGATCGGAGCGGGGTAGGCGACCGCAAAAGGTCCCGATGAGGAGCGCCGCGAACTACGGTGAATTCTTCGTGGCGGATTTGTCTTTTCGCTTTTGGAATCAGGCAGCCGGACGCCGAGACTAAGTGAAGAAGAACGGTTTGCCCGGGCGATCGAATTGCCTACGGAAGCGCGCGGTCTTTATCGAGGAGACTTGTGGGGCGATGCGGTAATCAAGGATGGGGTAGAGGAGATTCTGAAAGGGCAGGCGTGGCTTTGGTATTCGCACCGGCCCTTCGCGAATAGCGCATGAATTGGGCAATTAATGACAGGAATTGCGTTGACTAGGGAGGGGCGATTCAATAACACTGTGAACGGTGAGTAGATAGATAGATAGATAGATAGATAGATAGATAGAATCGGAGAAAACTGATCCCCGAATGGGCCTGTTTTCGAATGAACTGTGTATTGAATAGTAGAGGGGCGGATCGGCCAGCAACGGACCTCTGGATAAATTTCAAACCAAACCAAGCGATGGATAAGAAAGAAAAAAATCAGACCAAGATGGATCGGCGAAATTTCGCCAAAACCCTGTCACTGTCCGCATTGGTACCGGCCACCGCCGGCACTGCTGGTGTCGCCGCAGTGATTGCTCCTCAAGCGAAGGCCCAGGCGGCTGCCGCTCCGGCCGCCTACGCTGTCACATCCACCGGTGGCAAAGTTCCCGCCTTCGCGAAGGATATCCTGACGTCCGACATGCAGGGTCTCGGGCCCGACGGCAAGGCGACGGGTCAGAAGGACACCTTCACCGGCGCGTCCCAGGCGGATGCCACTGCTGAAACGTCTGCCAAACACCAGATGAAACTGACCAAGGAGGAGCAGGCCGTCCTGGACGGTTCGAAAGGCCCGGAGATGGCCAAGCTCATGAAGATCCAGGTGGTCTTCGGCAACACTTTCGGCGCCGAGAAGCTCGCCGATCTCGGCGGCGCGCCCCACAGTAACCTCTACCCCGGCGCCCCCTACCTCGGCTCCTTGATCAAGATGCTTGCTGAATGTGCCAAGGCCGGGCTCAAATCCTATGCGCCCTACACCGTGAACCCGCGCCCCTACGACTGCTTCAACGTCCAGAACAACGTGAAGGAGATGCAGATCGTCTACGAGGGCTACCCGCTGCAGAAGGATCTGGACTGGGTTCATGCCCAGCTGGGAGCGCCGGATCTGAATAAGCGCTCTTGTGCCTGCTATGTGAAGGAAGTGGGCAACGCCCCCGAGCCCGGAACCAATGTGGCCTGGGCGGAATCCTCAGCGGTGAACTACGGCAACTCCGTGCTCGGCATCCGCACCAACAGGAACGGCGCCGGCATCGACATGATCTGCGCCCTGACGGGCAAGGCGCCTCAATTCGGACTCATGACCGACGAAGGACGCCAGGCGAAGTGGCTGATCGACGTTAAGACCTCGAAGACGCCGGACTGGGGAGTGCTCGGCACCGCCGTAGGGCGTAAGGTGGTGGAGGATGTTCCCCTCTATGCCGGCATCGACCAGTACTTCGAAGGCGGCGAGGTCACCGAGGACAACCTGCACCTCCTGAAGGCCATGGGCAGCGCCAGCGCCGCCTCCGGCTCGGTCGGTCTCTACCACGTCGAGAACTTGACCCCGGAGGGCAAGTCAAAGGGCCGCAAGCTGCTCAACGAGGGCTACCAGACCTACGTTTACGACGACGCCGAGGAGCAGAAGATCATCAAGACCTTCGGCAACCTGTGGCCGGAGAAGGACGGGGATCCCACCGCCGCCTTCATCGGCTGCCCGCACAACACCCTCTACGAAATGAAGCACTGGGGGGAATTGATCACCGAGGGGCTCGAAAAGGCCGGCAAGGAAAAGACCGCGATTCCCGTCTACATGTTCTGCGCCAACGTCGTGAAGCTCCAATTGATCGCGGACGACGGCGAACTCGCCGGCAAGATGCTGAAAGCGGGTATGATTGCGACCCCCATGTGCGGCGTCACCTGGGCCGGGACCAAGGGCTTCTCGGACCGTACCCGTGGCATCACCAACTCCGCCAAGACGCGGAACTACTCGTCGATCCGCTACTTCCCGGATCAGACCCTGGTGGACATCATCGTGAGCGGCAAGGTGCCCGGGTGATCCTACGAACCAAGATTGAGAAAAATTCGAAAAAACATTCAACTAGGTAAAACAATGGCTAAAAAAGTATTCAAAGGACGCCCGGTTCTTTCCGGCAAACTCGAGGGCGAGGCGCTTGTCTCTAAGCTGCCCTTCAACCTCACCGGGTCTTACTTCGAGAACATGTTCGCAGGGAACACTGAGACGGCGCCGTGCACCGACGCCAATAACGAGGCCCTGTTCGGGAAGGACATGAAGGACGCGATTATGTGCACCTCGCAGTGCGTCGGGTCCACCATGGGCGCGGGTGCGCTCATGGGAGTGAGCGAAATGGGCGTGGGCCTCAAGGCCTTCCTATTCTCGAACCACATCGACAGCATCGCGGCCGGGGGTCTGATCATCGATGACGTCTGGTACGATCGCCGCGTCATCACGATCGACCTGCTCGGCGACGAGTTCCTCGAGGCGGTGAATACGGGCGATCCGATCTCCATCGAAGAAGATGGCACCGTGACGGTTGGCTGACCCGTATTCGAACGAAAATGCTTTGCGCCCGGCGGTTTCTTTGAAGTCGCCGGGCGTTACGTGTTTCATCAAAAACCATTGAAAACAGACAAAATCCGCCCACGATAAGAATCTATGAAATCCGTAATTGTGACTGTTCTATCCCTTTGGCTGCTGAGTTCTCTCACGACCCGTTCGGCAAGCGCGGATGACGAAGGAGCCGGGTCGAGTGGTGGTGGCCAGACCAATACATTTGGCAGTGATCCCCGGGATCCGTCAAATTTTCTTCAGGACGTTGAGCAGCGACGGGCCCAACGGGATTCGCTGTTTCCGGTGTCGCCGCTGAAGCCGATCCACGATTCCTTGGATCCGGCGAAGAAGAGGCTCTACGGCGCCACCGGCCTCAAGATGGGACTAACATTGAACCATGTCTTCCAGGGCATTTCCGATTCGATTGCGGGTTCCGACCGCTCGGGCTCGACTACTGATGCCGATTTGGTAGCGGGTTGGGAACTGATTAACCGGGGAGAGGCGAACCCGGGGAAGTTGTACGCTCACCTGGAGGGGCGTTGGGATTACGGTACCACGGGGCCGCAAAACCTCGGCTTCGTAAACCTCGGCAGCCAGATCGGCACCGCCAATGCTTTCTCGGCTTATGACAACCCGACCTTCCTTATCCGGAACCTCTACTGGGAGCAGGGCAGTCAGGAAGCCGGTTGGGCTTTCCGGGTCGGTAAGGTGACGCCTGATGCCATCCTGGCGACCTCGCGGCACATCACTCCCGTCACCACCTTTCTCCCGAATGGCGGCACCGGCCTGTTCGCGAGCGGCTATCCGGACTCGGGACTGGGCTTTGTCGGGGCCTTGTATCCAAGCGACGACTTCAAGATTATTGGCGTGTTTTCCGATGCCAATGCCAACCGCTTCGACTGGGGCGATATTGGCGCGGGCGACTACTACAAGGCGCTCGAGTTCGGCTACAAGATCATGCCGAAGACCGAGAATGCGGGTTACTCGAAGCTGACCTTCTGGCACAACGACGGAACCAAGGACGGCAAGCCCATCAATGCCAGCACTGGAAAGGAAGGGTGGGGCATGACCGTCAAACACGAGCACGAGTTCACCAATGATGGTAATGTCGTTGGCGTGGCCCGGTGGGGTAAGGCTTGGCAAAAATCCTCGCTCTATGACCAGCAGGTGGGGCTTCATTTGCTCGTTTACGATCCCGACCTGGTCGGCACCATTGATAACGACCTGATCGGGATTGCCGGGAATTGGGTGGATGCTTCCGCCGTTGGATCCCGGGATGAGTACAATCTGGAGCTTTTCTATCGCTTCCCTCTGTTCCCGGTTGTGGACGCGACTTTGAGCTACCAGTCAGTGTTCAATCCGGCTTTGAATACCGCGTTCGACCACGCCTCGGTGTTCACTCTGCGACTCCGTTCGGTGTTTTGATCGTCTCATCGCCGAAAACCCGATCATAAAAATGAACCCGCAAGCGGAAAGATTTGCTCTGCCCTCCTGACGAACTTTGTGGATCCACGGGTTCGCGCCGGACGGGTGGCCCACGTGGGGGCTCCGCGCGAAACTAACCTTCATTTTCCTTAAGTAGGCCTGATTCGGCAGTAAAGTCAGCCTCAACGAGAGCCAAAAACTTTCAGTATAGATGATAGATCAAATCAGAAGCCGTTGTCGAACCGGCGATCGGGAAGAACGTCTCAAGCAGGCCGGATCGGTCACCGTGGCAGCCTTGATTTGCGGGCTCTTCTTCTGTTCCTGTGCCTCGCCGGGCGTCAAGCGACTGGGCCAACCGATGGCGAGTTCGCCCCTTTCAGGCGATTGGGCGAGTCCGAAGAGGCTCACTTCTGGCACCCGGTCTATCCTGCGAGAAAAGGGACTGGTGTCGCTTTATCGTAAGGATCCGGCTGCAGCGATTGCGAAGCTGCGCGAGCGTCTGACCTCCGAGGGATCGACGGATGAACGCCTGGCGGTGGCCGAACTCTGCTCCGACACGGGCAATCACCTGGCGGAGCAGGAGCCCCGGGCGGCCGTGGGTTATCATCTGGCCGCCGCGGAGCTCGCTTTCGAAACGGCTCTTGATGTCGCGGGCAGTGATAAAACGAACGCCCCCCTCGCCGAGGCTTACAATCATAGCGTCGGCAAAGTCGCTGAAATCCTCTTCGATTCGGGCCATTCATGGAACGAGTCCGCCACGTTCGACGGGCCGTGGAAATCCTACCGCCTGCGGTGCCGGAACGTTGGCGATTCCCGGTTCGATCCTGAAGGTTTCGACAGTTTCGAACTCGCCGACTACATCGAATTGAAGCATTACGAAATGGAGCGCATCCGCCGTGACGGCATCGGAGCGGCGATGATCGCTCACCGGCAGGGCACTCCCGAACGCCGGAAAAAGAACCCGTTTTTGTCACCGATTGGAATGACGGTTCCGGTGAACGCGCTCATCGATTTCCGCAGCGGCGGTGGCGAGGCTGATTTGCACCTGACCGATCTGTTGCTGAAAGATGAGACGCTGATTCGAGGTCGCCGATTTCCGATGGCCTCGGATCTCACCCTACCGCTTGCCGTCCAAGTCGATTACGACGTCGATCGAAAAGCAGGCTTCAAGGCCATGACACACCCGGACGACTATCTCGAACACACCGGCCTCTACCTGCTCGAGCCGTTTCGTCCGGATCAGATTCCCGTGGTCATGGTACACGGGTTGATGTCGAGTCCCGAGGTCTGGGTGGAAGCGATCAATCAATTGCGTTCCGATCCGGTCCTCGGCCATCGATACCAGCTGATGGTCTACCGGTATCCGACGGGATACCCGGTTATCTACAACGCCGCTGCGCTGAGAAAGCAACTGGCGGCCTTCCATGAAAAGTACGACCCGCATCGCCGCAATCCTAACATGCGGCGAATGCTGGTGATGGGACACAGCATGGGAGGGATCCTCAGCAATTCCCAGGTCAGGGAAAGCGGTGACTCCTTCACCGGAAGACTGTTTACCCGGCCGATCGACCAGCTTGACGGTCTCGACGAGGTCCAGAAGGCGGCGTTGAAAGACCTCTTGATCTATGACGCCAACCCGGACATTACCCGGGCGATCTTCGTTGCGGCGCCTCACCGGGGAGCCAAGCTGGCCACCGGCGGGATAGGTGCTCTCGGACACAAACTCATCATGTTTCCCCGCGAAGCGATCATGGCCCGACCTCTGCCGGAGATCGACGGAATGACGGAACTGGCCCGGTCCATCGTGGTCCATCGTCCCGACAGCATCGGGAGCCTCAAGCCGAATTCTCCGGTGTTGGAGGCAATTCTCGAGAATCCCGTCCACGAGGGAATACCGGTTCACACGATTGTCGGAAGAAAAAATCCCGAACAGTCCCTCGAAGAGAGCGACGACAAAACAGTGGCTTACATCAGCGCTCATCTCGACGAAGCAGCTTCGGAGAAAGTCGTCCACGCCACCCACACCACGATCTGCCAGCACCCCGAAGCGATCGAGGAGATGCGGCGGATTCTTTACCTCCACGCCGGTCTTGGAGCGCCACGATGATTTCGTTTTTGGATGAGCTCTTGATACGGAAAATCTCGCTTTGATTTTTGGACCGAATTTGAAATCACGAATCCGATAAATCGAATATCTTTAGCGTTGGCAGGCAACCGCCGAAATAGGGATAAATTCCTCACCGAACTCAAAAGGTTTGGCGTGAGCATCGTGCTGTCGATCTTGGCCTCGGGCATGAGGCCAGCGGGGGCCGTTAAGGAAAGGACCAACCTGCGTCGCCCAAGAACGCGTGCCCAGACCGTCGACCAGAAGGTGAAGTTATTGGTTAGACTGAGGGTTAGGCACCGGATTCAATCTCACGTTCCTGTTCTAACGACAAGATAATATCAACCCCGAGTGCCGCGCGGACTAGTCGCTGTAGTTCTCAGTGAAACTTCTCTTTCCGAAGTAGGTCCAGCCGGTAAGATCACGGCGGAAAAACCAACTTCAGGCGCAAACTGAAGTATCGCGACTACTGATCCTAGATAGTCACTAATCATGACCGAAATTGCGTGACTTAGCCGAGGTTTTTCTTGTATGGTGAGACGTAGAAAGTGAAGCCCGATATCCCAATGAAGAAGCCATCCATCTCTCAGAAACTCCTCCTCGCCCTTGCTCTGGCCTCCATAGCGGTTGTCGCTGCGCCGAAAACTTTCGCCCAGGACAGTTCCCCGTCGAAAGACGCGGTGGCCGAAATTCAGGGCAAAACGAAATTCTCACCTTACGCGGGCCGCTCGTTTCCGACCAAAGTATTGTGGGGCGACCAACACCTGCACACCGCAATCTCGGTGGACGCCGGGACGATGTGCCGCCTCGGTCAGGAGGAAGCCTACAAATTCGCCCGCGGTGAGGAAGTCGAATCAACGGGCGGCCTCCGCGCGAAACTCTCCCGGCCGCTGGACTGGCTCGTGATCTCCGATCACGCCGAAATGTACGGCCTGATGCCGCAGTTGCTCAAGGGCGATCCGGGGATTCTGGCAACCGAGGAGGGAAGACGCTGGTATGACATGCTGCAAACCGGCGACAGGGACACCATGTTCGCGGCGGCCATGGAAATCGTCGGCGCACTTCAGCAGCCGGACCCTCCTTTCGAGAGCAGAAGTTCGGTGCGCAACGCGTGGCGTGCCTACACCGCCCTCGCCGACAGATACAACGAACCGGGCCGCTTCTCGGCAATAATCGGCTACGAGTACACCACCAAAGGCGGCTTCAATTTGCATCGCAATGTCCTCTTTCGCGATGGTGCATCGGTCGCAAACACGACGCTGCCCTTCTCGCAATTCGACAGCCAGAATCCGGAGGATCTCTGGAAGGCTCTCGACGACTTTCGAAACGCGACCAGCGGCGGTGAAGTCCTTGCCATTCCCCACAACGGCAACCTCTCCAACGGTCTGATGTTCTCGCTCAAGACCTTCGATGGGAAACCGCTCACCAAGGAAATCGCCGCTCTGCGGGCCAGCCTCGAGCCGATCGTCGAAGTCACCCAGATCAAGGGGGACAGTGAATCGCACCCCTTCCTTTCCCCGAATGACGAATTCGCCGATTACGAAACCTGGGACGACGCCAACCTCGACGGCACCGAGGTCAAGAAGAAGGAAATGCTCCAATATGAATATGCCCGCGAAGCGCTGAAGACCGGCCTTAAACTCGAGAAGAAACTTGGCGTCAACCCTTACAGGTTTGGCATGGCGGGGGGCACCGACTCCCACACCGCCCTGGCCGCCGTTGAGGAGGATAACTTCTTTGGCAAGCATTCCGGGGTGGAGCCCGAGGAGCATCGCTGGGAACACGTCGTCATCGCGTCTCCGCTAGATCCCAATCTGACCATTCTAGGCTGGCAGATGGCCGCCGGCGCCTACACAGCGGTGTGGGCCACCGAGAACACCCGCGAGGCCATCTTCGATGCGATGAAGCGCAGGGAGACCTACGCAACCACTGGTCCGCGCATCCGAGTGCGCTTCTTTGGCGGTTGGAATTTTAGAGAGGAAGATGCCCTGTCCCGGCAGCTTGCCTTGAGCGGATACCAAAAGGGAGTGCCGATGGGGGGCGATCTTCAGACGGCGCCCGACGGAGACAAAACGCCGAGTTTTCTGGTCGCTGCCCTGAAGGATATCTACGGCGGCAGCCTCGACCGGATCCAGATCATCAAGGGCTGGATGGACAGCGAAGGTGAAACTCACGAAAAAGTCTATGATGTGGTCTGGAGCGGCGACCGCAAGCCGGGGGCCGATGGCAAAGTGCCGCCGGTCGGCAACACGGTCGATGTGAAAAAGGCCACTTGGACCAACACCATTGGTGCCTCCGAACTCGGCACGGTCTGGACCGATCCTGACTTCGATCCCGAGCAATCAGCCTTTTACTACGCCCGGGTCATCGAGATACCGACCCCGCGCTGGACCGCCTACGAAGCGAAGCGCTTCCGCGTCGAAATGCCGGACGAAGTGCCGATGATCACCCAGGAACGCGCTTACACTTCGCCGATCTGGTACACTCCTTGACTTTTTGGATCTGAATGGTCACGCCGGCTCCGAGCGAAGTGAAATGATCCCAACCAACCCATCGAAACGCTTCTCCAATTGAGCGCAAGAAATGCGGGGCATTTCGGCATCACACGCGTAGCTGCAACTGATTTCTGTTCTAGTATGATGGACGGATCTTCCCAATTTATTTAAGCAGTCAAACCCAATCACGGAAATGAAAACCATGAGAGTCACGCGCATACGGAGAACACTGGTATCCCTAGCCGTTTTTTTGATTGCGGCGTCCGTGCACGCCGAGGAACCCAAGGGAGAGGAAAAAAGTTACCTCAACCCGAGCGAACATCCTGAGAATGTCTATTTTGGCGATGCTCACATTCATACGACCTTGTCCGTGGATGCCGCTCTCTGGGGGACCAATTTGAGACCCAAAGATGTCTACCGGTTTGCTCGCGGCGAGGAAGTGACCTCCTCCAAAGGCTGGCAAGCGAAGCTGCGTCGCCCGCTGGAATGGACGGTTGTCGCAGACCATTCCGACGCCTTGGGCTTCTATGAGTTTATCAAGGAGGGAGCCGACTTTATTGTCGCCGTACCCCGGGGGGCTAGCTGGTACCAGATGCTCAAGGAGGGAAAGAACAAGCAGGTTGCCGACGAGCTCATCAAGACTTTTGGTGCTGGAGACATTCCCTGGGAAATCAATAAACCGGAATACCTGAAAGTTGGCTGGGAGGAGACGGTCAAGGCGGCCGAAGCAGCCAACGACCCCGGAAAGTTCACCGCCTTCATTGCCTATGAGTGGACGGCGAATCCGAAAGGCGACAACAATCATCGGGTCGTCATCTATAGGGACGACGCCGAAAAGACCCTTCAGGTCCTCCCTCTCCCAACGATGCTTGTGGGGGAAGAGGGTCCGGACCCCGAAACACTGTGGGCGTCACTGCAGGCCTATGAGGATAAGACCGGCGGCCAGGTGATGGCGATCCCGCACAACGGCAACTGGAGCAGCGGGCAGATGTTTCAGGAAACCAAGTTCCAATCAGACGAGCCATTCGACTTGTCCTATATCCAAAATCGCGCACGCTGGGAGCCGCTCTACGAAGCCACCCAGATCAAGGGGGACGGCGAAGCCCATCCTTTCCTGTCGCCCGACGATGAGTTCGCCGACTACGAGACGTGGGACGTCGGCAACCTTTCCTTCAACAGAAGGGTGACCACGAACATGCTCAAGAACGAATATGCCCGTTCGGCCTTGAAGCTCGGTTTGAGCTTCCAGGAGAAATTCGGGGCCAATCCTTTCCAGTTCGGCCTGATCGGCGCCGGCGATTCCCATACCGGACTGCCCGGACAAGAGGAAGACAACTTCATGGGCAAGAGTGCCTCATCCGAACCGTCCCCCGAACGCTGGAAGGAGCCGTTCAGACAAGTAGAGTTTGGCACCCAGCCGGGCTGGTCGGAGGCCGCGTCCGGTCTTACCGGTGTCTGGGCCAGCGAGAATACCCGCGAGGCGCTCTGGGATGCCATGAAACGCAAAGAGGTTTACGCCACCACAGGGACCAGAATGAAAGTGCGGGTGTTCGGCGGCTGGGATTTCAAACCCGGAGACGAGCAACGCTCCGACTATGTGGCCTTGGGTTACGACAAGGGTGTGCCCATGGGCGGGGAGTTGCATGGCGACCCCCAGGCAGCCGCGGTCCGTAAGGCGTTTGAAGAAGGAAAGACTGCGAAGACCGAGAACCTGAGCTTCCTGGGTTTCGGTACCAACGCGCCCGAGGACCCTGACAATCCCGAACAGGCATACACGGGTATCGCGGCTGAGATTGCCAGACAACAGAAGGGCCCGACCTTCCTGGTCGCCGCCTTGATGGACCCCATGGGAGGAACTCTGGATCGGCTCCAGATGGTGAAAGGCTGGCGAGACAGAGAGGGCGAACTGCACGAAAAGGTCCATGACATTGCCTGGTCGGGCAAGCGCACACCGCATCCCGTGACGGGCAAACTTCCGCCGGTCGGCAATACCGTCAACATCGCGGAAGCGACCTGGAGCAACTCGATTGGCGATACGCAACTGTCGACCGTCTGGGAGGATCCGGACTTCGACAACGCGGAGCAGGCTTTCTACTACGTGCGCGTGCTGGAGATACCCACGCCGCGCTGGACGTGTTATGACGCCAAACGCTTTGGTGTGGAAATGGCCCCGGAGGTGCCCATGACCACTCAGGAGCGCGTTTACACTTCGCCGATCTGGTATATCCCGGCCGCTCCGCAACCGGCCAAAAAATAGAATTGTTTCTTCCGCCGGGGCAGGTGTCTGCCCTGGCTGCTAGGAATTTGCTTTTGGGGTAGGCCCTTGAGCTGCACCCCCTCAATCCCGGTAGGACCGACGCCCCGATAAGAACTCCTTGAAAAAGCAAATTCCTGTCAGTCGGACGATCGAAGGGCGAGAGTCTAAAAGTCCAATGCCGTTGCCGTTGCCGTTGCCTTTGGTTACCTTCTTGTGCTTCCGAAGACGGGCCTTACACTTTCGACTATGCCTCGATTTCGACAGCGCCTGTTCCTGTTAGTGATGGCCCTGGCGATGGCGGGATCGTTGCCGGCCCCCGCCTGCCAGATCTGCATTCCTTTCCCGAAAAAGTCTGCCGCCGATTATCTGATCGAAGCGGAGACGGTGGTGCTGGCACGGGAAGACGCCGAACGGCCCTTTTATTTCGCGACGGTCGCAACGCTCAAAGGAGATCCCGGCGATGAGAAAATCGATCTGTTTCTGGACAGCACGACCCGGCGCGTCCTGGCCACATATCCGCAACACTCGATTGTGCTGGCGAGGTTGACGGACGGAGAGAAGAAGATGTGGAGGCGGATCGGCACGGCTGACAAAGATATGGGACCGGTCGTGAAGGACATCCTGGCGGCCTCGGCAGTCTGGGAGAAAGAGCCCGAACAACGAATCACGTTCTTTGCCAGGCGGCTCGGTCACGACAATCCCCAGGTTAGCACCCTCGCCCACCTCGAGATCGCCCGGGCGCCCTACAACGAGATCAGAGATTGTAGCGGTTTCCTGTCGCGGGATGAGATCCACACTTTTCTGGACAATATCCGGTATGCCGACTGGCATCCGCTTTATATCCTGCTCCTGGCCCAGAGCGATGCCCCTGCCGATCACGAGTTGATTCGCGACTCCTTCGGATCGGCTGCCCGCTTCGGCTCGACCCTTCGACTGGCTGCCTGGGCGACGGCCTTGATCGAGATCGAGGACGGAAAGGGAGTCGCCAAAATTGAAGAACGCTATTTCCGGAAAGCTGCCCGTAAACCCGAAGAGCTGCTGGCGGTAATTCAGGCCCTTTCCGTTCACGGCACGAACGGCCATACTCATCTTCGCGAGCGCATCATCGCCGCCTATGGCACCCTGCTTGAAAATCACCCCTCGATGGCCCCTCAGGTCGTCCGTGATCTCACCGCCTGGAAGCGGACAGAATTCGCCAGCGAGATCGCCGCTTACCTCACCGAGAAACCGACAGATCTCGATTTTCGAACAACCCTTCAGCTACGGACTTACGTTCGTTCGGCGAAAGCAATCTCAGATGGACGCGAATAGATTCGAATTTCCTGTCTCGATTCAGGAACACGCGGATAGAATGAGCGAGGTTTTCAAGTTCGTAAAAAATGGGCATGGGCCTGATCACCCGGGAACCACGCATTTATCCGCGGGGAGTCTTGAATGCCTCTGAAATGAAATTAAGTATAGAACCAATGCCAGCAGCCAATCCAGTGAAACGCTTTTTTAAGGAACCCCTCGTTCAGTTTTTACTGATCGGCGGATGCATTTACGTTGCCTTCGCCCTGTTTGGGACGCCGGAAGTAGACCTCGAAGAGAACCGCGTGCACGTCGATGCCGCGCGCATCGAAGGCATGATCAGTCAGTGGGAAAGCCGCTGGAAACGGCCGCCGACCCGCCAGGAAATCGAGGGTCTGATCGGATCTTATGTGAAGGAGGAAATTCTCTACCGGCAGGCCGTGACGATGGGCTTGAATGAAGACGATCCCATCACCCGCCGCCGCATGGCCCAGAAGTTGGAGTTTTTGACCAGCGACCTGGCCGGTGCCGCGCAACCGGCCGAGGGGGAACTGGAGCAATACTTTGTAGACAACGAGGCGACCTACCAGGCGCCGGACCAGTTCACTTTCAGCCAGGTATTTTTTAATCGGGACGACCGCAAGGACGCGACCATCGAGGATGCCACGGCGGAGTTGGAAAAACTCCGCGTTGCGGGAAAACCGGATCCAGCCACGCTGGAGGCCGGCGACCGGTCCATGGTGAAAAGCCACTTCGCATCGGCGGACCAGACCGACATCGCCCGCCAGATGGGCGGCGGGTTCGCCGAGTCGGTCATAAAACTGGAGCCGGGCCAATGGCACGGTCCCATGAAGTCGGGATACGGGGTCCACTTGGTCTACGTGTTTGAAGTGGAGAAAGGCGCGGCACCAGCATTCGCGGCGATCAGAGACAAGCTGATGGAAGACTGGAGCAGCGAACAGCGCAAGCAATTCGACGCCAAGTTTCTCGAGAGCCTCAAGAGCCGCTTCGAGATCGTGATCGACGAGCTTCCCAACGACCGGCTCATCGAAGTTCCTGGAGTGGCGATCAGCGAGAATGAATCTGAGACCGAGACAGATCCCGAATCATGAAAATCCAGGCTTTCCAAAAAAGGCTCTCGTTCGGCCTTCGACTTTTTCTGGCTCTGCTTGCCGCCTGTCCGATTGTCCTGCTGGCAGATGAATTTCGTCCCGCCCTGCTGGAGCTCACGGAAAGCGAGAACGGCTGGGTCGAAGTGACCTGGAAGGTGCCCGCGAAGGGGGGCAAAGCTCTCGCGATCACGCCGGTGCTTCCCGACTTCATGAAGCCGATCGGGTCCGGGTCCGGTCGCAAAGTTCCCGGGGCATGGGTGGAAACGACCACCTTTCGCACCGATGGGGAATCGTTGAGTGGGGCTACCGTGCGAGTCGAAGGTCTCGCCAAGGTGCCGACCGACGTAATGCTGCGCGTAAAATTGAAGGACGGGGGCGAGCATGCGGCGATCCTTCGATCAGGAAAGGAATCATTTACCGTCCCGCTCGAGGCGACGAAGTGGGAAGTGGCGAAGTCCTACACCCGGATGGGTACCGAGCACATTCTCGAAGGCTATGATCACCTGCTTTTTCTGGTGGCGCTGATGCTGATCGTGACCGGCTTTTGGAAGCTCATCAAAACCATCACCGCCTTCACCGTCGCCCACAGTATCACCCTCGCACTGGCGACCCTCGGGGCGGTGAATTTTCCATCCGCGCCGACCGAGGCGGTTATCTCTCTGAGCATTCTTTTCCTGGCGGTGGAAGTCCTGCGGATGCAAGCCGGCGAGATACCGATCACGGCGAAGTATCCCTGGATCGTCGCCTTTTCCTTCGGCCTCTTTCACGGGCTCGGCTTCGCCGGAGCGCTGTCAGAGATCGGAGTGCCGAAGAACGAAGTGCCGTTGGCGCTGTTGATGTTCAACGTGGGAGTGGAGACGGGTCAGATCATGTTCGTGACAGTCGTGGCAGGGTTGCTCGCGCTTGCCCACAAGCTGAGCCAAAAAGCGAACGTGACGACGCCCGAATGGAGCCGGAAACTTGTCCCTTATGCGGTTGGCATCATCGCGGCCTACTGGACGATCGAGCGAACGCTTTCCTTCATCAGTTGACCTGAAGTCCGCTGGCATTGTTCTGGTGACGCATGACAGCGCTCCTTCGGATGGCAGTCCCACTGGTAGTGCCCTTTGAGATTTTTTCTTGTCGTCGGCCATAAAAAAGTGAGGGAGCTCTCGCCGCAGCCCGTTGATTGGTGTGGTTGGCATAGCAATAGTCACGGACTAGGTATAGAAAAAGGAGGTATTCGATGGGCTTTTTTCTAGCCTTTTACGCATATTTTTGTGAGGATCCTTGAAAGAGAGGGGCTCGTCCAAACTGGAAATCTCAAACCCACAAAATTATGAACCGAAGAAACATTTTTGCCGCGGGGGTTGCAGGTCTGTCTGCCGCCTCCATTACGAGTGCCAACGCACAGAAGGTTGACCCCTCAAATCCAGAGTTGGAACCGGTTAAAGCGTTGCTAAAAGCTCACCACGATGCCATGGCCGCTCGTGATATGGACGGCGTCCTCGCCACCTTCACCGAAGATGGGGCCATCATGGGTACGGGCCCGGAAGAAATGTGGGCGGGTAAGGCAGAACTCAAAAATGCCTTTACGAATTTTTTTGAAGGCTACGACAAGGGCGAGCAGGATTTCGAATCCGACTATCGTATTGGGGCTCTCAGCAGCGATATGGGATGGATGCTGACTTCCGGCACGGTGAAAGGAAAACTGAAAGGGGTCGACTTTGCTCTCCCTCTTAATATGTCCCTGACGGTGAGTAAGAAGGACGGCGCATGGAAAATTGCGGCGATGCACTTTTCTACGGTCCCTCCAGAGGAGTACGCCTGATCAACCAAGAACCTTATTTTCCTAATTTATTATGAGTGAAAAACCAAATCTAGAATCGGAAGAGGAAACTCAGACATCAGATGCGCTTCAGCGCCGCGAGTTTCTCGGAAGCATGGGTAAGTGGTCTAGCGCGGCGACGATCGCTGCGGTAGGAGGTGCTGCCTGGATTTCGAGTCCGGGAACTGCGCAGGCAGGCTGGCTCAACCGTCGCATTGGCGGTGGTGGCTGGATCAATGGTGGCGGTGGCGGTGGCGGTAGTTGGGTCAATCGCCGTGGTGGCGGAGGATGGATCAACCGACGCTAAAAACATCCGGACCCTTGCCCCCTTCTGACGAAGAGGGGCGCACAGTCCCTTTGCCCTTCTTGTCAGGGGAAGAAGCGGATCCTCTCAGCGAGGATCCCTTTGTTCTTGTGGCGCGTAATGCCTTGGAGGTGTGCCGTTGGCTTGCCGTGGAGTCATCCGGATTACAGTGGATTCAGGTAGAGAATCTGCTTGATGAGCCGGAGGTATGGGCGACAGCGGCTCGAAAAGGTAATGATGTCGCGCTCGATGTCATTGTTTCTGACCCCGCGGCTCAGTATGCTGCGATCTACCGGCTCGTTGATGTGCGAAATGTGCGTCCGGTCAGAGTGACCATTCCGGTGGTCGCCGGTTTTCTTAAATCACTCCGCCTCGCCGTTTCCATCCATTTGCCGGTGCGCCTTTTACCGGGCCAACCGGGACCGGAAGTCATTGGTGAGTTGGAAGAGGCGCTCGAGTATTATCTCCATGATCCCATGGTGGAAGTACCGGTGGAATTTTTCCACTCCATGCTGGCCCTTGCCAGGGGAGGTTCCGGGCCGGATCTCTGGGTCGCGACGGAGCAGGACCCGGATGTCTTTGCCCTCCCCGACTGGACTTCACCTAAGGAGGTAGGCTTTGTTGGCCAACATCTTTCGCAGCTTGAGGCTGCAGGAGCGGAGTGCGCTACCTGCCCGTGGACGGTTGTTTGTCGTGGCTTTTTCAAGGTCCCGGATCCGGAATATTCCTGTGCCGGAATCATTCCCTTGTTCGATCGAATCGGGCAGGCGGGAGCGGAAATGAAAAAAGATCTGGCTGCTTATGAATCGACTAAAGAAAGCGTAACTGAAGGAGCAATAGACGAAAACTCATGAGTGGAAGAACCTTCAGTGTTATCCTTTTGCCGACAGCGGAATGCAACGTTGCCTGCGAATACTGTTTCGAAGTTAAAGAGCCTCACCGCCTTTCTCTGGAGGCTCTTCCGGCGATGACGAAGAGCATTCTCGACCACATGGACCAGGAAGATTTTTCCGAATGTGAAATCTACTGGCAAGGCGGCGAAGCCATGATCATGGGGCCGGCGTGGTATGTGAAAGCGAAGGAGTTGATGGAGCAAGCTGCCGAAGGACGGGGGCGCAAATTCATTCATTATCTTCAGACCAACCTGATCGGCTATTCATCGGAGTGGAACGATGTCCTTTTCGACATGTTCGATGGATCTCTGGGAACTTCGATGGACTTTCCCAACTTGCATCGAAAGACGTTCAGTGGCAGTGCGGAGAAATACACCGAAACGTGGCGCGCGAGGCTCGAGGAAGCGCGAAGCGCGGGCCTGAAGGTTGGTGTCATCGCGGTGCTCCACCAGGGAAGTCTCGATGTCGGGGCTGAGGCGTTCTATCGGTATTATGTAGACGAGTTGGGGATCGATGATTTTCAGGTCAATACGCCATTTCCCGGCGGACCTGCCAACGAGGCGGAAACCGAGTTTCAGCTCGAAACGCCGGAGCTATCCCATTTCCTCGGCGAGCTCTTTGATGTCTGGATGAAAGAAGGGTTCGATGATGGAGTCGCCCTCGGTCCCTTCGATGCCCTGATTAACCATTTTTCGGGCAAGCCCGCCCGGCTTCCCTGCATTTGGAAAGAGAACTGCTCGAACCAGTTCATCTCTGTCGACTCGAAAGGGACGGTCGCCCAGTGCGACTGCTGGGTCACGAGTTACCCCGACCACTACTTTGGTAATATTTTCAGCGAGCCTGATCTGAGTCGCCTGCTCAGCGAGAGTCCGGCTCGAAAAGAATTTGTCGAGCGACCCGGGAAACTGGTTGAGGACGAGGACTGCCTCTCCTGCCGATTCCTTTCCATCTGTCATGGCGGGTGTCCCGTCAGGACCTTCACGGCACTGGGCACGATGAATGCCAAGGATCCCTATTGTGAAGTCTACAAGACTGTTTTTGCCCGGGCCGAAAAGTACGGAGGCGAATTACGTAAGAAGGCCGTTTCTCCCACTTTGGAGACTGTCTGAGTTTTTCTTTTTCCCGACGATCTGTCCCGATGGGGGATGGGAATAAAAGGAACGCTTCCTCGCCATCGCTCATTTTGAAATGAACGATTCCTTTGGGCTGTAGCCATCTTGTCATCTGGCATCGTTGCGATTCAGTCGCCCTGCTCGATCCTCGCATCCACCCCGCCGCGCCAGAGGCCAATAGACCTGGCTGCTGGGCACTCCAAATCGTAAAAAGGGCTTCTGGATAGCCTTCGGCTCGAGAACTCTTTTAGCCAATTAAGTGACTTCTCTTTGCTTGCGCCGCCGCCGAAATACGGCTTCAATCGTTCTCCTATGCAAAAATTCATCCTGCTGGCACTTTGTATTGCTCCTTTGTTTGCTCGAGCCGCCGATCCTGCTGGCTCCCGGCCCAATATTATCTTCATTCTCAGTGATGACATGGGATGGGCTCAGCCTGGATTCAATGGAGGTAAGCCAGCGCTCACTCCGAATCTGGATGCCTTGGCAGCGGAAGGACTTCAACTGACCCAGCACTACACGCACTCTGTTTGTGCTCCGACGCGAGGGGCTTTTTTGACGGGTCGGTATTCGTTCCGTAACTGGATGGATTGGCGCTCGGAAGATTTTGGCAAGCCAAGTTACCTGGCAAAGTTGGACCTGACATTGGCGCACACCAAGGCGGGCGAAGAGACTCGTCGGATTCATGCGTTGGACAGTTCGGAGAGGACGATTGCTGAGGCTTTGAAAGACGCGGGGTACTTCACCGCGATTTCAGGTAAGTGGCATTGTGGCGAGTGGTTGCCAGAGCATTTGCCGATGGGGCAGGGCTTCATGCATCAATACGGATTCTACGCGTGGGGAATTGATTACTACAACAAGTCCATCGTGCACAATGCGCCGGCGCGCTTCGCTGTCTATGACTGGCATCGCAATCAGAAGCCGGTGCAGGAAGATGGCTATGCGACCGATCTTTTTGCGGACGAAGCGGTTCGACTGATCGCAGACCAGAAGGCAGATCAGCCGCTGTTTTTGTATGTCGCCTTCAATGCAGTGCACGGACCGTTGAACCCGCCTCCCGGATTTGAAGGTGATCCCGAAGATCCCCTGGCGATTCGTGATGCGATGCTCGCCAATATGGACATGAATGTTGGCAAGATTATCAAGGCAGTCGACGACAAGGGGATTCGTAACAACACCTTGCTGATTTTTGCGAATGACAATGGGCCGGTGTTAGAGGAGATGAGTGCGCCGTATCGCGGAACGAAAAACACCACTTTTGAAGGCGGTGTTCGGACACCCTGCCTGGTTCGTTGGCCGGGTCACACGGAGCCGGGTTCGCAGAGCGATGAGATGCTTTTTATCGCAGACTGGTTTTCCACTTTCATCACTCTGGCTGGTGGTAGTCACGAGCAGGAGACTGAAGTGGATGCGATCGATCAGACCAATACGCTGTTCGGAGACGAGCCCAGCACCCGGACGGAAATCATTTACGATGTTGAGGGTAGTGTTCGTCTTCCCACGATTCGCAGTGGGGATTTTAAACTGATGGGAGACATGTTGTTTAACGTCACGGAAGATCCTTCCGAGACGACCGACATCGCCGAAGCGAATCCTGAGATTGTATCCAAACTTGCGGAGCGACTTCAGCAGGCTGCGAGTGAGCGTCCGCCGCTTGGGGATAAACCTCTCCTGATGGAGCCGCCTTTGCCTTATGTCTATGGTCAAGAGGAGAATCAAAATGTTCCGGAATGGCTCAAGGCACATGTCGATGCGATTCGCGCGACCCAGCCTCAGGAATGGGGGCCGGGCGAAACGCCATGGCCGCAGGCGCCTCAGGGCGCAAATGCCAGCAAGATGACGGGTGGCCTCGATGAACAGGGCGGTGGCGAGAAGAAGTGATTGAAGAAGGCAGAAGGCACTAGGCAGAAGGCAGAAGTGATTTAACGGATCTGGATGCTGGATGAATTGTGCGCTCCTTTTTGCGCGAGGTGACTTGGCGTGTTTCGGCGATTTCAACGAGGTTGGGTTGGACCTATAATTAGTCATCCGATGAAATATCAATTACTCCCATTTTGCCTGCTCGCAGTTTCTGTTGTTCTTGTTTCAAATGTCAGGGCGGAATTAGATCGACCTAATGTGCTGTTGATTTGTGTGGATGATCTTCGGCCTGAGTTGAATTGTTTTGGGGTCGATTATATCAAGTCTCCCAACATAGATGCGCTGGCTGAGGCGGGAAGGCTATTTAAGCGACACTATGTTCAGGCGCCGACTTGCGGTGCGTCCCGTTTCACTTTGCTGACGGGGCAGTATGGCGGCGGCGGTAACGATGCTCTTTTTCAGCGGGCGAAGCAGATTGAGAAAGACCCAAAGAGTGTCGATCCCAGCATGCCGGCATTCTTTCGGGACAATGGATACACGACAGTTTCGGTGGGCAAGGTTTCCCATCACCCCGGAGGGCGAGGTGGTCCGGATTGGGATGATGAATCGATTCCGGAAATGCCTTTGTCGTGGGATCGACATCTATTGCCTGCCGGAGATTGGCAACACCCGAGGGGATCGATGCATGGACTTGCACACGGTGAAATACGAAAAGATGCGCGAGATATGGACGTCTTTCAGGCGGTGGAGGGATCCGATGAGATATACCCCGATGGTCTGATCGTGAATGAAGCACTGGAGCAGATGGATGATTTGGCTTCGGATGAAGCAAAGCCCTTTTTTCTCGCGGTGGGAATCATTCGACCTCATCTGCCGTTTGGGGCTCCGGCCCGGTATTTGGATCAATATAAAGATGTGGCACTGCCGCCGGTGCCGCATCCATCGAAGCCGGAATGGAAGACTACCTGGCACGGTTCCGGTGAGTTCATGAAATACAACCGCTGGGGAAAAGACCCTAACGAAGACGCGGAATTTTCTGAAGAAGTTCGCCGAAATTATGCTGCTTGCGTCACGTATGCTGATGAGCAGGTTGGCCGTCTCATGGCGCGTTTGGAAGAGCATGGTCTCCGTGATAATACCGTGGTGGTATTGTGGGGGGATCATGGCTGGCATTTAGGAGAGCACGGCATATGGGGGAAGCACGCGCTGTTCGAGGAGTCACTTAGGTCTCCTCTGATTGTTAGCTATCCTGGCATTCCGGATGCTGGTAAAGAAACGATGGCAATGGTTGAGACGATTGATGTTTTTCCGACCTTGGTCGATATCGCAGGTCTGGACGTTCCCAATTACGTTGATGGGAGAACGCTTCGTCCGGTCCTCGATGATCCAAATGCTAGCGGGCAGCCTGCCTATGCTTATGGGAAAAAAGGGAGCACCGTCAGAACGAAAACCCATCGACTGATTGCGCACGAAAGTGGTTATCTGGAATTGTATGATCAATCGGCCCCGGATGGTGTCAGTCGAAATTTCGCTGAAGAGGATCCGGAAATTGCGACAGAACTGCTCAAGTTAATTAAGGCGCGATTTTCGAATTAGGCCGCGCAAGAATTGTTGTAGCCATTTCATTCTTCTTTTTACGGCGCACGGGCGTATAATTTAAATGAGAGCCGTCACTGTTACTCTCGAAAGAATAATTGTTAGTGGCCTATAAGCGATGGTTTCGAGCAAAATGAGTAAAAGCGAATCTTCAGCAACAAAGGAAGGGGCTGCTGCCCAATTGCGGATTCTTTGCCTGGAAGATAATGAGGGCGACTTTATTCTTCTTCGTGAATACCTGAAGGATGCAGATATCGATCCTGTTCCGGAGTTAGTCCGGGCTGAAACAATGTCCGAAGCTAAGGCGCTGCTGGAATCCCCTGAAAAAGATTCGAGCTTTGATGTGGTTTTGTTGGATCTGTCTCTTCCTGATTCGAATGGTGAGGAGTCATTGTCTGTCCTTACGGGATTGATTCCGAGGACGCCGATTACCATCCTGAGCGGGAATGATGACAGAGATCTTGCTGTGAAGATGGTCAAAGAGGGAGCACAGGATTATCTGCCGAAGGATTCCCTGAATTCTGAACTCCTGACCCGTTCCATTCTTTACGCGGTGGAGCGACAAAGGAGCCGAACAGAAATGGCTGAATTAAATGAGAGGCTGAAGAAGGCGACGGAAGATTTAAAGACGGCTCAAATGCTGCTGATTCAGGCTGAGAAAATGGATTCGCTTGGTCGATTGTCTGCAGGGGTTGCTCATGAAGTTAAGAACCCGCTCGCGACACTGCAGTTGGGGGTGAACTTCTTTGACCGGAAATCAGATGTATTGGGTGAAGCTGGCGAAGTGATGGTATCGCACATGCAGGATGCCATCACGCGGGCGGATCGAATAATCTGTGGGATGGTGGATTATTCGAGATCTGACACGCTGAAGCTGGTGCCGGAAGATGTTAATGGAGTGGTTAGGGCCGCCTTGGAATTGGTTCAGCACGAGGCGGCGAGCAGCAATGTGAAGGTGGTTGTCGATTTAGCTGATTCGTTGCCACCCGCTTTGATTGATCAGGGCAAATTGGAGCAAGTTATAATCAATTTGATGTTGAATGCAATTCAAGCGTTGAAGCAGTCGGATAGCGAGACTCCCGATGATTCAAGCGAACCTGGATTGTTGGAGATTAGGACCTTCCAGGCAAAGGTGGAAGAGATCGAGCGTGATGAAGGACTTCGACACTTCGAGCGAATTCGGGCACATGACTCTGTCGTTGTGATTGAGGTCAGAGATCACGGTCCTGGCATTCCGAAAGAAAAGATTGGTCGAATTTTCGAACCTTTCTATACAACCAAGCCGACAGGGGAGGGAACGGGACTTGGATTGTCTGTCGCCAAGAACATAATTGATCTGCACCGGGGCTACATTTATGTGAAGAACGCCGAGGACGGAACCGGTGTTCAGGCTCGAATTCTTTTGAAGAGCCGCTAGACGCCAGGAGTGATGGTGCCAGCGGTCTATTGCTGATGCCTTTTCTTGCGACACCACTGAGCCAGGTTCGGCTGCAGCTAATTAGGAGAAACTATGACGAGGCGATTGCTCCCGCATCGTGATGAGGTTACTCATTGTTAATGAGCCATGTTGTCCGCCAATCTCTTGTCTTGCCTCCTTTTCATTTGCAGGGAGCAAAGAATCTCGACCTGATTGAAACTGCCGCTACGGTTGGCTATGAAGCGATTGAAGTGTGGGGACGAGAGGATGATTTCGATTCCATTGTTGAATCCGCTCATGCTAAAGGAATGGTTGTCGCAAGCATGGTGGGACATTGGACTCATGAAGAAGGTTTGAATGATCCAGCGAATCATTCGCGGATCGAGGATGAACTGATCGAATCGATTGATCTGGCGGCAAAATTCAAAATTCCCGGTATTATTTGTCTCAGCGGAAACCGGCGTCCCGGAGTATCGGATCAGGAAGCAGCCGAGATCACTGTCGACGGATTGCAGACGATTCTTCCCTATGCGGACGAAAAGGGAGTGACCCTGAATCTGGAACTGCTGAATTCCAAGGTAGACCATCCGGATTATCAGGCGGACAACACGGCTTGGGGGGTGAGCGTGTGCCAACTCGCGAATCACGATAGGCTTCGTATCCTGTATGACATTTATCACATGCAAATCATGGAAGGTGATGTGATTCGAACCATTCAGGAAAACATTGAATGGATCGGCCACTTTCACACGGCTGGAGTTCCCGGTAGGCATGATTTGGGGAATGCTCAGGAGCTCAACTATGGTGCGATTTGTCGGGCGATTGCCGACAGCGCGTATGAAGGTTATGTGGCACACGAGTTTTGGCCTGCGGGTGATCCGATTGCGGCAGTCAAAGAGGCGCATGAAATTTGTGGTGTGTGATCTTTGTCCCGGGCTTGGGTCGAGTAACGGTCACTGACTGGTAAGTCTTTGATTTTCAGTAAAACATGGAATAGTCAGGCCAGCCAAAGACTCTCCTCACCTTTCGGTGAGAAATCTGTCAATTTCCTAAGGTTGGCGCGTCTGAATTCGTTCCTGAACTCGTATCAGGCTTGAACTTCGATACTTCGATTCGATCACATCCGATTTTAATTGAGCGCACACAAACATGACGGGGACGCTGCACAAGCGCTTCGGAGGGATCCTGAGGTAAAGAAGCGGCTGAGAGAGTTTCTTGCGACTGACAATTATACCAATTTTCTCTACATTGGTCGGGCCTATTTGGTTGCTGCGATTGCAATCAGTCTGGCGGTTCTATTTTTTGAAAGTAGGGAGACGTGGGGGATTTCTGTGTGGTGGGGGATTCCGGTTTATCTCGGGGCTCTTGTTGCGATTGGGGCTTCTCAGCACCAGTTAGCGGGAGCGGGGCATGAGGCCGTTCATCACACTCTTTTCCGAAATCGAAAACTGAACGAATTGGTGGGAGACTATTTATGCCTGTTTCCAATTCTCACTTCTGTCTACCAGTTCAGGCTTTATCATCTGGCGCATCACCAGTTTGTGAATGATCCTGAACGCGATCCTGACTTTGCTCTTTTGAAGGCAAGCGGACACTGGATGAAATTTCCAGTTGGAAAGAAGTCATTTCTTGGGATGATGCTTCGACAGGTGCTGCTCGTTGATTTGTTTCGATACATTATTGTCCGCGTGCGATTCAATACGATTGGATCCCACAAAAAAGGGCCGTATGAAATGTCGTCAAAACGGAAGTACCGCGTGCCTGAGCGATTGTCGCTGGCCTTGTTCTTTATCGTGATCGGAAACTGCGTAATTGTCCAAAAGTGGGGCGAGTCGTGGATGCTTTTGGCCTTTCCGATTGCTATCTGGGGTATTATTTCTGTGGTGCTTTGTTGTTTGCCCGAGGCGGCTTTTGATAGGGCGAGAGTCAGCCCAGTTTTTCATCGGAAGTATATTTACATTGGTCAGACGGCAGTTTTCACTTTTACGGTTGCTGCTTTGTCCTATTTTCAAATGACGACTGGCTTCATGGCTCTGCGATATTTTTCGATGCTTTGGTACGTTGCGATTGTGACCACTTTTCCCTTCTTCTTGATATTGCGTCAGGTCATTCAGCACGGGAATGGGGACCGAAGTTGGCTTTCCAATACTCGCGTTTTTCAAATGAATTCGCTGGTCCGCTACGCGGTGTTTCCCTTTGGGATGGATTACCATTTGCCGCATCACATGTATGCAACCATTCCTCATTATCGATTGCGTGGGTTCCACGAGTTCATGATGGATAAGCCGGAATACCGGGACAGTTGCCAACTGGTGGACAATTATATTGTTCCAACACAGACCGATCCGAGAAATCCAACGGTAGTTGAGGTCCTTGGGCCTGAGTATGCCGCGGAGAGCGAAGACATCTATATCGATGACTCTGTCCTCGAGGACTGGGAAGTCGAAGAGAAAGAGGAAATATTGAAGGAGGGGCGGCTTTCAGTGCCGGTTGGGGAGAATTCAGTCTGACGGATTAAAGAAGTCGGTGTCACTGCTGCCGACGAACACACCTTCCTGGTGGGTAAATCCGTTTAACGGGAAATCACCACGATCTGATCTCATGGGATGAGATGTTTTTGAGCAAATTTAAGGTACTGCTCCCAGTCATAATCAGTGACTCCGTGAGCGCCTTCGCGGATATGGTAGCCGATTTGTCCTTGAACTGGAACATGCACCGCCGGCATCTCTTTTGCCGGTAGCCCTGCCGTTCCCAGCATCCGATAGACGGGGTCGGCGTGCAAGCACGAGAGAAATTCCCCTTTCGGATCGGCCCACTTGTCTCCTTCTGCACTAGCCACGTAAAGAGGTCTCGGGGCGATCAAAGAAAGAAGGGTGTGGTTGTCGAAGGGGAGCGCGTCTTCGTTGTTACTGTATTTTGTGAAATTGCCGCAAAACCAGTGCGGAAAGGAGCTTGTGATTCTCCCGACGGTTTCGCCAATTCTGCGGCGGGAAAGCGCTGCTCCGCCGCAACCGGAATTGTTCGAAATAACGAGGGCGAATCGATCGTCAGAGGCGCCAGCCCAGAGGGATGTTTTGCCTAGACGGGAATGGCCGAACACGGCAACACGAGTGGCATCTACTTCGTCGACTGAAGAGTCGAGGACATCTAAGATGCGGCTGAGTGCCCAGGACCAGGTGGCTATCGAAGCTGCCTCATTGGTATCAGGGGCACCAAGTTCGGAATGAACCCCGTTTTCGAATCCATCGTCGAAATCGGGATCGACATCCCCGTAGTAAAGTGTGACGAGTCCGAATCCACCAGCGATGATCTGATCGATGGCCCAGCGATCCTCACTCTTGCCGCGATCTTCGGCACTCGATCGATGGTCTTTTGTCTTTCTCATCCAGCTGTCGGTCAGGATGATGTCGGGATCATCGAACACAGTGTGATTTCCTGAGAAATTGTATCCGATAAAAACAGGAACTGGATCACTAGCGGAGGCGACTGGGAGAAATAGCGCCACGTTGAGATCCTGTCCTGCCAATTCGACAACCAGCTGTCGGAGGATGCCCTTGCCGTTGAGAATTTTTTTGTCAGGAGCAGCAAGGCGGGACTTTGCTTTGACGTTTTCGAAGGAAGCGGGAAGGGTCCCAAACATTTCGCGAGCGATCAGACCTCGCCATTGAGCGCGTTTGGCGGGCCAGGCTTCGGCTGAATCGACGCCCTCGAGAACTTCGGGCAAAGCATAGTCCGGGATCTTATCTTCATCGTAATTGGGCTCGAATGCCAAGTTGTCCGACATAGCCAGAGAGTGGGTTAGTGAGATAGCGATTATTAGGAGAATCCTGGAATGCATTGGAATCGAGAATAGGGATCGATAGAGGAATCCACAACCCGCATATCCGCCGGTAATTCTGAGTGCTGAATCAATTGGGCAAAGCGTTGAAATGCATTTTGGGCTAAGTTTTTATGGATAACTTCTATAATTACCATAAATTAAGACCATGAAGGACTTTCTGGTCGTCGTCGTTATTGGTGTCATTTGTTATTTTGTCTTCACCCCGTCATCTGATGAAGTTGGCTTTCCTCGCAGGGCGATGGCAGAGGCGACTCCCGTATCTGCTGTGGGAGATCAGGAGCAAGTAAGGGTCATTCTTTTCACCGGAACGCAGTGGTGTGGGGCGTGCAAGCACTTGGAGGAAACCGTTGTCGGGACTGAAGGGTGGCGCGATTTTGCTAGCAGAGAGATCAACTTTCAGGTTCACGATATTCCGGCTGATCGAGCATCGGCTCCCCAGGTGACCAAGGATCTGATCGCCAAATACGGGATTAGAGCTTATCCCACTATGGTGGTTGTGGACCGTGAAGGCACCAAAATTTCGGCTCAGGAAGGCAGCGGCGCTCCGCTTGAAAATTACAAACACTGGATTCGCGAGCATTCGTCGCTCATGACCGAGCAATCTTAGTTAGCATTAAGGTCGACCTGTTGCCGACCATTCGTCGGCCCTGATTTCGGTCGATTCAGTTCGATCCTTTCTGGTCCCATCGAGCTCCCCGGGACGTCATTCCCGGCGAGACAGGCGTATCGATTGTGTTGCGCCGTTTTCGTTGTATCGATATGACTAACGCAGCGTCTGCGTCGAAGTCACTATGAGGAACTTGCTTAAGCATTCAATTTGGTTGGGGCCGTTGATTACCCTCGTAGGGTTCCTGAGTTACTTCCTGATTTTTGCGAAGTATCCGGTTCTTCGCGATGTGCCATGGGTGAACATTCCCCTGGTTACTCTCGGTGGTGTTTTGACTGTCGCGGGACTTTGGCGTGGATGGAATAATTCCCGGTGGATCAAGCGTTGCTTCCACTGCGTAGGATCCTTGTTTTCTGTTGGGATAGCGGGTTTGCTTTTCTTTTACGTGTTTTCCTATTCCTATGGATTACCCGTCACATCCGAGACGACCAAGGCGATTGAACGTGCGCCGGACTTTTCTCTCAGTGATGCCAATGGGAATCTGGTTTCGTTGGCTGATTATCGAGGGAAAAAGGTCGTCATCTCATTCTACCGCGGATTCTGGTGACCTTTTTGCATATCAGAGCTGCAAGGTTTGCAGACAAAAATAGAAGAGTTTGAGGCTAGAGATGTCGTGGTTCTGGGAATCAGCACTAGCACGGTTGGCGAGGTAAAAGAAAAGATGATTCCAATGGGATTTACCTTTCCCTTGTTGGCTGATCCAGAGCTCAAGGTGATCGACGCTTTCGGATTACGTCATGTGGCTGGCTATCCTACGGGTGAGGACATCGCCCGTCCTGCCATCATTATTATCGACGAGTCAGGGGTGATCGTGGAAAAAATGCTGACTGAGAATTGGCGGGTACGTCCGACCGCCGAGCTGATTTTCGAAAAGTTGGATGCTTTGAAGGCGGGGTAATCCTGTCAGGTGGATGACCTAACAGGGTTGAGTTAAGCGGTGGCCTAATTGCTGGCGGCCCAGACGCTGAGATCATCTATCATCACCGTGTCTCCCACTACTCGGAACACGAGCGTGGGTTTGCGAACAGAGAAGGTGGGATGTGATCCAGTGAGCGGCGCTGATCCTTCGATTGTCGCTTTCACAGTGGGGCCCCAGGTTGTTACTCGCATTGTGTAAACCCGGCCGGCCTCAAAAGGGTGACTGACCTCTGATAAAACTTCGTTGGGATCTTCTTTGGGATGGTTCTTGTCGAGGTGTTTCATCAGCTTCCAGCCTGTTGCTGTAACAATGACGGAAAAGAGATGGCCTTTTTTGTCGAGTTCGCCAGGGACGGGATCAAAGCCGAAGTGGAAAGCTTTGGTGCCCTCGCTTAGCTCGAAGTTGAGCTGGTAGACTGCGTCGGATGTCTCGACGACATATCGGGCTGCAGCGGAGTGATGATCGGCAGGGTTCTCTTTGGCTTGAAGGGCTCCCGCTTGAATTTTCCATTCCCCGGTCTGGACCGCCCAGCCTTTCCCGAGTTCTTCTCTTTCGAAGTTGTCCAATACGATCTGAGTGCTATTGGCGGGCGGTTCCTGGGCCATTGATATTGATGGAATGGCGAGATGGGATAGGAGGAAAATGGCTGAATAAATGGCGGATAGAGTTCTCATGATTTTGGAATAGGAAGCGGCGTTTCAATCATTAGGCCGGTGACTAATGACCTTCTAGGTGGACTGCATTGGGCCACTTATCCAGATACATCATCAGGGCTTGTTGCTGCCAGTTGAAAAGAGGTAGCGCGCAAAGGGTTGGCGCAAGAAAGTCTCTAAAGATTTTCGCAGGTTTGAAGGAATTAGTGTATCAAGCGTTATGAACGCTAATCTGCTCAAATCATTTCTGTTCTTTGCCTTTGTGATCGGGTGGTTAGGCTCAGCAGCTTTCGCTCAATCCCGACCTAACATCGTCTTCATATTTTCTGACGACCATGCGACGCAGGCGATCAGCGCCTATGGAGGACGTCTCGCTGAAATTGCGCCAACTCCCAATTTGGATCGCATGGCGGCGGAGGGGATGAAGTTCACTCGTTGTCTGGTGACGAATTCCATTTGTGGGCCGAGTCGGGCGACGATTTTGACGGGCAAGTACAGTCACTTAAATGGATTTTTTCAGAATGAGGCGACTCGGTTTGACGGCTCTCAGCAGACCTTTCCCAAACTGTTGCAGGGGGCTGGATATGAAACAGCGATCATTGGCAAGTGGCACCTTGCCAGTGACCCGACTGGATTTGATCACTGGGAGATTCTTCCGGGGCAAGGGAGTTACTACAACCCTGACTTTTTGACAGCTGAGGGTAAGTATCGGGAGACGGGGTATTGCAGCGAAATCCTGACGGAGAAAGCGAAGACCTGGCTTTCGGAGAAGCGGGACAATACGAAGCCTTTCATTCTGATGCTGCAGCACAAAGCTCCGCACCGAGCCTGGGATCCAGCGCCGAAGTATCTGACCTTGTTCGATGACATCGAAATACCTGAGCCGGATACCTTGTTCGATGACTACGAAAACCGTGGATCGGCGGCGCGCAATCAAGACATGAGCATCGAAATGACGATGACGATGGGTCGAGATCTCAAGGTGAAGGAGTTTGATGATACGGGGCAGTTCATGGCTACCGGATACGGTCGAATGACACCGGAACAGCAGGTAGATTGGGATGCGGCCTACCAAAAGAAGAATGAGGCTTTCGTTGCCGCGGATCTACGCGGGAAGGACTTGATCCGGTGGAAGTATCAGCGCTACCTCAAAGACTATCTGAGGTGTGTTCGCTCGGTGGATGACAGTGTGGGTGAGATTCAGGACTTTCTCGAAGAGAATGGGCTGGCTGAGAATACGGTTCTGATCTACTCGAGTGATCAGGGATTCTATCTTGGTGAGCACGGTTGGTTTGATAAGCGCTTCATGTTTGATGAGTCCTATCGCACGCCCTTGCTCGTGAAGTGGCCCGGAGTGATCAAGCCGGGTAGCGTGAATACAGATCTCGTCTCCAACCTGGATTTTGCTGAGACTTTTCTCGATATCGCAGGTGTCGAGGTGCCAGACGATATGCAGGGAGCCAGCTTGGTTCCGATTCTGAAAGGACAGAAGCCAGATGACTGGCGTTCGAGTCATTATTATCACTACTACGAATACCCCGGCTGGCACATGGTGCAGCGTCACGAGGGGGTTTATGACGGCCGCTACAAGCTGATGCACTATTATGACATCGATGAGTGGGGCCTCTACGATTTGGAGACTGATCCTCAGGAAATGGTGAATCAGTATTCCAACGCCGAATACGCGGAAGTCATTAAAACGATGCACCAGGAGCTGAATGCCCGACGTGATGAGTTTCAGGTTCCGGAAAACGTGAAGCAGGATCTCACTGATTTGAATACGCACTATCACTCAGCCGAAATTCGGAAACGTGGGATAGAGCGGAAAAAGATGCTGGAAGAAAAATCAGCTAAGCAGAAGCCGCAGGATTAGCACCGCAAACGATGAAGCATGTTATCAATCAGGTTGCTACCGCCATGGTGATGGCGTGGGGATGCGGGGCTGTTCAAGGGGTGTCTCAGGATGAGATATCGGATGAGATATCGGATGAGATATCGGATGAGATATCGGATGAGGATATTCTTCGTGAAAGAAATTTGATTCATCTTGAAGGAATTCCTGCCCCGGCGTTGTCGGTCACGGATTGGCTAAATACTCCTGACGGAAAGCCGCTCGTGCTGGACGCTCTTCAAGGTCAGGTGGTTTTGATCGATTTCTGGGGAACGTGGTGCGCGCCATGCCGGGCCACGATTCCGCATCTCAAAGAGTTGTATGAGTTCTTTGCCGAAGACGGATTGGTCATTATTGGGGTTCATAGCACTCGTGACTCCCGGGGTGTTGATCGCTTTGTTAAAGAGCAAGGGATCAACTATCCTGTCGCGATCGATAAGCGTCGGGAGACCTGGGCGGCGTTCGAAGGAGATTCCTATCCTGATTACTTTTTGATCGATCGGAACGGAATTTTGCGGTTCGCTGATCTCGAGACTACTGAGATTAGTCGGGCGGTCGTGTTACTGCTCAAGGAAGAGGCATTGGAAAGATAGAATCGACTGGGTCTTTGTTGCTACCCGGAGTTTGGGTAAGGTATGTTTTCGATCCCGATGCGTTTTTTGTCATTGAACAAATTCCCACATAACGTTATCCACCTTGGTCCTGACACATGGTAACGATCGTGCGAATTCCGAGCTGGGTATGGCTGATTGTAATCTTAGTAACCGCAGTTTCGGCAACTGCCGGAGAATCGGGGCAAGATCGTGTTTATCTTTTCCGCGGAGCCGGTGGTTATTTGTCCAAGTCCGAAGGTCGGGTTGTGGGGAAGTTTAAGGCTCGAGGAATGGATGTGGTATCTTTCAAATATCACGAGCGATCCAATGCCGCCAAAGAAATTGCACGTGCATACAAGAACGGAGAACTCCCGGATGGAATTGTGTTAGTTGGATACAGCCTAGGGGCGAGCGCGGTCGTTCGAATCAGCAGGAAGTTGGAGAATCAAGGGATTCCAGTTCGACTATTGTTTGTGATCGAGACATGTAATCCATTGCAGACGATTCCGACGAATGTCGAAGAGGCCTTTGTTTTTTATCATGTCCCCGCACTGGTGGGGCACAACTTGCGAGCGGATTCGACAGAGACGAAGCTTACCCGTTGCAATTTCTACAGAGATGCCGGATTTGGAATCGAGTTCACGCACTTTCTGATTCCATTTTTGAACGAGGTTCATGAATACGCCGCATCGGAATTGGAGAAGGCGATGAATCGCTGAGTCGTTTTTGGTATGGCCCGGGGTGTTAGCGAATCCGATAACCGACGCCGCGCACGGTTTCGATGATCTCGGGATTGGCCGAGTCCGTTTCGATGCGCTTCCGAAGTTTTACGATATGTTGATCCAGGGTGCGGGATTCAGGGTAGTAGTCGATGCCCCAGCATCGGTCTAAGAGTTGGTCCCGGGAGACGGCTTCGCCAGCGTGTTCGCAAAGTAGGGAGAGGATGGATACTTCTCTGGGTGAGAGATCGATTGAGTCATTGGTCGTGTCATTGATGGCCCTTAATTCTGCGGGGAATACCGTGAGCTGATCTTTGATTCTGAACGACGCAGGACTTTGATGTGCCTTTGTTATTTCGGAGCGGCGAAGTGCTGTTCTGATTCTTGCGAGTAGCTCATGCTTGCCGAATGGCTTTCGGATGAAGTCGTCTGCGCCGATCTCCAGGCCAACGACCACATCAATCTCTTCGTTTTTGGCCGAAAGAAATAGAATGGGAAGCGTCTTTTCCTTCTCCCGGATTCGTCGGCAAACTTCGTAGCCATCCTTTTCCGGCATCATGATATCGAGGCAGATGAGGTCAGGGTTTTCGCTTTCCCATTTTTGCAGTGCCTCGGTTCCATTTTCCGCGAGGGTAGTCGAAAAGCCTTCGCCCTGGAGACAGGCGTCGATCGATTCACGGGTCACGGGATCATCCTCGGCGATAAGAATTTTCATTCAGAAACGATTTTCAGGAAGCGATAGGGACAATGTTTTCAGCTAGAGCTGGGAGGGTAAGCGTGAAGTGGGCGCCCGTAAATTCTGATTGAGGAAGTGACTCGAGCTCGAGTTGGCCTCCCATGCTTTTGGCGAGGTCGAGGGCGATCGCGAGGCCAAGGCCTGTGCCGCTTACTCCTTCATTGGTTGAGTCATAGAGGCGTTCGAATGGACGGAATATCTTTGCTTCATCTTCGTCCGGAATGCCTGGACCATTATCTGAAAAAGTGACCGAAACGGTGCCGTCTTTGGGAGATTCCTGAGTGGAGATTTCCAGTCGTTTTCCTTGAATCGCATATTTCTCTACATTTGAAATCAGGTTTCCAAAAATCTGGCTCAACGCGTCGGGGTCGGCCATTACGTAAATGGGAGACCTAGGGTAATGGCACGTCAGCGCGATTCCATTCCTCGACAGAGTGGATTCAAATTTCGAAAGTGCGTCTTTGATGGATGATGAAAGGTCGCAGCGACTGAGCCGAAGCGATTGATTTGTCGCCCCGTGGTCGTCTTTGGCCCGCTCTCTCATGGAGAAGGTAAGAACGTTTTCGATGAGTCGGCTGAGCCGGTTGGCCTCATCCCGGACCAGATTGAGCCGTTTCATGTTGGTTGTGCCTTCTTCGGGAAGTGAATCTGAAAGAAGGTCTGTGTTCAGCAGAATGTTGGTCATCGGCGTGCGCAGTTCGTGAGAGACGCGATTCACGAACGAGACGCGTTGCTCTGCCAGTCGCACAGCTCTTTGATGCTGAGAGAATCCGAAAATGCCGGCCAATGCCAAAATGATGGAGATGGCGGCACTGCCTATGAGGGTAGCTTGATGATAACTCGTTACTGTTTCGGTTAGATTCCAGGATGCTAGTTGCCAATCGCCGACACGTGATGGGATCGGTAATAGGAACGACGGAGCGGTGGACCCATGTGGCTCACCAGTTGAAGCGAGTTCGATGCCTGAGGGGCTTTTGAATGAAGTGATCAGCCCCGATTCTTTGAGCGGTTGAATTGTCGGGTTGAGCCATTGTGTGATCCAGGTTTCGGCAGATTTTCTGAGGGGCACTGGATTGATCCTGAGGACGAGTACTGTGTTGTAGGACGACTTGGTGACAAAATGAAGAGTACTATTGGCATCCCCAATCCAGTAGTATTTGGGCTTGGGATCGAAACCTGCCAGTCGGTCGACGTCGATGAAAACGCCATTGAACTTGGAATCGTCACCGACTCTTCGCGGGAGTGGGAGTGGTTCTGATCGATCCGATTCCCGAAGGTCAATATGTTTGGGGCGCTGATCATCTTCGAGTAATGTTGCCTGTTCGATGCCTACGATTGTTCGGCAGGCTGACGCGATCGCAATTTCACTGGTCTCGGGTCCAATCCGATTACGAATAGCGGTGAGATGGTCGAGATAGAGTGTGTCGAGCGATTCAATTTCGCGGAGAAGTTTTGAAGTGAATCGTGAGACCGGTGTCTGATCCTGCTCGATCAGCACTTCTTTCTCCTGCTTGGCCAGTCGCATCCCAAGCAACAGCACAACAAGGGAAGATGCCAGGATGAGGCATAGGGTTGCGTGTGGCAGTTGTCTGGCGGAAAGCATCGCAAGGATCCTATCACTGCCGTCAATTAATTGGAATAAGATCTGATCGTAAAAGGGTGAATACACGCTGATCCGAATCGTTGGGTGGAGTGTGTAGGCCTAGTAGATTGTATTTGCCGGGTGCCACTTCAATCTGAGTGGTGTCTTTGATCGTGTAGAAGGTGGGCATCGCGATGTGTTCGATTCCACGGGCCGACTCTTCAAATCCTGGCTGCGTGAAATAGCGGTCGTCGAGACGGACTACTATCTCTGGGGCTAGATTGATCGCGATTGATTTGAGGTCTGCGGAAAGAACAGGATCAACTTCGAGAGTGGATCCCACGTTTCGGCAATCGAAAGTAGTAGGGTTGGCCGAAGTGAGGTGGGCGGGGTTCGCTTCGTCGGCAGTGGAATCCGAGTTTCCGACGTAGGTTGGGATCTCGGGGGGATCAAATCCGGTAGGATAGATGTCTTCGCGGATGGACTCAGTTTTGGATCGGTGCCCACTTTTGCTTCTGAGCCAGCAGGTTTCGATGAGGGTTGCTTCGTTGTTGTCGATCATTTGATCCAGGATGTCCCGAAGTTCCTGAACATCGTTTGGATGACTGGAAAATTGTTGGAGTAGTTCGTTCGCCGTTTTGTGATCGAGGGAGATATATTCGATCAGAATGCCAATCTCGGTCGGAGCCTGCTGATTGGAGATCTTTGGTTGATTCCCCTTTTTGAATACCTCTTGTTTTTGGACTGTTTTTTCTGATGTGGCGGATGGATCTTTTTTTGATTGGTCTTGTGCCAGCAGGGGAGTGCTGAGAATTCCGACGAATAGGGCGATGGGAAATGAATATTTCATGAGATGATTGATTGGGATGAGATAGGCGGTTATCTGGCTTGAAACAGAGTGCTCTTGAGTAGAACGAGGATCCGATCTTCAGGGGAATCGTGGGACGTGTGAATTCCGAGAAGGTTGTAGTTTCCGGGAAGGGCGGTGAGTTGAGTGGTGATGCGGTTGGTGTAGAACTGCGGCATTGAGATATGCTCGATGCCTCGAGCGGTGTGCTCGAGCCCGGGGCGGAGAAAGTATTTGTCTTCGAGTCTGTCGATGAGCTCAGGAATGAGACTGATGTCGATGTAGGTTTTGTTGAAGTTGATTACTGGATCGACTTCGATAGTGAGACCGACGTTGCGGGTTTCAAATGCGGCTGGGTTGGCCGACGTCATGTGCGGTATGGGTGCTCCCGACGAGGATTTGTGTTGGACTGCCTCGCTTGAGCTTGTCTTCTTTTTCTCCTCATTGGTGACCGAGGTTTCGATTATCGTAATGTCGCCGACTGATCTGGGCATTTCAGGCGGATCGTATTCAGTGGGGTAGATGTCTTCGCGAATGGACTCGGATTTGGCCCTCTGTCCGCTTTCTCCTCTGATCCATCCAGTTTCGATTAGTCGCGCGTCACCTGCTTCTATCATTGCCCCGAGGCGGTCGCGCAGTTCTCCGGCATCTGCCGCTCTCGGGGCGAATTCGCGAATGAGTTTGTTTGCGGTGCGGTGATCGAGTTGGAAATATTCGATTATGAAGCTGATTTGATCTCTTAGGTTGGATTCGACGACTTCGATTCCGTCAAATTCATCCTGCGCCTGACTGATTGGTGGGAGGCTGATGGTGATTGCGGTGAGGGCGAGAGCAATCCGTGTCCTGGTGCAAAGTGGTAGATTCATACTAGAACCGTGAGTCGTGTCGTCGGGCGAAGGGTCAAAAGGCCGTAAAGTTTGGGTAAAAGTTCTGTAAAAGCTCAAATAGCCTATGTCTGCCAAGGTGACTGGTGAATTGGCGTGAAAAAGAGATTTTCATATGATGGCGAATGCGCTTTGTTTTCGATTCATGATGATGAAACGCCGTCAGATTCTCAAAAAACTGGCCATGGGAGCGGGATGTGCTGCCACGGCACCCTTTTATTCATGTGCTAAGAATGGAACTTCGGGGGAGTCGCCTTGGCTGAAATTGGCGGTCCAACAGTACAGTTTTAACCGGCAACTCAAATCGGGGGAATTGGCTATGATCGATTATCCCGGCACGGTGGTTGAAGGAACTGGCATCAAAGCTCTCGAATACTTCAATGGTCACATGGAAGAGAAAGCCGGTGACACGGGTTTTTTCGAAGCGGTCAGAGAGCGCTGTGATGATCTGGGTGCGGCGAACACGATGATGCTCTGCCGCGGTAAGGATGCCCTCGATTCTTCTGATCCGTCTGTCCGTTCAGCTGCGATCGAAGGGTATCGGCCCTGGTTAGAGGCGACCAAAATACTGGGAGGTCAGTATATCCGGGTCGATGTTCGATCAGATGGAGATCCTGATGAGCAGAAAAAGCATGCAGCGGATGGATTGACGGCGCTGTGTGAAGTTGCCGGAAATGAATTTGATATGGGCATCGTGGTTGAGAATCACGGGGGACATTCCGGGAACGGAAAATGGGTTGCCGACTTGATGAAGACGGTTGGCCTGGAGAATTGCGGGACCCTGCCGGATTTTCAGAACTTTAAGGAATACGATCCCTACCTGGGAATCGAAGAAATGATGCCCTGGGCAAAGATCGTCTGCGCCAAATCGAAGGAGTTTGATGAAGCGGGGAATGAGGTCAATGTCGACTACCGGCGGATGTTGAAAATTGTGAAGGATAGCGGTTTCACCGGTTACATCGGTATTGAATTTGAAGGTCATGGAGTGGATCCTATTGCGGGGATCAACCTGACTAAAAATCTTATCGAGACAGTGATGTCCGAGCTCGGGTGAGCTTTGAGTCTTCAGCGAATCTCAGCGTGTTTGCCAATGGCCGCTTCGTAAGCCTGATGCAGTTGGAATGTCTGCATGGCGCCCAACTTTTGGCCCATTTGAGCGACAACGTAGAGCGCGATGAGTCCTGCCATGGCGGCTCCGAAAGGCCAAACGGCCCAGGGCTCAACTTCGATGACCCATTGGGAAATGGCGAGAACTCCTGAGATCATTCCCAGAAATCCGATAATAAAATAGCCGTATAGGAAAAGAGCCCAGACGTTGGCGTTGGGGCCATAGACTCCGCAAATACTGGTCTTGCCTTCGTCTTCCGGATTCAAACTGAGGGTTAAGCGAGGGGACCAGAAGTGCCTTTGTTCTTCCGGGATTCGAAGCCGAACGAATCCGGGAAAGGTTTTTACGTCGCAGCGGTCTTTGTCTTCGTCGATCTGATTCACTATTCGCTGCTGAACGGCCTCTGGCGCCAAATTGATAACCTGTCGAAATCTGGGGCGAACCCGAAAACTGCTCATAGCGATATCAGGATGTAGGATCAGTGGCCTAGTTGTCAATTCCGTGATTTTTGTTTGTGGGGATATTTTGGAGAGTTGACTCTGGATCCGGATCGGGCCTTGATGTTGAATTGGGTGCCGGGTCTTTTTTTGTCGGTGTCAGTGAATCAGTTATGAAAAGAATCATCGTGTTGTTCAGTTTGATTGCGGCTTCGGGATGTTTTGCCGGAGACATAGATGTTGATACTCTGACAAACCTTTCGTATCGCGATGACGTTGCGAAATCTGGGGATAACTACATGAGTTCTCAATGCGTGCTGGATTTGTATCGGCCGAAGGGGCGAGATGGATTCGCTACGATTGTTTGGTTTCACGGAGGTGGGCTGACGAGTGGAAAAAATACAATTCCTGAGGGGCTGATGGAGTCAGGCGTTGCCGTTGTGGCGCCAGCCTACCGACTTAGTCCGAAAGTGAAGGCTTCAGATTGTATTGATGACGCAGCTGCCGCAGTGGCCTGGGTGTTCAATAATATAGAGAGTTACGGAGGGGACCCAGATCAGATATTTGTCTCGGGTCATTCAGCCGGAGGGTATTTGACGAGTATGGTTGGGCTCGATCAATCATGGCTGGATGCTTACGGAATCGATGCCAACGATATCGCTGGATTGATTCCTTTCAGCGGGCACACCATCACTCATTTTACCGTTCGTAAGGAGCAGGGCATCGCCAAGACCCAGCCGATCATTGATAAGATGGCTCCTCTTTTCCACGTTCGGGCTGATGCCTCACCGTTGTTGCTGATCACGGGCGACCGGGAATTGGAGATGTTGGGTAGATATGAAGAGAACGCCTATTTCATGAGAATGATGAAAGTAGCGGGGCACCAGGATACGCGGCTGATCGAGTTGGGTGGTTATGGTCACGGAATTGCAGACGCCGCTTTTCCGCTGCTATTGAAAGAAGTTCAACGCCTGTCTGGGTCGAAGGCGGCCTCACCCTGAAGGCAGTGGCCGGCTGGAGAGAGGAATATTGGATCGTCAAAAAGTGGCACTGAGACCCACGAAAACAGGGCTTTTTTGCTGGATGCATCGATTTGTGCCTAAATGCGCCAGTTTAATTGGGTTTTTCTTGTTGCAACTCTGTCTCAATTAGCGAAACTTGCCTCAGATGTCACATCCGGCGGCCAGAGAATTGGAAACTGATAGTCTGCAGAGTTTATCGCAGGCACAGGTGGGATGTGACTTTCAGATCAAGTTTGTAGAAGGACCGGCCTGTGATCAATTGCGGAATCTGGGCTTCTGCGAGTCACTTCAAGTGCGAAAGCTCGCTGACGGCAGGAATTTGATTTGTTCGGTTTGCGGCACTCGCGTTGCTCTGAGCGATGATTTGGCCAAGCAGGTCAAGGTTTCTCCCGTTGCTGCATAACCACTAGCAAGATGGACGAGCCAATCGAGATGGTCGCTCTGGCCGGTAACCCTAATGCCGGAAAAACGACTCTTTTTAATGCGCTAACCGGGTCCGCAGCAAAAGTGGGGAACTATGCCGGTGTTACGGTGGAGGTGAAGCGTGGACACACTCACACACCGAATGGGAAGAAGCTCGAAGTGGTTGATCTTCCCGGTTGTTACTCACTGGAAGGCGGTTCGCCGGATCAAGAATTGTCCCGCAATGTTCTGATTGGGACGCACGAAAAGGTTTCGAAACCAGATTTGGTGATCTGCGTGTTGGATGCATCGAATCTGGAGCGGCATTTGCAGCTCGCGTTGGAGATCATCGAGCTCAATATACCGGTAGTGGTGGCCTTAAATATGGTCGATGTCGCCGAAAAGGCCGGGTTGCGGCTTGATGCGGTTAAACTTTCTGAAGAGTTGGGCGTTCCCGTCGTGCCCCTTCGAGCTGATCGGGGAAAAGGGATTGTTGAGTTGAAGCAGGCGATACGTCATCCGTTTCCTTCTCCACCTGATTTGAGTTGGGAAAAAGGGAATGAGGAATCAAGGCGGGCTTTTGGTTTGGCTACGAGCGAACTGTCCGCCCGGCGCCCGAGTGCCCATACCAGTACGGTTTCCGATAAGCTTGACCGCGTATTGCTGCATCCTGTTCTCGGCTGGGTGTTCTTTATCGGGATCATGTTTGTCCTTTTCTGGTCCATCTTTTCTTTCTCGGGAGTTCCCATGGGCTGGATTGAGAGTCTTCAGGAATTTCTGGTGGGTCAGGTTGAAGGAGCGATGGGCGAGGGGGATCTGAGGGATCTAATCACTCGCGGAATGATCGAAGGCGTCGGCGCGGTCGTTATTTTTCTGCCTCAAATCCTGATGCTGTTTTTCTTTATCGGTTTGTTAGAAAGTTCCGGATACATGGCGCGTGCTGCCTTTTTGATGGATGGTCTCATGGCAAAAGTCGGACTGAGCGGAAAAGCCTTTCTTCCTTTGCTCAGCTCTTACGCCTGCGCCATTCCCGGCATCATGGCAACGCGGACGATTGATTCAGCAAAAGAGAGACTGGTTACCATCTTTGTCGCTCCATGGATGAGTTGTTCGGCTCGCTTGCCGGTTTATTTGCTTCTGGTTCCTATGTTACTCGGAGGGAGCGAAGGGGGGAGTCTCCAAGCGCTCGTTTTTCTCGGAATCTACGTGGTCGGGACTTTAACGGCTTTCGCTGTCGCCAAGATCTTGCGAGGGCGGCTTGGGCCGGATGAGGTCGAAAGTCATTTTTTGCTGGAGCTGCCGCCATATCGTCTCCCTCAGTGGGGGTATATTTTCCGGCATGTTCTGGAGCGGGGATGGGCATTCTTGCGAAAGGCCGGCACCGTCATTCTTGCGATTATGATTCTCTTGTGGGCCGCGACCACCTACCCGAAACTCGACAGCGATGATCCGGCGGAAGTGCTTGCTCATACCGTTGTTGGACGAATCAGTCATCTGATTGAACCTATTGTGAAGCCAATGGGATTTGATGGCAGAACCGGGACGGCAATTCTGACCTCGTTTGCCGCTCGTGAAGTTTTTGTCGGCTCAATGGCGCAGCTTTTTCAGATTGAGGAAGCCGATGACGAAGGTGAAACCCGCAGTCGGATTCGTCAGCGTATGGCTGCGGAAAAGTGGCCAGACGGTCGTCCGATGTTTAGTCCCGCGGCCGTGATCTCATTGCTGATTTTTTATATCTATGCTCTTCAGTGTTTGCCGACCACCGCCGTTGTTGCCCGTGAAGCGGGTTCCTGGAAGTGGGCGATAGGGCAGTTTGTTTTCATGACGGCTTTTGCGGCAGTCGCGTCTCTGGTCGTCTACCAGTTGGCTAACCTTTTCAGTCCAGGGTAACGCTATGAATGACTGGCAATCATGGGCGGCTTTGGCAGTGGTTTTGCTGACATTGGTCATTGTTGTCATCAAGACTCGGAGTAAATCCGGGGGTTGTGGTGGCAGTTGCGGTAGCGACTGCAAGCCGGGTGACGGCGGCGACGAAAAGAAGTCGTAACGGCCCAGTCGAGGGTTCGCCGATACAGGATTTGTTCGGGGAGGCAAAAGAGTGCGGCGGCCAGAATGGATTTGCTTGGTTTTTTCAAGACTCGGAGTCGCAAAAAATTCACACAAATTCTTCGGATGTGCCTTGCCATCTGAGTAGGGATAGCTAACCTCAGCTTCCTATGAGCATGTGGTCTACATTAAAGAGTAAGATCTTCGGTACATCCGAAGAAGCGCCAGCGGAAGCTGTTGAGGAAGTCGTAGAGGGAGCCGAGGGTGAAGCAGCGCCGTCTCCGTCTCCTGCGGCAGAAGCTGAAGCAGCCCCTGAGCCTGTCGACGTCGAAGCAGTATTGACTGAGATGGCAGAGAACAACAGTGAGCAGCTCGATTGGAAGCTTTCAATTGTTGATCTCATGAAGTTAGTTGGGATGGATAGCGGCTATGGTGATCGCAAAGAGCTGGCTTTGGAATTGGGGTATTCCCAGGGCGACATCGACAGCAAAGGTTCTGCTGAGATGAATATGTGGCTTCACAAAGAGGTCATGAAGCAACTGGCAGCAAATGGTGGCAAAGTGCCAGCAGACCTGTTGGATTAATTCTTCGAAGAATTTTAAATTTTGAGACGCGTCGATCCTGCGAGGGACGACGCGTTTTTTATTGATGGAAATCTACTCCACCTGGACTCCTGATTCATCAACGGCCCGGGCCGTAATAGCGAAATAGAGATAGCGTTTTTGGTGGTGCTCGACCTTGGAGCGAGCCAGTCTTCCGATGAGGGGTAGATCGCCGAGGATGGGTATTTTGTCCTCGACCGTTTGGACATTCTCTCTGGTGATACCTCCCAGGATAACTGAGTATCCTTCAGGGATCTGAACCTTGGATTGAAAGCCTATGCGTGGATTGGAGATAGACACGCTAACAACGATGAGAGAAAGCTCGTAGGTACTAGGGCAAAGAGATTTCGATGGCTCATGTCCTGATTATATCGGAGACGACGACGGGAAACCAGCCGATAGTCGTTGGGATCCGTCAGCACAGAAGTTCGTTCCGGTGGAGGCGGCCTCAGAGGAGAACGCGGCGGAGTAGATGTCATAGCCAGGAGGGGTGAGAAATCACTGGCGTGAACAAGTCGCTTCAGCGAGTTGGATTTCGCGGGTAATTCGAGCACGGTATCACTCAATATTTATGAAGATACTCGCTCTTGTCACCACCATCGTTTTGTCATTAAATTGTGCTTCGCAAGCCGCCAACTGGCCACAATGGAGAGGGCCGGACGGTAACAGTGTCGCTGCGGAGGGACAGTATCCCTCCGCCTTTTCAAGCACTGAGAATGTGACGTGGAGGGTTGAGCTTCCAGGAGTGGGCAGCAGCACTCCGATCGTGTGGGAGGATCAGATTTTTGTGACCAGCGGAAAGGAAGGGCAGGATTGTGTGACCGCTTACAATTGGAGCGGCGCAGTTCAATGGCAGAAAACGCTGGGAGTGGAGCGTCCCGGAAAACACAAAAATGGTAGTGGTGCGAACTCGTCTCCAATTACCGATGGAAAAAATCTCTATGTCTATTTTAAGAGTGGAACAGTGGTATCAATGACGCTCGATGGGGAAGTGAACTGGAAATTGAATCTCCAGGAGAAGTTCGGCGAAGACACCCTCTGGTGGGACCTCGGAACCTCGCCTGTTTTTGCTGGAGGCAATATCGTGATCGCAGTGATGCAGGAAGGTGAGTCCTACGTGATTGCTTTGAACCCGGAAAATGGGAGCGTGGTCTGGAAAGTGGATAGGACCTATCAAGTGCAGAAAGAGACCGGGCAGTCGTATACGACTCCTTACGTGACTGAAATCGATGGGCAGGAGACTATTGTCATTTGGGGCGCGGATCGGCTCACGGGTCAGGATCCAAAGGATGGGAAATTGTTGTGGACCTGTGAGGGCTTTAATCCAGAGGACAAGGCAATGTGGCGGGTGATTGCGTCGCCAGCGATTACTGATGGAATTGCGGTAATTCCATTCGGAAGAACCAAATTCACGGCCGGAGTAAAACTGGGCGGGAGTGGTGACATCACGGCAACGCAACGTTTGTGGGAGCGAGATGACATGGGCGCGGACTGTCCGACCCCAGTGGGGCGTGATGGCAAAGTTTTCGTTTTGTCTGATCGCGGTCAGATTAACTGCATTGAGGCGGCCACGGGTAAGGATATCTGGATGGATGCGATTCCCCGGGCAGCAGCGAAATATTATTCCTCACCGATTCTGGCGGGTGACCTGCTCTACTGTGCTCGCGAGGACGGAGTGTTGACGACGGTCAAGGTGAGCGAGTCAGGGATGAAGGTTCTCTCTCAGAATGACATGGGCGAGCGCCTGGCTGCGGCGCCGGTTCCAATTAATGGCAAACTGCTCGTGCGTGGGGTGGAGCATCTCTTCTGTATCGGTGCTAAGTAGTCACGCTTGCCTTTCCTTCTGCGGTTCTTCTTGATGTAAGGCATTGAGTTCTGTTCATCTTTTTTTGGAAATGAAAAACACCATTCCAGGTATTTGGTCGGCGGCTTTGGTCGGAGTTATTTTCTGTGGCAATGCTTTGGCTGATATTCAGCCAGCATCTCCTTTTACTGACCACATGGTATTGCAACGTGATATGCCGGTGCCGATTTGGGGCAAGGCCACGGTAGGAAAAGTGGTCCAGGTTTCGTTTGCCGGGCAGTCCAAATCAGTTGAGGTGGACAAGGCAGGGGAGTGGCGGGTGACGCTTGATCCTATCGCGGGAACAAGCGATCCCGCGACTTTGACTATTCAGACAGAAGACGGTGGAGACGAAGTGAAATTCGCTGATGTGGTGGTAGGGGATGTTTGGATCTGTTCTGGCCAGTCAAACATGCAGATGGGTGCCGGGGCAGCGCCTGAGATCAAGGTTTTGTTTGAACAGGCCAAGGGGATTCGTTCGTTTGCAGTAAAGCGCACGGTCGCCTTCACTGAACAGGATGCTCTGGAAGGCGAATGGGCCGTGGGTGCTCCGGACAGTGCGGTGGCGTGTTCCTTTGCTTATCATTTACGCCAATCCATTGACGTGCCTGTGGGAATCATTCTGACGGCGTGGGGCAGTTCGTCTATCGAAGCCTGGATGCCTCGGGACATGACGGAGAGTTTGCCGCATTTTAAAACGATCATGGAGGAGTGGGATGCGGATGTGGAAGGGCACGAGAGGATCGAGGCCGCACTTAACCAGGAGAAGTGGAGCAGGGATGACGATGTCTATATGCGACGTCAGTCGAGTATCGTTTACAACGCCATGATTAAGCCGCTCGCACCATACGCTTGTCGCGGATTGGTCTGGTATCAGGGAGAGCGTAACACGCGCTTTATTACCGGTATGCCGGAGGAGCCTCAATACATGCGGGTTGCCGGTATTCTCGAATATGATGAAACGTTGCTGGCCTGGATGCAGCGTTATCGCGAGGAATGGGAACGCGATGATTTTCACTTTCTTGTTGTGATGCTTCCGGGGTATGGGCAGATTCTTGACTCCGGCCCCGAAGGGGATGAAGAGAGCCCTGACACGCACTCATGGGCGTGGATGCGGGAGACCCAAATGAAGGCCTTGGAGTTACCGCATACCGGAGTCGCCAACACCATTGACCTCGGGGACGTGAAGAATATTCATCCCAAGGACAAGCTGCCAATCGGGCAGCGCCTCGCCCTACTGGCGGAACGCGATACGCTGGGGCGTGATTTGGTGGCGCAGGGGCCAGTCATGAAGCAAGTTGATCCACAAAGCGAAAAACTCGTGGTGCATTTTGATTTTGCCGACGGCTTGAAGACTTTGGATGGCGCACCACCTGCCGGGTTCTGGCTCTCGGATGATTCCCGGAAATGGCACCGAGCCGAGGCGAAGGTTGACGGGGAGACGGTGGTGTTGGGATCCAGTGAGGTCAAAAATCCTCTCTACGTTCGCTACGCCTTTGCGGGCAAGCCGAAAGTGAACCTGGTCAACGGGGCAGGATTGCCGGCCTATCCCTTTCGCTCGGATCAGTTTGAGCCATGAATGACGGAAGGAAATTCATTTCAGAGTCTGCGATCGCAGTGACTTAGCAGATCCAACAGGTCCGATCCGTACTCGGTGCTTTGGTGATGGTGTCGCAGTGGCGGGCTGCCGTGGTAAGACAGATTCCTTGGCTCGTTTCGGATGGGCTTTTCAATTAACTCTAAAAAACTTCGGCAAATGACATCGTCTAGTGGAGTGTTTCTGGTGGATGGATCCTGCTGACCGCCAGAAGAACGACCAGTTCCTTCGCCTATACGTGGAAAACGAGGAGGCGTTGCGCGGGTTCGTGCGTTCGCTTGTCCCGACTTTGGACGATGCTCGGGACGTCATGCAGGAAGTCGCGGTTGTGCTTTGGAAAAAATTTGAGACACTGGATTCTATGGACAATTTTCGCAGATGGGCCTTTGGCGTTGCTCGATTCGAAGCGCTCGCCTTTCGCCGGGACAAAGCGCGGGATCGACATGTCTTCAGTGAAGATTTGATGAGCCTTCTGGAAGCCGAGGCATCCGCACAGGGCCAGCAAGTTCAAGGAGAGGCGCAGGCCCTGGAGCAGTGCCTGACCAGGCTTCCTCAAAAGCAACGCGCCCTTATCAAAGGTGCCTACGAGTCGGGAACTAAAATTGACGAAATGGCGAGAGAAACCGGCCGCACACCCATGTCGCTCTACAAGGCATTGCATCGCATTCGTCTGATCCTGGCCGACTGCATTCAAAATTCTTTAAAACAAGAGGAGGGGCTCGCATGAAATCTAGCGATTCACATATGGGACTGATCGACCGCTACCTGAGCGGTCAGGCCACTTCCGAAGAAACGGCTCAACTGGAGTCACGAATGATGGAGGATCCTCAGCTCCGCGCTGACTTCCTCGCCTATGCCCGTTTGGACGTAGCTCTGCCCGAAGCGATGGGGGGAAACCCGGCTCTGGCCGAAGTTCAGGCTACGCCTCTTCCTCAGCGCTCGTGGAAACGCTGGGTTCCCACTGCGATTGCTGCCGTATTGATGATTGGAGCGATCGTGACCAACGCCATGTGGTCGAAGAGAGGGACTGACCATCCTAACGAATCCCTCACCGTCGCCCAGTTCGGCGAGTTGAAGGATTGCCGCTGGGTAGTGTCCGATGCCCGCATTTCATCCGGTGACGAGATCAAAATCGGGCAACGAATTGAGTTGTCATCAGGATCGGCCGAGGTGCTGTTTCACACCGGGGCCCGACTCACGATCGTCGGTCCCGCCATCATCGAGCCTCGATCCGAAAACAGCGGATTCCTCACCCTGGGAGAGGTCTATCTCGTAGCAGAAACTCCTGAATCGAAAGGCTTCACCATTGAGACCCCGGTCTCCAAGTTCATCGACATCGGCACGGCCTTCACCGCCACGGTGTCGCCTGACGGACTCAGCCGCCTCGAAGTTTCTGAAGGCGAAGTGGACGTCGTTCTGGATGGCATGGAACCCAAACGCCTCAGGCGCGGAGAAACGATCTACGTCGAACCCGGCGAGCAGCAAATCCTGACCCGCATCGAATCGGGAGACGGCACGCCCGATTTTCGTTTTCCCACTATCGAGCCTCCCAGCCGCGATGACTACGCGGATCAAGCTTCTGGGAAGGCGACCATTCGAGTCGCACGTGGAGAACTCAAAACCTCGCCTCGTCAGAGCGGAAGCGGTCCGGCGTCCATTTTACTGGATGGCATGGGTCAACCAAAGCAGGACGCCCCTCGCCAGTCGGCCTTTTTCCAAACAGGCCAGAAAGGCAGCTTCATCGTGGATCTCGGACAGTCCATCAACCTCACCAAAATTAATTCCTATTCCTGGCATCAACACTACCTGATCGAGGAACATCGTGAACGAGCGCAGCAGCGTTTCACCCTTTACGGCTATGCCGGAGATGAACTGCCGGATCTCAGCCAACCTCCGAACGAGGCAGGTTGGACGCGCTTGGCCCGAGTCAACAGCGACCAGTTCTTCCGGGTCAACGAGCGACTCGATCGCCCTGCGCAACAGGCCTGCTCGATCACTGCGGCCCAGGGAAGCTTGGGGCGCTATCGCTACCTGCTCTGGAAGGTCAATCGAAACACCTTTTTCGGTGAGTTTGATGTCTTCGGTGCTCCTTGAAGCGATAAGGACGCACCCCATGAGCTTTCGCCTCACTCTTGCATTCCTCGCTTTTGGCATTTTGCCAATAGGCACCAACCACGCTGCCGAAACCCCTCCCAACATCATCATCATCCTGGCTGATGACATGGGTTACGGCGATTGCACCGCCTACAATCCCGAGTCAAAGATCCCGACGCCTCACATCGATCAATTGGCGAGCGAAGGGCTTCGCTTCACCGACGCGCATGCTCCGGCAAGCACCTGCACGCCTTCCCGATATGGACTGCTGACCGGTATCAATCCGCAGAGAACCGGGGTGCGAAATACCCTGCTTGGCAAGGGATTGCCGGTCATTGATGAAACCGAGACCACGATTGCCGAAGTGCTGAAGAAACACGGCTATCTCACGGAAATGATCGGGAAATGGCACCTTGGGTTCGACATGGATACCGGCAAGGAGAGGCCTGCGTTTGACTTCTCCAAACCGCTGACATCAGGCCCCATTGATCGCGGGTTTGATCGTTTCTTTGGCGTCCATTCATCCGCCGGTGCTCAACCCTTGTGTTACTTCGAAGGGCGGGGAGTGGTTAGCGAGCCAACCGAAAAATTCTCCTACCAGGATGAACATAAGACCATCAATGCGCTCGCATCGCCGGGCTTTTCGCTGGAAGGCACCAGCCCCTTGTTTTGTAAGAAGGCGATCGAAACGATCAAAAGACAGGCGGCGTCTGAGCAGGACAAACCTTTCTTTCTGTACTACTCCTCGATCATTCCGCATAAACCCTGGGTGCCGACCGAAGCCTTCCGAGGCAAAAGTCAGCTCGGTCCCTACGGTGACTTTGTGATGCAACTCGATGATGTTGTCGGTCAAATCAACCGTGCATTGAAGGAGACCGGGCTCGATCAAAACACGATAGTCATATTCACCAGCGACAACGGTCCCGGGCCACCTTCCGTGAAGGCAATGGCGGCCGATGGACACGCTTCGGCAGGTGGCCTGAGAGGCAGCAAAGCCGATGCCTGGGAAGGTGGCCACCGTGTTCCCTTGATCGTGAAATGGCCCGTCGAGACGCCCCCTGACCAAACCACTTCTGCCACCGTGAACCTAACTGACATTTTCGCGACGCTCACCGAGATGTTGGAAACTGATCTGCCCGAAGGCGCGGTGAACAGTCACAGCTTTTTGTCCGTGTTGCATGACCCGCAGGAGCCTCATTCACGTCCCCCCATGGTCCAGGGCAGGCACAGCGTTCGCCTGGGTAACTGGAAAATAGTGGCACCCTCCAGGAACACGGATGCCGCCAAATTGGAACAATCACACTTTCAACTGTTCAATCTGGATGAAGACCTGACTGAACAAAACAATCTATCGAAAAAGCATCCGGAAAAGTTTGAGCAACTCCACCGTGTTTTCACCGACTTCGTGAAGCAGCGAAGACTGAAGGCACCTGACGTGATCGGAGCAAGCAGGCCCAAAGCAAAGTGAGCCACGTCAAAAAGCCAAACGGCGACAGCCACGGAACCGGAATCAGGCCATTAAATTTCGGCAAATGATGAAGCCTCCCGCGACAGCAAGCAGGATGGACACGGCTGGCTCGAGTCAACAGTGATCAGTTCTTCCGGGTCAATGATAGGCTGGACCGTCCCGCGCAACAGGCCTGCTCGATCACTGCGCCCCGGGGAAGCTTGGGGCGCTATCGCTACCTGCTCTGGGAGATCAATCGAAACACCTTCTTTGGCGAGTTCGATGGGTTCGGGGCGCAGTGACACCCTGCAACCGCTGCTCGTGAAATAAAACAAAAGAAGACTTTCCATCCATTTCTCCCGCGGCTCCTCACAGCGCTTCCTCCCCCGCCGCGGCCGAGGTGAAACGCCCGAATAATCTTTTTTCGGCAAATGATGAAGCTTTACGGAGTGTTTGATGTGACGACGTCTCAATTTGATCGAAAAAATGAAAATCCTAGTCCGCCTGATCGCCGTATGCGCGACTTCATCTTCTCTGAGCAGGAATGCCTGAGAGGGAACGCTGGAGGAAAAAACGTCACCCCTTAATCCCAGCCTGATCGGCGCACCGATAAGTAACCCTCCATGTAACCACCGCAAGACCATGAATACAGACACTCCCAGATACACACCTGCACTTTCAAGCGCAAGAAAGCACACCGCGTGCCTCACCGCAGCAAGCCTCCTGTTACTCGCCGTCGGATCTGCAGATGCTGCCGAGTTTACCTGGGACAGCGGCGGTGGGGACAGCAACTGGTCAACAAACGCCAACTGGGCGGGAGACCCTGTTGCCGACCCTGTTGACAACGATGACCTTGTCTTTGCCGGCACGGGAGAAACGACCAACAACGACCTCGCGGACAACACCATTCTCAGTCTGGATATTCAATCAGCCGGGTTCAACCTGACGGGGAATGTGATGGACATTCGTAACAACGGCACCAATGACATCCTCTACTCGGCGGCAGCCAGTTCGGGCATCAGTACCATCACGCTTGATTTGAATGCCAACGGAGGAAGAGACTTCAGGGTTGATAACGCAGGGAATACCCTGGTGATCGATGGTCAGATCACGTCCACGTCGATCATCGACGTGCGGGGCAACGGTACGCTTCGCCTGATCAATGCTGCCAACGTCTACACCAGTACGAGAATTCGGGATGGAATGCATGTGGAGTTCTCCAATGGGGCTCTTGGAACCGGCAATGTTGAATTCTGGACGGGCACCACAGGTGTTATCGACTATATCGGCACGGGCAATGAAACGGTTTCCAACCAGTTTTTCATCAGACAAGACGGTACCATCAGGAACAGCAGCAGTGATGGTGGCGCTCTCACCCTCAGCAACACCAACTTCAATCGTACTACTGGCAATGTGGGAGGGGTGCGAACGGCTACCTTTGATGCACTTAATGGTGACATCACGGTTACGGGTGCGATTCGTGACAATGATAGTAATATTTCCGATCCTGCTACCTTCGCGCTCGATGTGACCAAAACCGGTGCAAACATCCTGATCCTCACTGGTGTCAACGAATACACCGGCACCACCACCGTCAGCGCCGGCACGCTCCAGATCGGCGGTTCGGGCAAATTGGGAGGGACTGGTGATACTATATCAGTGGGAGCTATAACCATCGCCAACGGTGCGGTCTTCCAATACAGCAGCAGCCAGGGGGGCACTAATGCACGTTACAATGGAGCCATCAGTGGCAACGGAACCTTGATCAAGGACAGCGACGACAGCGAACTGCGGTTCCTTGGCAATACTAGTGTGGCCAATATCGAGATCAATCAAGGCACGATTCGTGGCTCGGGTAACGTTACTTCCCTGGGCCAAGTGGGCACCACCATTAACCTCGGAGATACCGGCGGCGCGGCCGATGCCACGCTGAGTTACGCCGGAGATACCGGGACTTTCACCACCAAGGCTGGCATTATCGTCCGAGCTGGATCTAGTGGCACCAAGACAATTCTTAACACTGGGATCAACACAGAAAATACTTCAATCACATTGAACGATGATGTGATCGTGCAGGATAGTTCCACGCTGACCCTCGGTGGTGTGATCAGCGGTTCCGGCAACCTGACCAAAACCAACGTGGGAACCACCACACTCACGGGTATCAACAGCTATAGCGGCGACACCACTGTCAGCCAAGGAACACTTGAGATCGGCGGGTCGGGCAAGGTCGGGGAATACAGCGGTGCAATCTCGATCGCTAGCGGAGCTACCTTTGAGTATAGCAGTGATCAAGCAGCGAGCTCCAGCAATCGCTTTGTAGGTGACATCAGTGGTTTGGGCACCTTCGTTGTGAACTCAAATGGTGGCTCAGTGACTTCGCGTAGCAATAGTGTCAGCGTCTCCACCATCGAGATCAAGTCTGGCAAGTTTGAGGCGCAAGCAGATAACGATTCCATGGGTACTGCCCCCACCACGATTTATCTGGGTGATACGACAGGCTCCGCTAATGCCGAGCTAAAATTTTCCGGTGGAGCCCGAACCTTTACCACCAAGGCAGCTATCATCGTTCAGTCTGGTTCCAGTGGCACCAAGACGATCAGTAGCTCACCTGGCACCTTCAGTGACAACACCAATATCACTCTCAATGATACCTTGACGATTGCAAACGATGGGCCGCTGAACCTTGGAGGTGTCATCAGTGGCAACTCTGGCCTGGTGATAAATTCTGTACAAGCCTTTGATACTCTCACGCTTAATGGCGCCAACACCTACACTGGCGACACCACCGTCAACACGGGCACCCTGCTGATCAACGGCTCCACCGCCACTGGCAGTGATGTCACTGTCAACGGAGGCACCATCGGGGGCAGCGGCACCATCGGTGGCAACATCACCGTCAATGCCGGCAATCACACCGCAGGCACCACAGGCAACGCCACTCCGACCGCCACCCAGAATCTCACCAACGACGTCACCTACGCC